>NZ_FUXI01000009.1 GCF_900167335.1 Pilibacter termitis
ATTTTCCAGAAAAAATACTTTCTACCAAGTAGACAAACAAGGTGTGATAAGGAATTCCTTTTTCCTTCTTCATATTAGACAAACGAGCAATCTTTTCAAATTCAAATCGCTGAAAACTTTTGGCAATTGAATGTTGAATAAATGACTTTTCTTGGTTGTTTCGTGTTATAATATTCATGGCATGAACACTCCTTGATCGTTATGGTTTGGTACTTTAATTATATCAAGTTTTGAGTGTTTCATGCTTTTTTTATTCCCCTTGAATGTTGGTGAGGTAAGGGGAAACGTGGGGTTTTGGTGTTTCAAGTTTTAGTTAATTATATTATAGAAAACGATATTAAGGTACTGCATCCATGGTTAATGAAGGCAAAGAAGAAATTGGAAAGGGTATTGTTAAATGAAAAATGAAACAAGAGGTTCTCAACGATTGTCACCTTGTGAAAAATTTAGAATTATGGTAGAACACTTCCCAAACACTCAATGGATTGAGGCAACAACAGTTGAACAAGTGAGACAGGCTTTG
The DNA here is from genome assembly GCF_900167335.1 of Pilibacter termitis. Lineage (GTDB taxonomy): Bacteria > Bacillota > Bacilli > Lactobacillales > Streptococcaceae > Pilibacter > Pilibacter termitis. The sequence goes on from NZ_FUXI01000009.1 coordinate 524, forward strand.
CAACGTTTGATTTCAACTGATGAGAATGAGGGCGATTAAGAAATTTTTTCTACAAACAAAACGACTTATCAGAGATTGAAAGGAAGTATTCTTTCAATCTCTGTTTTTAGAGGTGGCCTTCACTTAGAACGAGCAGAACGTTTTCATAAAAACCACCATTTACAAAATACAAGCCACATCTTCAAAAACAATTTTTTCTGTTATTGATTGAAAGCGGTAAAAATTAAGTATATAATGACAGTGACAAAAAATTAATTAATAAAATGATATTGATTCTTTTTTTGGACGGGGGAATAAAAAAGATACAGGAGGCAAAAGATGAATGATATTGCATCAAAAAGTCTAAGAGCAGGAGAGTATATTATTTTTGCACTCAAACTTCAAGTGTTTTGTGTGGTGGCGATGGTGCGATTTGGCATTGTTTTTGGGATTTTTCCAGCACTTGCAGCAGCCTTTGAGCGTTTCTTCGCTGTATTTGGCGACAAAGAAGAGGTAGACTTCCTAAAATTGAGTGACGTGGTCAATGATGCTAAAAAGCATTTTAAAAAAGCAAATATAATAGGTTTTCTCTCGTTTGCGATTATGCTTGTTTTAGCGATTGACATTAGAATTAATGGAAAAATAATTCAAAATACATATGTGCATATTTGCTTGATTGTATTGTTGCTTTTGTGTTTGTGTGTGAATTTTTATCTATTTCCAAGTCTTGTGCGGTATAGCTTGACGGTGAAAGATACATTTAAACAAGCATTTTTCCTAGTGCTTTGTAGTGTCCCGCAAACGATTGCGATTTTTATAGGATTAGCGATAGCTAGTTATTTGAGTGTTCTCTTTCCGCTACTCGCATTACTTCCAATCCCCGTTTTCTTCTTTTCGATTGCCTATTTTAGTTTTCAAGCAATGAAAAGACTAGAGCGTATGAATGAGGAGGCAATGAATAGTGAAAAAGATGAGTAGCATGAGAAATTTTTCTCAAAATTTTACAGGTCGTGTAAGTAAAAAATTATTGCTAAGTTATCTATTTGTATTTTTGCTACCATTTGTTGTATTGTCTGTTTATTTATTTTTCTCGCTCACTCTTTCTACGCAAAGAGAGTTTCAGTGGAGCAACAAAAAAATGATGGGGCAACTTTCTGCCAAGTTAGAGAGAAATTTTATTGAGCTTGGGGAAATTACGCTAGATATGGCAGTCAATGATGCGATAGAGAGACCACGAGATTACCCGAGCCCTGTTCAGACAAGTACCGAGCAAGAACTGCGTCGCTATGTCATGCTCTCACGAATTGTCGACAATATTTTTCTGTATTATACCGATTCTCCAACCATGTATTCGACAAGTGGGACAATGTCAGAGCAAGTCTTTCTTGCCACGAGAGCAGAATATGAAAAAATGTCAAAAACTGAGCTAAGGCGTGCGTTAAGCGAGAAAAAGCCTAGGCTTGTGACGGATAAAGACAACGCAGGCGATCATCTTTATTACTTTGTGCCATTTGTATCAAGAGAAGGGCAAGTAGTCGGACGTGTTGTCTACGTTTTATCCATTAGCGAAATGAAACGAGTGATTGACACCGAGCTATTGTCTAACGAGGAGGAACTTCTTTTCTTCGTGCAAAACAATTTGGCTTTTCAAGTGGGAGTAGAAGAAAACATTCCGCTGAAAGACTTATTTGAAAAAAGTGAAGTCAGAGTTGGCAATCGTGATTTTCTTGTTCATCAAGAGGAGATTATGCCAGATGTTTCTTTGTCGGCTATCGGATTGTTTGACAAAAGTAAGGCACAGCAAATGGCAATTCCTGTTGTAGCTGGTTTCTTGATTGTGCTAGGAATGTTTTTGATTGTGAGTTTCGTTATTATTTTATTTGTCAGCTACAAACAATACCAGCCGATTTACCAGCTGAACAAAGTTTACCGAGAAATTTCTAAGCATGAAAACAAAGATGATGACATTCTCAATCGAGTGGGCGATTATTTGTTCCAAACGAAGTTGAATTTGGACGAACAAGTGCAAGAGGCGAGAAATTTCCAAACCATTCATTTCTTTGAACAGCTTTTACTCGGGCATTTTAACAGTGAAGAAGATATTACAAGAGAAATGAAACGTTTGTCTATTCCGTTGAAAAATAGTCATCATTATCTTGTCGGTGTGACAAATTCCAATTTGACGGACGATGATGAGGTCAATTTGAAAGTTAAAACCGTGTTGGTCAATCAGCTATTTGCTAAAAACGAGAATTATTCCGTTCACTATATCGAGTTGCCACAAAAAAGTTTGCTTGTGTTTTTATTCTCATTCAATCAATTTATTGAATCTGAGGAGCTTTTTGCGAATTATTTACAGGAAAATTTTGGGGCATATTTGCGTGAAAATATTGGGCTTGATTTGAATATTTCTTATGGTCATATTGAAAAATCACTCAAAGCGGTCAATTTGTCTTATTTTACCGCCTTGTCCAGAAAAGAAATCGAGCAGAAAGAAGAAAATTCGTTAGCGACTACGAAAAATGCGAATGAAACGTTCTTGCCGGTTGAAAAAACAGAAACGCTGTTGCAAGCAATCAAGCATGGTAGCGTGCATTTGGTAGAGAAAATTTTAGAAGAATTATTTGCACAAAGGGCGGACGTTTTGCCGAAAGAATTGCTGAAAAGCTATCAATTTTACGTTTTAAATGAATTGGTTCTCCTAGCTGAGACGAATCATTTGGTTCATTTGATTGAAGTGGCGAAGGTGTCTTTTTATCCAAGTAAAATCAAGGATGAAATTTTGAGATTTTCACTTATTCTTTCACAAGAGTTTAGCAAAGTCAATCAGCAAACGGAAAAACAAGAAGAAAACAAGCTGTTGGATATGATTGAGAGCAATTATATGAATCCGATGTTTAGTTTAGACGAAATGGCGATGCACTTTGATGTTTCCTTGTCGAAAATGAGCCAAATGATAAAAGAAGAAACGGGCAATAATTTTAGTAAATACGTTCAACAATTGCGGATTGACAAAGCCAAAGAGCTTTTGATAGCAACGAATAAGCCTGTCAAGGAAATTGTGCTAGATATTGGTTATTCCGATATTTCCAATTTTACAAGGAAGTTTCGTGAAACAGTCGGACTTCCGCCGGGCGAGTTTAGAAAGGTAAACAAAGCATGAGAAAAAAAATACTCATTCCTTTGCTTGCGTTGTCGCTTTTTGGTGTGGGAGGGATGATTTACCAATATGCCAACGAAGCAGACGAAGTTTACAAGCAAAAAAATAACACAACAGATAAAAAATTTGACACAGACGAACAAGCAGTCAAAAAACTTTACGAAGATAGTTTGAAATATAGCAATGAAAAAGACATTGACAACTATCTGGCGTGTATTGTTCCTAGAGGAAGAAAAAATACGAAGAAAGAATTGACCAAAGCATTTAAGGAATATGATATAAAAAGCACGTTGCAATCGTTTGAGATTTTAAAACATGAGGGCGACCACATTCTAGCTGAAACAAAGCAAGAACAAGAAAATCTCGGGAAGAAAGAGTATAAAAAGCACATTGCAACGCTCAATGTGGCATTTATCAAAAATGACGGTGTTTGGCAAATTGAGTTGACGACGGTTATTAAGACGAATTTTGTAGATTAAGGAGAGGGCGACCTCTCTTTTTTTATTTCAGGTACCTTTTAGAAACAAATATGTAACATTTCAGAAACATTGAAATACCGCTTGTTTACCAAACAAAAAAATTTTACATATGGAAAATAAAACGTTTTCCACGCATAATAACACTTGCCAAAAGAAAAGCGGGTAGTTAGGTAATTCGGTATAAATTACTGCCTGTAAAAAAAGAAAAGGTGAGAAAAATATGGTAGAACTGAATCTAAAAAGTATCACAAAGCAGTATGACAACAATCCACAGAAATCAGTTGATGATTTTAATCTTCATATCGAAGATAAAGAATTTATCGTTTTTGTCGGGCCGAGTGGTTGCGGGAAGTCAACAACTCTTCGTATGATTGCAGGGCTTGAGGATATTACCTCAGGGGAACTATACATTGGTGAGGAAGTGGTCAACGATAAAGCACCAAAAGATAGAGATATTGCAATGGTTTTCCAAAACTACGCTTTATATCCACATATGACGGTTTATGACAATATGGGATTTGGGTTGAAATTGAGAAAATACCCAAAAGAAGAAATCAAGCAACGTGTAGAAGAGGCGGCTGAAATTTTAGGTTTGACCGAGTTTTTAAATAGAAAACCTGCCAATCTCTCAGGAGGTCAAAGACAGCGTGTGGCGATGGGACGTGCGATTGTGCGAGATGCGAAAGTATTCCTTATGGACGAGCCACTTTCCAATTTGGATGCGAAATTACGTGTGCAAATGCGAATTGAAATCGCTAAAATTCACAAGAGAATTGGTGCAACGACTATTTACGTGACACATGACCAGACGGAAGCGATGACATTAGCCGACCGCATTGTCATTATGAAAGAGGGAATTGTTCAGCAAATTGGTTCTCCGCAAGAAGTTTATAATCACCCAACCAATGTATTTGTAGCAGGATTTATCGGTAGCCCAGCGATGAACTTTATGCGAGTGGTTATTCAAGAAGACGGTACGATGGTCAATGAAAGTGGATTATCCGTTACCATTCCTCAAGGGAAATTTAGAGTATTGCAAGACGGAGGATATGTTGGCAAGGAAGTAATTTTTGGTATTCGTCCAGAAGACATTGCAACAGAATTGGTGGTTATTGAGGCAAACCCACTTTCACGTGTAAAAGGAGAAGTTATTGTAAGTGAATTGCTTGGAGCAGAAACGATGCTTTACGTGAGAATGAATGAGCAAACAGAAATGATTGCTAAAGTAGACGCAAGAGACTATCACACTCCGGGAGAAGTAGTAGAATTTGCATTCGACATGAACAAAGCACACTTCTTTGACGCAAAAACAGAACAAGCAATAACGGAATAACGAAAAGCGAAGAAGTGCGTTCAGGAGTTTGAGGCAGCGAGCCACGCCGTTTACTTACTCCTACACTTCGTTTCGCATACAGTCTTTCTAAGAATCAAAGATTCTTGAAAGACTAGCATCGAAACGCAAGTTTCGAGCGACACTGCGAACAGCCACCAAACTCCAGCACCTCAAAGCTAGACAAAGAAAAGCGAAGAGGGGCGTTCAGGAGTTTGCGACAGCGAACCACGTCGTTTATTCACTCGAAACGCAAGTTTCGAGCGACGTTGTGAGCAGTCGCCCAACTCCTGCCCCACGTAGCTAGACAAAGAAAAGCGAAGAAGTGCGTTTTGAAGTCTGTGGACGTTGCGAGCAGCCACCAAACTTCAGCACTTCAAAGCTAAAAAAAGGAGGGACTAATTTGCTTAGTGTAGCAGATGTAACAGGGAGTAAATCTCCTAAAAAAATCAAAACAAAAAAGAAATTTTCAAGTAAACGATTGAAAAATAGTTGGCAATTATACATTTTTCTCTTGCCTGCATTCTTATTCTTTCTAGTGTTTTGTTATGAGCCAATGTATGGTGTGATTATCGCTTGGAAAGATTATAATCCGTCTCTTGGGATACTTGGAAGTCCTTGGGTTGGTTGGAAGCATTTCATTGACTTCTTCCACTCCTATTTCTTCTGGGATTTGATTAAGAATACTTTAGGTATTAGTGTTTATTCATTAGTTGTAGGATTTCCATTGCCGATTATTTTGGCATTGAGTTTAAACGAATTAAAGGACGGCTTTGGGAAAAAATTTGCCCAAACAATCACTTATGCACCGAACTTTATTTCAGTTGTAGTTATTGTCGGAATGATTGTCGCATTTGCGAATCCTTCGACAGGGATGATTAATCACGTCATTGAATTTTTCGGAGGAAAACCGATTAATTTCATGGAAGACCCGAAATGGTTCAAAACGCTTTATGTATTGAGTAACGTCTGGCAATCAACAGGTTGGAGTTCAGTGATTTACATGGCAGCTCTAAGTGGTGTAGATATGCAGTTGCACGAGGCGGCAATGATTGACGGAGCAAGTCGTTTGCAACGTGCGTGGCATATTAACATTCCAACGATTATGCCAACGATTATCATTCTATTGATTATGAGTATGGGGAATTTATTAAACGTAGGATTTGAGAAAATCATTCTTATGCAAAACCCATTAAACCAAGAGGCAAGTGACGTAATCTCAACATTCGTGTACCGAGCAGGTCTAGTAGGAGGACAATACTCCTTTGCCAGTGCAATAGGACTATTCAACTCCGTCATCAACTCCATTATCCTAATCGTCGTAAACGGGATAACAAAAAGATATAGTGAAAATAGTTTGTGGTAAGAACATTGAGCGAAGTCGAAATGCAAAGCATTTCAGCGTAGCGAAATGTTCTTGTACAGAGAGAAATGAGTCTGCGGAGCAGACCAAAGCGATAGCTTTGCTTTGAACGAAGTTCAAAGTATTTCTCGATAAACAATACGGAAATTTTCATTGAAAACAAAAAACGTGCGAAATGTTCTTGAGTAGAAGGGCATTAAGTTTGCGACAGCAAACCGAAACGCAAGTTTCGTTTGGTGCGAACGCACCAAATAATGCCCGATGAGCAAGGCTAAAAATTACGGAAAAACTTGAAAATGCAGTTTGCAATTCAGAGATTTACTTCACGAAGTGATTTCACAGAAAAGACTTCGAGCGGGCTTTAGCTCGCTCATGACCCCGCTTGGCAGGAGCGATAGCGGAAGTCAAGTTTTAAGAAATCACAAAGTGATTTCGCAGAAAAGACTTTGAGCGGACGAAGTTCGCGAATGACCCTGCTTGGCAGGAGCGAAGCGGAAGTCAAGTTTCAAGAAATCCCGAAGGGATTTCGCAGAAAGGAGAAAAAATGAACACAAAAGCAATAAAAATGTCAACAGGAGATAGAGTATTTGTTGGCTTTAACTATTTATTTGTTATCGCTGCAACATTAGTTGTACTTTATCCTTTGATTTATATTATTAGTGCCTCAGTAAGTGACCCTAGTACAGTGCAATCAGGAGAAATGTGGTTGTTACCAAAAGGTTTCACTTGGGAGGGGTATGAGAGAATTTTAGCCAATCAAGATATTTGGATGGGGTATAAAAATACGATTATTTATACCGTATTAGCAGTAATCATTAACTTAGCTGTTACCATTCCATGTGCTTATGCACTTTCCAGACCAGAACTTTACGGGAAAAACTTTTTCGTCAAATTTATGATGATTACCATGTTTATCTCTGGAGGAATGATTCCAACGTATCTTTTGATTAAACAACTCGGAATGTTGAACAGCATTTGGGCGTTATTGATTCCAAGTGCAACAGGTGTCTACAATATCGTGGTAACACGTTCATTTTTCCAGACAACCATTCCACGAGAATTAGAGGAGGCGGCGATTGTTGACGGTTGTAGCGATTTTCGGATTTTCTTCCAAATCGTCTTGCCACTTTCCGCACCTATTCTTGCAGTTATCGCACTTTTCGTTGGTGTCGGACGTTGGAACGGGTTTATGGATGCGTTGATTTATTTGTCAGACAGAGCGAAATTCCCTTTGCAAATGATTTTGCGTGAGCTGTTGATTTTGCAAGATATGAGTTCTAATGCGACAGCATCCAATGCAAGTATTCAAGAAGTGCTAAACAGAAAACGTGAATTGGTCGGGATTATCAAATATGGAATTATGATTGTTTCCACCTTACCAATTATCGTAGTCTATCCATTCTTACAACGTTACTTTGTAAAAGGAATGTTAGTTGGTTCCTTGAAAGGATAAGAAAAGTTATTAAAGTTATTAAGCTAATCTAATTAGCTATAAATAAAAAATAAGCTAGAGCAAAAGCTCTTAGTGAGAGGAGAACCAAAATGAAGAAATCAACTGTTGTATTGACGTGTGGTGTAACATTGCTTACACTCGGGATGCTTACTGCTTGTGGCGGAGGCGACAAGAAAGAAACTGCTAAGTCAGATGTAAAAGTAGCAAAAGAAGGCTTCCCAATCGTAGACAAAAAATTGGAGCTTAGTATGTTTGCTCCAGCGAGTGGAAAAGGGACATTTGACAAAATGCCAATGATGAATGACTATGCGAAGAAAACGGATATTTCATTCAAATACACTACGCCACCTGCGTCAGATTTGTCAACAAAACTTAACCTAGCTTTTGCCTCAGGTGACCTTCCGGGTGTTGTTTATGCCTCAGGTGTTACCAAACCAATGGAAATCCAATATGGAGGATCCACTTTAGTTGCTTTGGAAAAATACATTGAAGATGGCTATGCACCAAACTTGAAGAAGATTTTGGATGAATTTCCAAATATCCGCAAATCAATCACTACACCAGATGGTCATATTTACTCATTGCCATTCTTAGGTGCGAAGTACAATACTGAGGATACAGATTTTGCACAAAAAGCAAATATCTCAAAAGGTAGTGTTTGGTACAACGGTCAATGGTTGAAAAAATTAGGATTGAGTGAGCCTAAGACTGTTGATGAATTTTACGATATGCTTGTGAAATTCCGTGATAATGACCCGAATGGAAATGGTAAAAAAGATGAAATTCCACTTACCACTTCAGCTGCGGACACAGACAAACTTGCAAGCCTACGTCCTTGGATTATGAATGCCTTTGGTATTTCTTCACAATTGCAACAAGTGGACGACAATGGCAAAGTAACGGTCGGTGCGACACAAGAAAATTACCGTAAATATCTTGAGTTTATGGAAAAATTGTATAGCGAAAAATTACTTGACCAAGAAGTATTCTCTCAATCAGATGATCAAAAGAAAGCAAAAGGTGCTGAAAATCGTCTAGGTGCTTATACTGACTGGTTTAGCTATTTCACAAGTGGAAAAGCTCCAGATGTTTCAATTGAAGATCCTATGGCTTATCCATTAAGCTCAGAAGCAAGTCCAAAAGCGTTTATGGACGTATCAGACAATATTACAACAGGTGCGTTTGCAGTATCAGATAAATGCCCAAGTCCAGAAGCGGCAGTTCGTTGGGTGGATTACTTCTACTCAAACGAAGGAAGTAAATTCCTAAATGCAGGACCAGAGGAAAAAGACGGTGGTTACTGGCATTGGGATACAAATGATAAAGGGGACAAAGTTCAAGTGTTCAACAAAGACGTTGACCCTACAAAATCAGAAGAACTTCGTGAAACAATCACGCCTGACTATGGACGTGTAGTACCAAAAGTATTGGCTGAAGCAGCGATTATCCTCAAAGATAAAAACGATCCAATCGTAAAAGATGCGTTTAGCAAATTCATTGATGAGCAAGCGACAGAAAAAATTGGACCATTTGAAAAAGTGGGCTGGCCAACGCTTTATATGTCTAAAAAACAACAAGATGAACTAGGTTCATCACTTCAAGCTGATTTGCTTACTTATATTCAACAAATGGAAGCAAAATTCATTTCTGGTAAAGAAAAATTAGATGATGCAAGCTGGAAAGAATACAATGACAAGCTAAATCAAATCGGTGTTGAAAAATACGCTAAAGTGTATCAAGCAGCATATGATGCTTGGAAAAAATAATGATTAAGGTACCTCTACAAACTATGTTTCATACCCAATTAGATAGTTTTTAGAGGTGCACGTTAATTGGTGTTAATTTACCTCCTACATTAACACCAACATCCGTTCACTAAGACATGAATATGAATGTAGTCATAGACCCACATGAGTATTCATGTCTTTCTTTTTATGGAGGGCGTAGAGCAGGAAGAGGGAAAAGTTGTTTTTGTTTTTTCGTGCTATGCGTAATGACGCAGGATAAAAAAAGGATAAGGAGACCCAAAACATGAGTGATGAACATTTACATAATGTGATGGAGCAAACAATACGTCAAGATTATGTGACAGAGGAAGTAAAAAAATTCATGGAGGAAATCTCAACGATTGCTCAAAAGGAAAATCCAATGTGGGCAGAGATTTTCAATAATTGTTTCACGAATACGCTAGAAACTGTCTTGAAACCTCAAGAGGACGGCACGGTTTATGTACTGACAGGTGACATTCCAGCGATGTGGTTGCGAGATAGTGTTGCACAAGTGCGACCGTATTTGCCATTAGCGAATCGTGATGAAAAAATCAAGCAAATGCTTGTAGGCGTGGTAAAACGTCAATTTGATTTTATCAATATTGACCCTTACGCCAATGCGTTCAATGAGACAGCGAACAATGCAGGACATATCCATGATATTACGGAGCGAAATGCGTGGATTTGGGAGAGAAAATATGAAATTGACTCTCTTTGCTATCCCATTCAACTTGCCTACTTGCTTTATTTGAATACAGGTGAAACAAGCCAATTTGACGAGAAATTTGTTAGTGGGATTGAGAAAGTGTTGTCTTTGTGGAAAGTAGAACAAGATCACGAAAATTCTCCATATCAATTTTGGCGGAAAGATGCTTGGCGACCAGAAGACGGGTTGTCTCATGAGGGACGTGGACGTAAGACTGGAAAAACAGGCATGACATGGAGCGGGTTTAGACCGAGTGATGACTCATGCACGTATCATTATTTGGTGCCAAGTAATATGTTTGCAGTGGTGGTTTTAGAGTATATCCAAGATATTTTCTCTACGATATTGGACAATGAAAACATTGTAAAAACCGCAAAAACACTCCAGACGGAAATTCAAGAAGGCATTGAAAAATATGCAGTAGTGCAAAATAAATTTGGAAAAGAGATTTATGCGTATGAAGTAGACGGTTTGGGCAATTATGAAATCATGGATGACGCAAATATTCCAAGCCTTTTATCGAGTGCTTATCTTGGGTATCATGAGATTGATGACATACGTTATCAATCGACTCGAGCGAGCATTTTATCGAAAGAAAACCGCTATTATTATACAGGCGACATTGCAAGCGGAATCGGTAGTTTCCATACACCAGAAAACTATATTTGGCATATGGCAATTGCAATGGAAGGGTTGACGACAAATGACAAAGCAGTCAAAAAAGAAAAGCTCAACCTCATGGCGAATACAACAGCAGGAAAAAACTTAATGCACGAAGGATTTCACAAAGACGATGACAAATTTTACACTCGTGAATGGTTTAGTTGGCCGAATATGATGTTTTGCGAGTTGTTAATGGATTATTTTGATATAAAAATTCAAACGAAAAAAGGATAAGGAAAGCAATAATGAAGAAAAAAGTTTATATTATTTCGCATAGTCATCTTGATAGAGAGTGGTATATGCCTTATGAGCAACATCATATGCGTGTTGTGGAGTTGTTTGATGAATTGATTCATTCATTTGAAACCGACCCGAGTTTTAAATATTTTCATTTGGACGGTCAAACCATTCCGCTAGATGATTATTTTGAAGTGAAACCTGAAAACCGTGGGAAAATTGAGCGTTTCATTCAAGAGGGGAGACTGAAAATAGGACCGTTTTATATTTTACAAGATGATTTTTTGATTTCATCAGAGTCCAATGTCCGTAATGCAATTATTGGCATGAAAGAAAGTAAAAAATACGGCAATCCTGTGAAATTGGGGTATTTCCCAGATACATTTGGCAATATGGGGCAAACACCGCAGATGATGCGAAAAATGGGTCTTGATGCTGCTGCATTTGGTCGTGGGGTAAAACCGACTGGATTGAACAATATGGTGGCGGATAGTTATTCTTCGCAGTATTCTGAGATGAATTGGAAAGGTCCTGACGATAGTGAGATTTTCGGTTTGCTCTTTGCCAATTGGTATTCTAACGGGAACGAAATTCCAACAACGGAAAAAGAGGCAAGAGAATTTTGGGATCAAAAACTTGCAGACGCTGAGAAGTTTGCCTCTACCCGTCATTTGTTAATGATGAATGGTTGCGACCACCAACCGTTGCAAAAAGATGTTGGAAGTGCGATTGCTCTTGCCAATACGCTTTATCCAGAATATGAATTTGTTCATTCTCATTTTGAGGAATATTTGGAGGCTGTGAAAAGTGAGTTGCCTGAAAATCTGGCAACCGTGACAGGAGAATTGACCAGTCAGGAAACGGAAGGCTGGTACACTTTAGCCAATACAGCAAGTAGTCGTGTGTATTTGAAACAGGAAAATGTGAAAACGCAAAGTTTCCTTGAAAATCAAGCGGAAGTAATTGCAACATTTGCAAGCGTAGCAGGCAGACAATATCCAGCAGAAGTATTAGAATATGCGTGGAAATATTTACTTCAAAATCACCCGCACGACAGCATTTGTGGCTGTTCCGTTGATGAAGTACATCGTGAGATGAGCATACGTTTTGCCAAATCAAGCGAGGTCGCCAAATATGTAATAGACGAGTCAATGACGGCACTTAGTGAAAAAATCGACACCTCTTGCTTTGAAAAAGGAGCAATTCCGTTTATTGTAGCCAATACATCAAATACTGCGAAAACAGGCGAAGTCGAAGTAACGCTTGAGATTGATAGAGTATTATTTAAAGAGGCATTTCCACGTGTCGCCTATGAAACGCTTGAAAACAAAGCAACAGGGCAATTTGTCGTGGTGGATAGCGAAAACAACATTCTTCCGAGTGAAGTTTGTGAGGTAAAAGTCGAATTTGGCTATGATTTGCCAAAAGACGCTTTCCGTGTTCCTTACATGAAAAAAGTGGCGAAAGTGAAAATTTATGTCAAAGAATTGCCAATGATGAGCGTTCACACGTTTGCGTTAAAAGAAGTGGAAAATTTGCCAGCAATCGACAAACAGTCAATGATTTTACCGAATAAACAAGGAATTGAAACCCCTCATTTGAAAGTTGAGATTGCACCTGACGGAAGTTTGAGTGTGGAAAATAAAAAAACAGGCAAAGTTTTGAGCAACTTATTGGTATTTGAAGATGTCGGCGACATTGGAAACGAATATATTTTCAAGCAATCAGAAGATTTCACGGCTCTTTTATCCACAGATTTCCCACATGAAATCAGCGTAGAAAGAGATACAAATGAAGTGGCACAATTAAAATTAACACATAAAATGAATGTGCCAATTTCTGCTGAAGAATTGTTGCAAACAGAACGGGAAAAAGTGATAGATATTACCAATCGCAAGTCCAAACGTTCAGAAGTAATCAATGCGTTTACGCTTGAAACGTTGATAACCGTCTACAAAGATAGCACACAAGTGCATTTTGAAACAAAGTTCAACAATCAGCACAAAGACCATAGACTTCGTGTGCTATTCCCGAGCGGAGTAGAAAGCACAACGCATTTTGCAGAAAGTATTTACGAAACCGTTGAGCGAGACAATCACGTAAGTAGCTACTGGAAAAATCCAAGCAATCCACAACATCAGCATGGATTTGTCAATCTCCATGATGAGAAAAATGGTTTGACCATAGGAAATGTCGGGTTGAATGAATATGAGGTATTGCCTGATGAAAATGTTATTGCACTGACACTTCTTCGTTCGGTTGGTGAAATGGGTGACTGGGGCTATTTCCCGACACCAGAGGCACAATGTTTGGGCGAGATGACGGTGGAATATTCTTTAGAAATGCACGACAATGAGACCTATTATGAGAGTCTCTCACGTGCAGTTGCCCTAAAAACTCCAATGAATGTTAAGCAAACAACCATTCATCAAGGAAGTTTAGCAACGAACACTTCTTTTGTCACACAAAGCAACCCGCAATTTTTGATTACGTGTGTGAAAGAATCTCTTGATACAAAAGGGATTGTAGTGAGAGGATACAATTTGAGCAACAAGCGAGCAACTCATCTTGAGTTAAATGTGTTAGGCAAAACGGCTCAAGTGGTGAATTTGCTTGAGGAAACTATGGAAAATTGGACAGGTATTTTGCAACCAGCAGAAATTTTGACAACGAAATGGAGTTAAGAGATGAGTGTTTCGATTGATACACGACATGGTTCGAGCAATACGGCGAGCCTTTCCAATGGAAATTGCCTACCTTTGACAAGCACACCGCACGCAATGAACTACTTTGCCCCGCAAACTTCTTCTTCACGTGGGGCGTGGTGGTTTCATCCTGAGGATGTCTCATTTGAGGGATTTCGGCTGACACATCAGCCGAGTCCTTGGGTGGGGGATTTTGGGTATTTGTTGTTGCAACCATTTTCTGGAAAAGTGAGCAATCCGTCTGTTTTCGGGGCGAGTAGTAGCTACGAGAGGACGAACTCTGTATTTTCTCCGCATGAATTGAGCGTTTTTCTCAATCGTTACGAGATTTCCGCTAGTCTTACACCGAGCAGATATGGTGCGAAATTGCGAATAAACTACGAGAGAAATGGTGCGGGAATGTTTCTTCATTTGACGGAAAATCATGCGTGGCGTGCAATAGATAATCACACGATTACAGGCTGGGTGAGTAATTTTGCAGAGTGTGAGGATAAAGAATTTAAAATGTATTTTGCTCTTTTCTTTCATGAAGCAATCCAAGAAACAACGAGTCATGCGTTATTTTTTGGCGACATAAAAACTCAAGAAGTAACGCTTGCGACCTCGTTTATTTCTGAAAAGCAAGTGCATTTAAATCTTCAGCGTGAGCTAGAAAAAAGCTATGAGGAAGTCAAAGAAAATGCGAAAGTGGAATGGGAAAATGTTTTCTCAAAAATCAAGATTACACACCATAATCAAGAGGAAAAAAGTACATTTTATCATTGTCTTTACCGAGCGTTTTTATTTCCGACGAGATTTTATGAGCTAGATGAAAATTTTTCTGCTATTCATTATCAAACGCATACAAAGGAAGTAAAAAAGGGTGTTTATTATACGAATAATGGCTTTTGGGATACGGCGAAAACTGTTTATCCATTGTATACGCTCATTGCTCAAGACACGCTTTCTGAAATGCTCGAAGGATTTTTGAATGTATATCGAGAGGTTGGCTATTTGCCGAAATGGCTTTCGCCAGATGAGCGAGGCATGATGCCGGGAATGGCGATTGATTCGGTGATTGCAGATTGTTTGACGAAAGGCATACGAATGGATTTAGCAGAAGAATTTTTGCAAGCAATGATTCATAGTGCGAATGTAAAAAGTGGCGATGAACGTTTTGGTAGAGCGAATATCGAGGCATATAATCGTCTAGGATTTGTACCGAACTCGCAAACGGAGAGTGTTAATCAAACGCAGGATAACGCATATAGTGATTATTGTATCGCTCAAGTTGCCGAACTTCTTGGGAAAACGGAGATAGAGAGAAAATATCGCAAACTTTCCATTGGTTATCGCCAGTTGATTGATGAAAAAACGCATTTGTTGCGTGCGAAAGATGAAAACGGAAACTTTGTCCTCCCTTTTTCCACTTATGAATGGGGTGGGGCGTACACCGAGGGGAGTGCGTGGCAAAATAGTTTTCTTGCGTTTCATGATATTGCAGGCTATATTGAGAGCATTGGTGGTGAGGAGAATTTTTCTAAATTGCTAAGCGATTTATGCAATCAATCCTCTTTTTTTGAAGTAGGGCATTATGGCTTTGAAATTCATGAGATGACTGAAATGGCAAGGCTCAATTTTGGGCAATTGGCTTTGAGCAATCAGCCAAGTTTTCATGTGCCGTATTTGTTTCATTATTGTCATCAGCCAGAAAAGACACAGATATTGGTCAGACAACTTTTGAAAAATGCTTTTTCAAGCGGAGAAGAGGCTTTTCCGGGCGATGAAGATAACGGGAGTATGTCGTGTTGGTATATTTTTTCATCGTTAGGTTTTTTCCCTGTTTGTTGTGGAAACAAAGAATATCAGCTAGGAATCCCATTATTTGATAAGGCAGAAGTTACTTTGTCAAATAATGAAACATTGCGTATCCAAACAACACCAAACGAAGTACAACATCAGTTTGTTATAGGAAAAAGAAAAAATGGAAAGGAATACAAAGCAAACACTTTACAACACGACGAAGTGATGAAAGGCGGAACACTAGAGATTCAACTAGGGATTCTACCAAATGAAAAATAGAAAAGCGTAGAAGTGCGGTAAGGAGTTTGCAACAGTGAGCCGTGCCGTTTATTTACTCGAAACGTAAGTTTCGAGCGGCACTGCGAACAGTTGCCAAACTCCTGCACTTCGTAGCTAGACAAAGAAAAGCGTAGAAGTGCGGTAAGGGGGTTGCAACAGTGAGCCACGTCGTTTATTTAATCGAAACGCAAGTTTCGATCGACGTTGCGAACAGTTGCCAAACTCCTGCACTTCGTAGCTAGACAAAGAAAAGCGTAGAAGTGCGGTAAGGGGGTTGCAACAGTGAGCCACGTCGTTTATTTAATCGAAACGCAAGTTTCGATCGACGTTGCGAACAGTTGCCAAACTCCTGCACTTCGTAGCTAGACAAAGAAAAGCGTAGAAGTGCGGTAAGGGGGTTGCAACAGTGAGCCACGTCGTTTATTTAATCGAAACGCAAGTTTCGATCGACGTTGCGAACAGTTGCCAAACTCCTGCACTTCGCAGCTAGACAAAAAATCGAGAGGTGAGAAAATGCTTGTAGGTAGTATCGAAGCAGGAGGGACAAAATTTGTTTGTGCCGTAGGAAATGAAAATTTGGAAATTCTTGAACAAGCTCAATTTCCAACGACTACGCCAGAGGAGACACTCGCAAAAGTGATAGAGTTTTTCCAGAAACACAAAGTGGAGGCGATTGGTATTGGCTCTTTTGGCCCGATTGAAATTCGGGAAAATCATGAAAAGTATGGTTATATTACGACGACACCAAAAAAATATTGGGGTGATACGGATATATTAGGGAGTATTCAACAAGCACTGAACATTCCTTGTAGTTTTACGACAGATGTCAACTCAAGTGCCTATGGCGAGCTTGTTTTATCAGAAAAAAAGGTAAAAAGTCTCGTTTATTATACGATTGGCACAGGAATTGGTGGCGGTGCGATTCAAAATGGGGTGTTTATTGGAGGGAAATCTCATGCAGAAATGGGGCATATTTTCGTCAAACGTCATGCGAATGATTTGTCATTTTCTGGTGTGTGTCCGTTTCACAAAGATTGCCTTGAAGGTGTGGCGAGCGGCCCGACTATACAGGCGAGAAGTGGGATTCGTGGCGAAATTTTGGCAAAGGAAAATCCAACACATGAAGTATGGGATATTTTAAGCTACTATATCGCTCAAGCGGCAGTCAACGCAACGCTCAATTTAGCACCAGAGAAAATTATTTTCGGTGGTGGTGTTGTTTCACAAACTTTGCTAGAAAAGATAAAAGAACAATTTGTGGCACTTTTGAACAACTATGTAGAAATAGATAACATTGAGGAATATCTTGTGTTACCAAGCATTGAAAATAACGGCAGTGCAACGATTGGCAACTTTGCATTAGCGATTGAAAAGAAACACAAACAATAAAGAAACACATATAGAAAAGTGCAAGAGAGCATTTTACAATAAAGGCTACAAGGAAAAGAAGGAGAGTATGCTAGATGAGTGAAATAAGAGAAGATATTGTCGAAAGTATAGATGCCGAAAATGAGGAGTATGGCGAGCTGGCGGACAATATAAAAGAAAAGCTCGAATGGTTTCAAGACCAAAAAATAGGGGTTATTTTCCATTGGGGTTTGTACGCAGAAGCTGGAATTGTAGAAAGCTGGCAATTATCCGAGGAGGACGATTGGGCAAGAAAGAAACCTTGGCGAGAAGATTTACAGCAATTACGCAATGATTATTGGGGGTTAAATAAAGTATTCAACCCAGTCAAATTTGACCCAGATGATTGGGCGGAAAAATGCAAACAGGCAGGTTTTCGCTATGTAATTTTCTCAACGAAACATCATGACGGATTCAATATGTACGACACAAAGGAAAGCGACTATAAAATCACAAATGAGCCGTCGCCTTTCTGTCACAATCCTAAGGCAGATACATTTGGCGAAGTCATGAAGGCATTTCGTAAAGCCGGTTTAGGAACAGGAGCGTATTATTCTAAAGCAGATTGGCATTGTCCTTATTATTGGGTGCCAAACGAACACGCCAAAGGTCGTCAAGCAAGCTATTCACCGAAAAAAAATCCAGAAATGTGGGCGAAATTTGAGCGATTTGTAAAAAATCAATTGCTTGAAATTTGTCGTGACTATGGCAATATTGACATTCTCTGGCTAGATGCTGGCTGGGTGAATATGCGTGAAGAAATGCTTGATATGCCTGATATTGTAGGCGAATTGCGTAAAACTCAACCAGATATGCTTGTCGTTGACCGCACGATTGGTGGTGAATTTGAAAACTATGTGACACCTGAGCGAAAAGTGCCAGATGTTGCACCGAAAAAGGTTTGGGAGAGTAATTTACCACTTGCGAAAAACTGGGGGTACGTGCCAAATGATATTTACAAACCATTTGATGAATTGCTTGCGAGTATTTTGAAAATCATTAGCATGGGAGGCAATGTCATTTTAGGGGTAGGACCAAAGCCAGACGGGACACTTCCAGATGAGGCAGTTGCCATTATGGAAAAACTAGGAGAATTTCTCTCTACATTTGGTGAGGGAATTTATAACACCCGAGCGGCGAAGATTACGCAAGAAGAAGATTGGTATTTTACAGAAAATGAAGAAGCAATCTTTGCTTTTGCACTTGCCAAAAAAGAAAGTGCAACACTATCATTAGAAAAACTGCAAAAACACTACGAAATAGGAGAAATCCTCAATCTTCGTACCAAGGAAAACGTAAAAATAGAAAACAATCAAGTCGTTGTAAATTTTGACGAAAAATTAGCAGTTGGCTTGAAAATAAATAAAAAATAACGAGGACAACAAAAAATGAGCAAAAAAGAACTAGGAGTATTATTAGACTCTGGCAGAAAACATTGGAAAAAGGAAGAAATTCTTGCATTATTGGATTTAATTAAGGAAAAAGGGTTCAATACATTTCAATGGCATTTCTCTGATTTTTTAGGATTTCGAGTGAAATTGGATAGTTTCCCAGAAATTGCCTCAGACGACCATTTGTCAAAAGAAGAAATGAGAGAAATCATCACCTATGCTGAAAAATTAGGGATTGACATTGTGCCAGAATTTGACACACCGGGGCATTTAACACCCATGTTAGCGAAATATCCAACATGGGGTGTGAAACAAATAGATGAAAATGGTGAAGTAAAGCATAGCGACACGGCTCTTGACATTACCAATCCAGAGGCTAAACAAGCGGTGTTTACAATTTTGGAGGAAATTTTGACATTGTTCCCAAACAGTACGCATTTTCACCTTGGGGCAGATGAATTTATTTGGTTTAGCAAAGTCCAAGAATTTCCAGATTTGATCAGCAGCTCTCAAGCGTTAGTAGGAGAAGTGGCAAGTGGTTTGGAGAGTTATGTTGCTTATACGAATGAACTGATTGACTTTATGAATGAACGAGGGAAAACACCACGTGTATGGAATGACGGATTTTTCAGAAGTGATGTCGTAAGCAAAGTAGAGCTTTCTAAAAATGTTGAAATTTGCTATTGGACAAAGTGGGATGAGGCAATGGCGACACTGGATACATGGCTAGAAAAAGGCTATAAAATGCTTAATTACAATGACAATTATCTCTATTATGTTCTAGGTGAACACTCAAGCTACACGTATCCGACAGCAGAAAAAGTGCGTGAGGGCTGGGAGGAGTACAAGTTTTCCGGAGAGCAAATGGTGCCAGACGCACACAAACACCAACTTGTCGGCACCTATTTAGCCATTTGGTCAGATAAACCAGAGGCAAAAACACCGCAAGAAATTTTAGCAGATATATCGCCTGTTATGGAAGTGATGCGTGAGAAAGTAGAGGGGTAGAAAATGAACAAAGATTACATTCGTGTAAGAAATTTTGAAAAATTAGGTTTGGGTTTGTTTGTACATTGGGGATTGTATTCCATTCTTTCACAAGGGGAATGGACAGAGCGTATTCATAAAATCCCAAAAGAAGAATACGAAAAATTAATTGAGCAATTCTCAGCAGAAGATTTTTCGGCAAAAGAATTGGTTCGCCTTGCCAAAAAAATGGGGGCAAAATACATTACGCTTACCACCAAGCACCACGAGGGTTTTTATCTCTACGACACAAAAGGGTTTAGCGACTTTGACGTCATGCACAGCCCTGCTAAACGTGATTTGGTCAAAGAGTTTGTTGACGCTTGTCGTGAGGAAGACATTTTGCCGTTTTTCTACATGGCAACATTTGACTGGCACAGTGAATTATTTGAAGAAGATTTCAATGGCTTTTTAGACTATCTAAAAGATTCAGTTGAAATTTTGTGCAAAAATTATGGCGACATTGGCGGATTTTGGTTTGACGGGAACTGGAGTCGTTTGGATAGCGATTGGAAACTAGACGAGTTGTACAGCATGATTCGTTCATACCAGCCAAACGCAATGATTATCAACAACACAGGATTGGATGACCGTGGAACGATTGTTCATCAAGAAGTTGATGCGGTAACTTTTGAAAAAGGAACACCAGAGACCGTCAAGCAAGTCAATAAAGATGAAAAATATATCGCAGGAGAAATTTGCACAACGCTCAATTATCACTGGGGTGTGGCACATCAAGATTTAGATTACAAATCATTGCCAGAAATCCTCGAGTTAATGTGTTTTGCTAGACGAGTGGGAACGAATTTCTTGCTGAATATTTCTCCACTTGCAAGTGGTGCAATTCCCGTCATTTGTCAAGAATATATGAAAATGATTGGTCAATGGCTAGAAGTGTTTGGGGAAAGTTTTTACGAAACGGAAACAAGTGAGATTTACACAAAGTCAAACGAAAAAGATTTTGCCTTGGAAACAAGTGACAGCGTATATTTCTTCATGCACGATTTGCGTGTGATAGGAGATGAAAATGTTGTATTGCGAGGAGATGCCGTCAATCCACGCAGTTTCCTCCAAGTAAAACAGGAACTGAAAAATCTTCGTTGGCTAGATAATGAAGAAAAATTAACTTTCTCACAAGATGTCGCTAAAGGTTTGCTCACAATGGACGCAACAGGCTACCGCTACGGAGTAAACTGGGTCGTACGTGTAGCAAAAGCGGATAAAGTATAACAAAGAAAAGCTGAGAGGGGCGGTTTGAAGTCTGTGGCAGTGAGCCGTGCCGTTTACTTGCTGCTACACTTCGTTTCGCATACAGTCTTTCTAAGAATCAAAGATTCTTGAAAGACTAGCATCGAAACACAAGTTTCGAGCGGCACTGCGAACAGCCACCAGACTTCAGCCCCTTGTAGCTAGACAAAGAAAAGCTGAGAGGGGCGTTTAGGAGGTTGACGTAGTGAGCCATGCCATTTACTTGCCTGAAGCAGATCTTCAGGTGGCATTGCGAACAACGTCCCACCTCCTGCCCCTTGTAGCTAGACAAAGAAAAGCAGAGAGGGGCGTTTTGAAGTCTGCAACAGTGAGCCACAGCATTTACTTGCTGGAAACGAAAGTTTCCAGTGCTGTTGCGATCAGTTGCCAGACTTCAGCCCCTTGTAGCTAGACAAAGAAAAGCAGAGAGGGGCGTTTTGAAGTCTGTGGCAGTGAGCCGTGCCGTTTACTTGCTGCTACACTTCGTTTCGCATACAGTCTTTCTAAGAATCAAAGATTCTTGAAAGACTAGCATCGAAACGAAAGTTTCGAGCGGCACTGCGAACAGGCACCAGACTTCAGCCCCTCATAGCTAGACAAAGGAGGCAATATGAATAGTATTCATTGGATAGCTCAATATGCGAAAAAATATTTATCCATTATCCTTTTTGCTTTAGTATTGGTTTTTATCAATGCCGCAACCATTGTCATTCAGCCAATGCTTAGTGGGAAAATTGTAGATGAAGTCATTGGTTTAGGGCAAGTGAATTTATTACTTCCTTTTCTTCTTATCATGCTCATCGCAAGTATTACTCGCTCGTTTATTCGTTATAGTTATCAGGTTTTATTTGAGAAAATTGGACAAGATATTTTATTTGATTTGAGAAATGAAATGTATCGAAAAATGCAGTCGCTAGATTTTGACTTTTTCAATCACACTCGTGTGGGCGATATTATGGCACGCATGACGGGGGATACGGATGCAGTTCGGCATTTTCTTTCGTGGGTGAGTTATACGACAATTGAAAATGCTCTATGGTTTATCGTAGCAGTAATGGTGATGTTTTCGATTCATTGGCAATTAACGCTTTGTTTATTACTTGTAACACCGTTCATTTACTTTTTGACTCGGAAAATGTCAAAAGAAGCTCAAAATGTCTTTTTCCAAATACGTGAGAGTTTCTCACGCATGAACTCTATGGTCGAAGAAAATATTAGCGGTAACCGTGTCGTTCGTGCGTTTGCAAGAGAAGAATATGAAATACAAAAATTTATTTCGCACAATGAAGATTATAAAGAAAAAAATCTCGCCTCAGCAGATGTCTCAAGAAAATATTTGACATGGCTTGATTTGCTGGCAAGTAGCTTGACAGGAATTACACTTGTCGTAGGGGGATTATTTGTACTCAATCATCAAATGACCTTAGGAGATTTGGTGATGTTCAATGGTTTTTTGTGGATGTTAAACGGACCTCTTCGTATGAGTGGCTGGCTGATAAATGATATTGAACGTTTTAATGCGTCTACGATAAAAATTCGAGAGTTGTTAAACGCACAGTCAAGTATTCCAATTCACAAAGAGACAATGCCACATATCTCAGGAGATGTCGAATTTGCTCAGGTGAGTTTTTCATTTGCCGACACACCAGAAGTCAACGTGTTAACGGATATTTCATTTAAAGCGAAAAGTGGCGAAACCATTGGGATTTTAGGCGAGACTGGTGCTGGGAAAAGTACACTAGTTCATTTGATAACAAGGTTTTATGATGCAACCCAAGGAAGAGTGTTAATAGACGGAAAAAATATCAAAGACTATCCAGTTCGATCGCTCAGGCAATACATTTCAATGGTCATGCAAGATGTATTTTTATTTTCTGATACGATTGAGTCCAATATCAATTATGCAAGAGAAGATATGAATTACAGAGAAATGGAAGAATATGCACGCATTGCTGGGGCTCATCAGTTTATTAGCCGAATGCCAGAAGGGTATCAAACGGTTGTAGGTGAGCGTGGCGTGGGGCTTTCAGGCGGTCAAAAGCAAAGGATTTCACTTGCTCGTGCATTGGTCAAGGAAAGTCCGATACTCATATTAGATGACACGACTTCCGCCGTGGATTTGGAAACAGAGATGAAAATTCAAGAGGAACTTTCAGCAATGGAATGGAAAAAAACTATTTTTATTATTTCACACAGAATTTCCTCGGTTAAACGAGCAGACCAAATTTTATTTTTGGAAAAAGGGCGTATCGCAGAAAGCGGGACACATGAAGAATTATTAGCAAAACGAGGACGTTATTACCAAATGTATCAAAAACAAGTAGGTGGTGTGTAATGGCAAGAAATAAATTTGATGAGGATGAAACACTTGAAGTCCCTTTTCAATTTGAACATTATAAACGAATGGGAACATTTCTTTATCCTTATAGAAAAAAGATGACGATTATTTTTCTTGTGATTGTTTTCGCTAATCTTTTAGGAATGTTGGCACCGTTTTTCACTAAAATCGCCATTGACCAAGCGATACCGCAAGAAAATAGAGGGTTGTTGTTTTTCATCGGAGGCATTTATTTCCTCTCGCTGTTTGTTAGTGCCTTTTGCATGAGGTATCGGATTCGTGCGATTACAGAAGTCGGGCAAGATATTTTAAAAGATATGCGATTGAGCATTTTTACACATTTGCAACGATTGCCATTTTCTTATTTTGACAATCGTCCGCATGGAAAAATTCTCATTCGTGTCGTCAACTATATCAACACATTGAGTGATTTATTGAGCAATGGTTTTATCAATTTATTATCAGATTGTTTAAATGTTGTATTAACGCTCGTTTTTATGTTTTTACTAGATGTTCGCTTGACCTTGTATAGTTTAGCATTTATGCCTGTATTGTTTGGGGTTACGCTTTTTATTACGAGAAAACAACGTCGTGCGTTTCAAGAACTCGGCAACAAACAATCCAACATGAACGCCTATATCCATGAAAGTATCACAGGAATTAAGGTGACTCAATCGTTTGTGCAAGAAAACTCAACGTATCAGACGTTTCAAAGAGTGAGCAATGACACAAAGAGGACATGGATGCGTGCGGTAAAAGTAATGTTTTCACTTTGGCCTTGCGTGCAAAATGTTTCGGTGATTACAATTGTCTTGATTTATTTTGTAAGTTTGAAAAATATCGGTGTAAATATTTCCACAGGAACACTTATCGCCTTTTTAGCTTATATCAATAATTTCTGGAATCCAGTAATCAATATCGGAAATTTTTACAATTCACTTGTAACAGCAACAGCTTATATCGAGCGTATTTTTGAGACAATGGACGTTGTGCCAGAAATTCAAGAACACCTTGGTGCTACACCTTTTGGTGAAATCGAGGGGGATGTGAAATTTGAACACGTGGAGTTCCGTTATGAAGAAGGCGGAAAAAATATTTTAGATGATGTTACATTTCACATTCCAAAAGGTCAAAGTATTGCGTTAGTAGGGCCTACGGGAGCAGGGAAAACAACGATTATTAACTTGCTCAGTAGATTTTATGATGTCTCAAGTGGAGCGGTGAAAATTGATGATGTAGACGTTCGCATGGCGACACTTCACTCCTTGCGTTCGCAAATGGGGGTAATGCTCCAAGACACGTTTGTTTTTTCAGGAACGATTATGGAAAATATTCGCTACGGCAAACTAGATGCGACAGATGAAGAAGTGTATCAAGCGGCGAAAACTGTTTGTGCAGACGATTTTATTTCCGAGCTAAAAAATGGTTATCAGACGGTTGTCGAAGAAAGAGGGAGTACACTTTCAGCAGGGCAGCGGCAACTGCTTTCATTTGCAAGAGTGTTACTCGCAAATCCTAGAATCTTGATTTTAGATGAGGCAACGTCAAGTATTGACACGAAAACGGAAGAGGCACTGCAACAAGGATTGAAAAATCTACTCAAAGGTCGCACCTCGTTTATGATAGCTCACCGGCTATCAACGATAAAAAATAGTCATCAAATTTTCTATGTAGAAAATGGTAAAATAGTAGAAAAAGGTACGCACGAACAATTAATGGAACAAAAAGGAAAATACTATCGACTTTATCAAGCTCAGTATGAGTTTATGAAAAAAGTGTAGGGTAGCCTACAAGTACAAATCAGAAATGGAGAAAATCATGAAACAATTTCCAAAAAATTTTTTATGGGGAGCGGCAACGAGTGCCCCACAATCTGAAGGAGCTGCCCTAATCGACGGGAAAAGTGCAACAACTTGGGACAAATGGTTTGAAATGGAACCAGAGCGTTTCAATAGCAATCAAGGTCCACAAGTGACAAGTGATGTTTATCACCAATACAAAGACGAAGTCAAACGTATGAAAGCAATCAATATGAATTCGTATCGTACGTCGATTTCATGGGCGAGATTGTTGCCAGACGGCAAAAATTTAAATGAAAAAGCAGTAAAGTTTTATCGAGATTATTTTACCGAACTAAAAGAAAACGGTGTGGAGCCAATCATCAACTTGTTCCATTTTGATATGCCTTGGTGGCTAATGGAGCGTGGTGGCTGGGAAGTGCGTGAGGCAGTGGAGGCATTTGCGTTTTATGCGAAAACAGCTTTCGAGCAATTCGGCGACATTGTGAAAAAATGGTCGACATTCAACGAGCCAATGGTGCATATCGAGTGTGGATATTTGGGAGACGCTCATTATCCTAGGAAAAATGATTTCAAACTTGCCGTTCAAGTAGGCTACCACACGCTTATGGCACATACACGTGCAGTAGAAGAATTTCGCAAATTAGCAATTAAAAACGGAGAAATCGGGATTATTTTAAACGTTTCGCCAGCTTACGCCAGAAGTGAGAGTAAAGAGGACGTTGAAGCGAAAGAATGTGCGGACAGTCTGTATATTTTTAGTTTCTTAGACCCTGTTGCACTTGGAAAATTTCCAGAAAAACTGGTATCATTGTTAAAAGAAAACAATTTATTACCTCAAATGGAGGAGCGTGACAAGCAGTTGATTGCAGAAAATACGGTTGACTTTCTAGGAATGAATTACTATCAACCATTTCGTGTGAAAGCTCCTGTTCAAACGCATACACCTGCCATTCGTCCAAACGACTTTTTCTCAGGCTATGATATGCCGGGGAAACGAATGAACGAGTATCGTGGCTGGGAAATTTATCCAGAGGCACTTTATGATGTGGCGATGATGATGAAAAACAAATATCACAACATTCCTTGGTACGTTTCAGAAAATGGTATGGGTGTTGCCGAAGAAGAACGTTTTGCTGATGAAAATGGTGAAATTCAAGATGATTACCGCATTGATTTTATGAAAGAGCATTTAGAACAACTGCACAAAGGGATTCAAGACGGCAGTAATTGTTTTGGTTATCACACGTGGACGTTTGCAGATTGCTGGAGCTGGCTCAATGGTTACCGCAATCGTTATGGTTTTTACCGAGTGGATATTGAAAATGATTGCAAGCGAACAATCAAAAAAAGCGGACATTGGTACAAAAAATTAATAGAAAAGAATGGATTTTAAATGAAACATATAGGAGCAATTGACGTTGGTGGGACAACGATAAAATATGGTGTGTGGACGGGTGAGCAACTTGTCGCAAAAGGAAATGTGCCAACACCAGACACGTTGGAAAGTTTTTATCAAAGTCTATCTACAATCGTAGAGAAAATGAAAGAGCAGTATTCTATTGCTGCTCTTGGACTTTGCTTGCCGTCTGTTGTCAATAAAAAAACAGGATTTGCTGAGGGAATTTCTGTGTTGCCTTATCTTCATGGGTTCAATCTTCACAAGGAACTAGAAAAACGTCTCGGTTTACCTATTTCCATGGAAAATGATGCCAATTGTGCCGCTCTTTGTGAACTGCAATTTGGTGTGGCGAAGGGAATGAAAAATGTATTATTTTTGATTTTAGGCACAGGTGTTGGCGGGACGGTGTTTTTAGACGGAAAACTTCAAAACGGTCAGCATTTGTTTGGCGGAGAATTTGGTTTTTTCCTTATGGAAAATGGACAACCTTTTTACGAAGTAGGCACAGCAATTGGCATGGCAAAACGTTACAATATGCGGAAAAGCACTCATTTGACAGGGGAAGAAGTATTTCAGCGTGCGTTTGAAGGAGATGAGGTAGCTATTGAGGAAAGTGATGTTTTCTTCACAAGCGTTGCGAAAGTGTTATTTAATCTTCAATATGCGTTTGATCCCGAGCTAATCGTATTAGGCGGCGGGGTTTCTCAAGCGAAATTTCTTCTATCAGAGCTTGACAAACGAATGGAGAGTATCATGGAAACGGTCACCATTGCACCATTTAAACCACGTCTTGACGTTTGTCAATTCAAAAACGACGCCAATTTACTTGGGGCAATCAGTGATTTTTTATAATTGCAAAAAGAAACGAGGAATGAACATTGAAAAAAATAGCCTGTATTGATGTAGGTGGTACAAGTATTAAATATGCCGTATTCCAAAACGGACAATTATTTGAAAACGGAAGTTTTCCGACCCCGCAAACACTCGAAGAATACTATGAAAAGTTGTGCGAAGTAGTCGAAGAAATGAAAAAAGTTCACGGCATTGTTGGTGTGGCGATGAGTTCTCCTGGTGCAGTCAATAAAGAAAATGGTGTCATTGAAGGAGCAAGTGCCTTGCCATATATCCATGATTTTGATATTCACAGCGTGCTGAGTGACAAATTCGCTCTTCCATTGACGATTGAAAATGATGCCAATTGTGCTGCTTTGGCCGAGGTTAAATATGGTGTGGCGAAAAATCACCAAAACGTCCTTTTCATCGTTCTTGGTACAGGTGTCGGAGGGAGCGTGATTGTTGACGGAAAAATTCACCACGGAAAACATTTATTTGGCGGAGAATTTGGCTTTATGCTCATGAGTGAAAACGAAACGTTCTCCTCACTTGGTACAGCGGTAAATATGGCAAGTCGCTACAACAAACGCATGAAAACCAACCTCTCAGGAAAAGAAGTGTTTGAGCGTGCATTTTCAGGAGACGTTATTGCTCAAGAAGAAGCAGAAGTGCTATTTTCAAATGTAGCCAAAGGAATCTTCAATCTCCAATACGCTTTTGACCCTGAGCTAGTCGTGTTAGGCGGCGGCATTTCCCAAGCAGAATTTCTCCTGCCAGAAATCGACAAACGAATGGACGAAATCATGAAAAAAGTAACAATCGCTCCATTTAAACCAAAAGTTGTCAAATGTCATTTCTTAAATGATGCAAATTTAATCGGTGCAGCGAGTGATTTCTTGGCAGAATATGGAAATCTTTGTGATTGAATAGGTAAAAACGCATGAACCCTATTTTTGAGTTCATGCGTTTTTATGAGTGCTGAAATCTGGTGGCTGTTCGCAACAGCACTGGAAACTGCGTTTCCAGCAAGTAAATGTTGTGGTTCACTGTTGCAGACTTCAAACCGCCCCTCTTTGCTTTTCTTTGTCTAGCTGCGAAGTGCTGAGGTCTGGTGGCTGTTCGCAGTGCCGCTCGAAACTTTAGTTTCGATGCTAGTCTTTCAAGAATCTTTGATTCTTAGAAAGACTGTATGCGAAACGAAGTGTAGTAGCAAGTAAACGGCACGGCTCACTGTTGCAGACTTCAAACCGCCCCACTTCGCTTTTCTTTGTCTAGCTGCGAGTGGCAGGAGTTTGGTCGCTGTTCGCAATGCCACCTGAAGCCCTGCTTCAGGCAAGTAAATGGCATGGCTCACTGCGACAAACTCCAAACCGCCCCTCTTTGCTTTTCTTTGTCTAGCTACGAGGGGCTGAAGTCTGGCAACTGTTCGCAACAGCACTGGAAACTGCGTTTCCAGCAAGTAAATGCTGTGGCTCACTGTTGCAGACTTCAAACCGCCCCTCTTCGCTTTTCTTATGAAATGCAAACGGGGTTTGGGTTTGCTAGGATAATTTTAATTACATCATTCATCATGTCAATTAGTTCCCCTTTTGTCGGTTTGTAAATGCCAGACGTTGTTAGTGTTGCAAGTCCTACTACGATAATCCATGTGCGAATGTGTAAGGCATCAATGTGTTGCTCGTCAATTCCTTTTCCTCGTGGGTGGTTTTTGATATAGGTACGATAATGGTAAAAACTTTTCTCGAAAAGTAAATTTCCTGCACCGTTTTCCTCAATATACAACGCACGGAAAAGTTGCGGATTGGCATTTGCAAATTTGATACAGTTTAACGCAATGTCAATCAGCGGGTCACCTGTGATTTTTCTTGGAAAGACTTCGTCGAAAAGATACGTGAACAAGTCGTCCAAAACTGTGAAACGAAGTTCTTCCATGTTTTTGAACTCAAGATAAATCGGTTGCGTTGAAATGCCCATGTATTTTGCAATACTTCGTGCGGTGAAATTTGAAAATCCTTCTTTTTCGACAATTTCTGTTGCAGCTTTTAAAATTTGTTCTCGTGTGTATACTTTTTTTCGTACCATATTTTCCCCTCCATTACCCGAAAATTTTGTTATTCTCTGATTTATGATTTGCCTATGTAGACGTTTCATTTTCATTTATTCATATTCTATCATGTTTTTTTATGCTTGTCATTTGTTTCTTAGATACATTTGTATTAAATCTACGAAAAACATTATAAAAATATACCTACCTTTTAATAAAATTTTAAGAGCAAATATTTAATCTAAATAAGTGAGTATGTTAAAATAATATGTGAGAAATGGATTTAAATTCAATTTTTACAGCGGTTTCAACTCGTTTTTTCTAGGGAAATAGAGAAAGGTTTTTTTCTTTAAAAACATCATTTATTGAAAGGTGTTTAGAAATGCCTGTAAGTTTGAAGTAGAGGTGAATGGAATGAATCGTACAAAAATCAAAAGAACAGAACCAGAATACAAAAAACGCTTTGTTTTAAAAAAGGTCAAAAAGCGTTGGGTTGTAACGGGATTAATTTTTGGGACAGTTGTGCCGAGCATGACGTTTATTGTGAAAATGGCGAATGCCGAGGATAATGATGTGGAGAATGTCACAAATGGCACCTCCTTATTTACCGACCCGCTCAAGAATTATGCCAAACCAAAAACGAATGCGTTAGGAATGATGCCGTTACTTACGAGTTTGACAAGTATTGAAAATGTTACAGATGCAGATGACTCAAATGGAACGAATGTAGGTCATGTAAAAAGCTATAAAAATGTAGATTTTCAATCGCAATTTACTTTATCTGGGGATAATGTCGGTACAGATCATAATGCCAATGCACAATATTTTCAACAACTCTACAACTCTACGAACACGGCTGCAATTTTAACACCGTCTTATATGGTGACTAATACCCCGACTAATAGAGCAAATCACTCGGGAGCGGTAGCATTCAATAAGCAAGTGGATATGACAAAAGATTGGTCAATGAATTTTGACTTTGATTTGACAGGGTTAAACCATGGTACGACTGGGGTTGGTAATGGTACTTATATTCAAGGTGATTTTATCGGTTTAGTTCTCTCTCCTGCCTCTCCTTCTCAATTAGGTTCTCTTGGGAGTGCGAGCGTCAAAAATTATGGCGGTGGTAGTTTAGGACTTTTAGGCAATGCGAACACGCTTTCGTTCGGTTTGGATTTTTATAATAATAACGGGGATTCTAAAATGCCAAGTGGGTACAATGGTGACCCAAGCATTGCCAAGCCTTCCGGCGGTTTACTAAGCAAAGCTGACGGAAATCAATACCTTGGTTTTCGTCAAACAGATGCAAACGGCAATTTACTCGCCTTCAACAACTTCCCGTCAGGAACAACGGTTACAGCAGGGGAATTGATTACTTCTATCAATGGGAATGTGGGGGCAACGGATAATCATAATAACTGGTTGCAAAACGATTATAACCAGCCACAGCTTGTCGCAAATGCAGTTGCTACTTGGACTGCCAGCACGAATACTTTATCCATTCAGATGAATGGCAAAACGTATAGTTACCAAAATCTAAATCTAGGCACGACCTCACTCTCTGTTGGGGTCATGGCAAGTGACGGGGACGCATATACGCAAAAAGGAGCAACGCTTAATACTTTTAATTTAACACTTGGTACAGGAAAAACGGAAGTTGAATACCTCAATCAAAACGATATTGAACTTCGCAAGTCGACAGATTTCATCGCCAATACAGGAGACAAAATCGGGATTGCAGGTTTTGATGAAAATGGTGTAACGACAGCGACTCGTGATGTGGATTACCAAGCACCAGCATTTCAAGGGTATCACTTGGCAAAAGCGACACCTGTTGAAGTGACGAGTGATACAATCAATGCAAATGGCACTGTTCTTGTTGGAAACACAATGACTTTGACGTATCAAGGCGACCAACAAAAAGCGACCTTGACGACACCAACAACGACAACGAATGGAGCACCTACTCCTGTCACCATTCCAAGTGGCGACCAAAATCTTCTAGGGTTTACAGGAGATGAGATTGAATTTGCGACCACTGATAGTGATTTGGCACAAGCAGGCTATACTTATACTGTTACAGCTCCTGACGGGCAAGTTTACAGCACATTGTCACAGGCTTTATCTGCTAATCCATATGATGACACAACGACATTTAGCACTTATGATACAAATGGAGTGGCAACGTACAATACAGACAGTACCCCACAAAATTTTGTTGTCAATTATACAGCGAAAAATGTAACTGTAAGCTACGGAATAATCAACCCAGACGGGTCAGTTGACACAAGTAAAACAAGTGAACTTGCAACGAACGACACACTCACACCTGCTCAGTTAACCATTGGGCAAAGTTTGACTTCGGCTTTGGCAGGAAATATCGGGACAAATCCTGACAGCGTGACTTCAACTTTCCAAAGTCAAAACATTCTTCCAAACGGTTATCATTTAACAGGAAATGTCTATTGGACAAAAGACGGCGGCACAACAAAAACCTCTCTTCCAACGAATGCTTTAACGGTGAATGATGTAGACACAAATTACCAAGGGGAAATTCTTTTTGAAGTGGCAAAAGATTTCCAAGAGGCAAATGTAACACTTAACTATAAAAATAACGCAGTACCAAGTAAAACGTTGACCCAGACAGGTGTGACGGGGGATAATTTTCTCTTTGACTTATCCAATGTCATAGCTAGTGGCTACCATATGATTGGTGCAACGGATGCAAACAACAATGCTATGACCGTTCCATTTGGCTCAATTTCTGGCGTATTTGACAGCACAAACAATTTGCGAACGCAAACAGATAGCTCTCCGCAAAATTATGTTATACAAGTAGACCCTGACATTCAGCAATTGAATGTGCGTTATAATTTCCCAGCAGGGCATGACTTGTCAAGTAGCCTAATAAACGAGCAAAAAATGCAAGTAGGGACCACAGGGAATACGTTTAGTGATATAAATATTCCAGTAATTGCAGGTTATACTGCAACAATTACTTACCCAGACGGCTCTAAGCAAACAGACAATGTGATTAAAGGTATTACCGCAGACAATACAAGCAACGGGACAAGCCAAATTGACAACGCACCGCAAAATGTAGTCGTGAATTACACTGCAAATGCGAGAAAAGTGACGGTGAATTATCACTATAACTCAAGTACGACAACGGATACGTTCACACAGTCAAGTACAAATGTGCCTTACACGACAGACGGCACGTATGATGCAGTTGCGATTAACCAAATCAACGGCTACACCTCTTATGTATCGGTCAACGGCAGTACCCCTCAAGCTATGACAAGTGTATCAAGTGGAAGTTTTGACTCAAGTGATGTTGTGATAGATGTAACATACACACCTTGGCAAGCTACGGTAAATTATTATACGCAACAGGTTGACAGTAGTGGAAATGCGATTGGAGCAATGACGAAGTTTATTAGTCAAACAGAATATGAACAATATAATTTCTACACATTTGCTGGGTTGACTTCGGCAGACCAAACGACGAAGTTGCAAGGAATCGCCATTCTTCCAAATGGTTATCACGTAGTCTCAGCTTATTGGAGTAACAAACCAGACGGTACAACGCAAGATATGACCCCTCCTTATCAGAAAAATTGGACGTGGGATGATATGACCAATACTGCCACAGGAGAATATTCTGCATCGATTGTTTACCAGTACACAAAAGATATTCAACAGGCGAATATCACGGTGACAGGAGCACCAAGTGGAAAAGGGGTCACCAACGGTCAAAATACGCTTGACGGCATGAATGGTAGTTCTTACACAGGCGTTACAGGTGGCACGCAAGTAGTCAGCGTACCGCAAATTAACGGCTATATCGCAAAAGTAACAGATACAAACAACAACGAAGTAAGTCTTAACAATAATCAATTTACGATTACTTATGACAATACAAATAACGGTGTCAACACAACAGATGCCACACCGCAAAATTACACGATTACCTACACGGCAAGAAGTGCCTCTGTTTTGGTGAATTATAACTATGCTACAAACGCAACAACCAACGTACTCGCAAGTTCATCTGTTGACACGACAGCGTTCACCGCACCAAGTTTGCCAAATAGCCTAGAGATTCAAACGCAAACAAATGGCACGTATTCGTTGAATGTGCCGAATGTGAATGGTTATACATGGACGATTACTGATAGCAACGGCAATAGTTACACCAGTAGCAATCTGCCAAGTTCGTTTACAAGTGACGGTACGAATATTACTTATACCATTACTTACACACCAGAAAATGCTACGCACGTTATTCATTATTATGAGGCGACGTATGACAATAGTGGCAATTACACCTTTACCACCAATACGGTAGCCAATATGCCTGCTCAAACATTTTCTGGAGCAGTCGGTGAGATTCAGTCATTTGCCGTGACAACTAGCAATATCTCTGTGCCAAATGGTTGGACACTTGACCCAATGAAAGCCTCTCTCAGTGCTTTGACAGGAGACAATGACAATTTAAACGGAGGCGACAGTGCCAAACGTTTGACCTTTACTCCGGGAGTAGTAGAGTATGCGATTTATCTCGCACGTGATATTCAAAGTGTCCAAGTGCAATTTGTCAACGATCCAAACAGTAGTAGTACTTTCTTCCAAGACGGACGAACAGGAGAAAATTATACGGTAGACACGAGCAAATATGCAAGAAGTGGCTATGATTATACGATTACAGATCCAAATGGAAATGTAGTGACAAGCATTACAGGAGTATATGATGACACAAACAATAACAATGCGACTAGCCCAATTTTGAACAATGGAGCAGGAGATATTAGTCCACAAGTTTATAAAGTCACTTATACCCCACAAACGCAACAAGCGATTTTGAAAACAGATAGCACAGACCCTGCAAATAGTGGCGGAAAACTTTACCAAACAGCAAGTGGTGCAACAGGAAGTGATATTTCATTTGCGAATAGTGATGCAGACTTCATTCGCCAAGGGTATAACTACAATGTCACGGTGAGTTATCAAAATAGTAATGGCGATGTCATATCAAGCAACTATCCAACGCTTGCACAAGCTCTAGCGGCAAATGCAAAATACAATAATGACAACGTGCCAGCAGGTCAAACAGATAGCAATCCGCAAGTCTTTACGGTAAGCTATACGGCAAGCAGTCAAACAGCCATTTTGAAAACGGATAGTAGCGACCCAACAGGAGCGAAAACTGTTGATACGAAAACAGGTTTGACAGGACAAGGGATTTCATTCTTGAAAACAGATAGCGATCTTGTGCGTGCTGGGTATTCTTATACAGTGAAAAGCCCGAATGGCACGAGTTATCCAACCTTGTCGGCAGCTCTTTTAGCTGACGGTGTGTATGACAATACAGATAATGGAAACAATACGACAGATAGCTCGCCACAGCTCTTTACGGTAAGTTATACAGCCAATCCATTGACGGTAAATATCGAATACGTCTATGGTCAACCGAAAAACACCACGGTGCCAATAGGTGACTTTGGCTCACAAAGTGTTCCAACGAAAGCAACAGGTGTAACAAACGGTACAACGTACACGACAGATATAAATAATACTGCGACCAATATTTCTACACCAATCACTGTGCCAACGATTAGTGGCTATACGCCAAACGTAACGAGTGTGACACCGAAATTTACCGTAGATGACCAAGGAAACCCAACAGAGCCTACGATTACCGTAACGTACACGGCAAGTCCTGACACGGCAACGATTGATTATGTAGATGATAATGGCAACTCTCTTGTTGCTTATATTGGCAACAACCCAACGAGTACGAATGGTTATACGGACGGAGTGATTTTAAGCAATGCACCAAGTATTTCTGGTTATACACTGACAGGATATGAGTATAATGGAGTCAAATTTACAGGAACAACAGACTTGGATAAAGCAGTCTATACAGCAGGGGCTGACACCATTCAGTTTATCTACAAAGCAACACAGCAAGTAGTCAACATCAACTACCTGTATAGCGACTCTGATAATTCACCGAAAAATGGTGTAATTCCAAGTGGCGATTTTGGTAGTCAAAGTGTCGTAACACAAGCTCAAGGTGATACCAACACAACAGGAACAGTCGTTACGGTGCCAACGATTGAAGGATATACTGCAAGCGAAACAACTGTAACACCAGATTATCACATCGACAGCAACGGAGATTTGATCACACCTGAGATAAATGTCGTCTACACGGCAAATAGTCAAAATGCGAAGATTTCTTACAAAGTACCAACGTTTGATAGTAACGGTGTTCCAGATATGAACAACTTAGTTGATGCAACTTCTGCACAAACAGGAGGTGCACCAACGACTGCAGTCGGAGTAACCGACCAAACGATTGGAGTCGTTGCACCAACTATTGCAGGATATGACATCTACGCACAAACCGTAAACGGCACCCCTCAAGATATTAGTACAGCAACATTTACTGCACCAGACAATGCTGATGACGTGCTAGAAGTGATTTATGTGCCAAAACAACAAGTGGTGAATGTGCATTATGTTTACCAATTGCCTGCAAATTACACAGGTACTTATAACGGTGTTGCGTTGACTGCTTCGGACAATGGTAGACAAGTAGACGGTCTCGGTGTTCAACAAGTGGTGTCGTACAGTGACAGTATTCCAACTCCTGCACCTCTTCCAAGTGCTGTTGAAAACGGCTGGCAAGTAAGCCCAGCAACGCAAAAAATTGATTGGACAGTTGACCAAAACGGCAATCTGAAGAAAACAGATTACGTCTACTACATTTCGCCACAAACGAATACCGTAAATATCCAGTATCTCGCACAAGACGGGTTTGACTTGATGAAATTAATCACAACGAACCCAATTCTTACGCAACAAGTAGAAACAGGAAGTACGTTTACAAATAGCGGAGCAATTCATATACCGGGGTATAGCTATGTGAATTACACCTATAATGGTGCAACAAACACAGCAACACCGCCAAACCCTATGCCTTACGTGGCAGGAGCAGATGTATTAAACATTAATTACACACCAAATGCACAGACAGTGGAAGTAGATTATATCTATGACCCTAATAGTGCCTCAAGTAAAGCAGGGCAAGTGGCAGCGTCAAGTGAAACGCAGACGAAAGTGTCAAATGCTACTGGAGATGTAATAAACGTCCCAACAATTAACGGCTACACACCAAATGTAACAAGTGTAACCCCAAGTTTTGCCATTAAGTCAGACGGGACATTGGTTACACCAAAAATAACCGTAACGTATACGGCAAACCAAAACAATGTGGCAACCATTTCTTATGTAGATGACAAGGGCAATCCATTACAAAAAATGGCAACTGTGCCAGTTTCACTAACCGCAAGTGGTACAACCGACCAAGCCATTCAAACAAGTGGCGAAGTAACAATACCGGGATACACATTCGACCACATTGAATTTTATAACGCCTCAAGCAAAACCACGGAAAATCCTGCGACAACAGCAGATTTGATTTTCAGCGGTGCAGGAGCTAGTATGGCGGACAATGTGAAGTATGTGTACAAGGCAGACCCACAAACAGTCAAAGTACATTACTTGTACTCTGGTGGTGGAAAAGACGGTCAAGATGCGTATCCAGAACTTGATTTGCCGGGAATAAGCAACCAAGCAGCAACCAATACCCCTGCTTTAGCAGAACCAGTAGGGTATCAACTTGTCAAAACAGGGCTTGATGCAACCAATAGTCAGCCTGTGGTTTGGACGGTTATCAATGGTCAACTTGTGACACCAGACATTTATTTCTACTATCAAGCAAATGTAACCAAAGCAACGGTTGACTATGGTACGACTGCAACAGGTACAGATTTAGATGCTTATGTACCAACAGGTACAATTACAGGTGAAGTCAAAGGGCAAACGGACGCACCTATTCAGGCAAGTGGGGCAGTGGGGATTAATGGTTATACCTTTAAAGAAATGTTGGTCAACGGCACAAGTGTGGCGACAACAACCGCTGCTGCAAACAGTGTTGTTGCACCATTTACACCAAATGGAACGGTATCAAGCGAAACCAATATCCACTACGTTTATGATGCCAATCCGCAAAAAGTAGTGGTGAAGTTTGTTGATGAAAATGGGAATGCAATTGTAGACAATACAGGTGTTGCAATAAGTGATGTAACCCTAACAGGTGCGACCAACCAAACGATTGACTACTCAAGCATTACCAAAAATTACACAGGCTACACGATTGACACGGACGGTATGACGACTACCACGAACTATGACGCAAATGACAACATCGACCAAGTGGTCTATATGATTTACAAACCAGTCGCTCAAAAAGTAAACGTGGAATTTGTTGATAAAAATGGCATTGTCATACCAAACACGACAACGCAAACTTTGACAGGTGTAAGTAATGGCTTGATTGACTACTCTTCGATAAGTACAACTGTTGCGGGTTATACGCTTGTTACGGACGGACGAAATCAAACGCCAAACTACGACACAGACCCAAGCGTTGACCAAACGGTTCAGCTTGTTTACCAAGCCAACCAACAGCAAGTAGTGGTGAATTTTAAAGTCAGCCGTGACGGAGGAGCAACTTGGAGCAACCTAGCAAACCCTGCGACACTTTCAGGAGATTCTAATAGTGTAATTGATTATTCTAAATTGCAAAGTGCGTATTCTGGGTATAAGTTAATTAATAACAGCCAACAAACGAGCACGACCAACTTTGATACAAAAGACGGTGTAAATCAGACGGTTACACTCTACTATGCCCCACTGGAGCAAGTGGCGATTTTACAAACAGATGAGACTGACCCAAGTGGCAAGCAAGTCATTGCAAGCACAACAGGAGGCTATTCATTTGGTCAACTCAGTTTTGCAACTGGTACAGATACTTTACTCGCACGTAAAGGTTTCACGTATAAAGTTTACGGTCCAGACGGTACTTGGTATGACAGTTTCCAAGCGGCAATTGCAGCAAATGCAAATTATGACGGCACACCAAGTAATCTCAATGCGATTACGACAACCATTCCGCCAGTCAAAAGATTTGCACGCAGTGTAACGCCAAATAACCCAACGATTGACCCGAGCAATCCGACAGCTTATCAAGGAGACGATTCGCCACAAGTATTTACGGCAAGCTACACTCCAATGGCAGAAAGCATGATCGTAGAAACAACCAACGACCCAGCAGGAAACAAGGTATATCAAGCGGTAAGTGGTGTGACAGGAGTGGACGAAAATGGAAATCCAATTCCGTCAAGTTCACCAGCTTACCAAAGTGATATGACACTTTCACAAGTGCCAAACGTAAGTGGTTTTTACAATCTAAATGTCGTAGACACTCAAGCACAGACGACATCGTCAGGTTTGCCAAACTTAGCAAGAGCGGGCTACACCTATGTCGTAGAAGCTCCAGACGGCAACGAATATTCAACATTGCAAGCAGCAGCAAATGCTGTACACGTCTTTGACAACGACCCAAGTACAGCACAAGGGTTTAAAGTCAAATACATTGCACAATTGCAAACGGCTATTTTGGAAACAGACACCACAGATCCAAAAGGAGCAAAAATACTTGAAACTACGCAAGGAGCAAGCGACAGCAACATTTCATTCGGTGCAGATGATACGAATTTGAAACGCACAGGCTATGCTTACAAAGTCACAACACCAGACGGCAAAGAATATACCAGCCTCAAAGAAGCGGTAGATAATTATTCCTTATATGACCACACCGCTATTGCAACGAGCGGAGCAAACGCAGGAATTGATACGAACCCGCAAAAATTTGTCGTAAGCTACACAGCTCTTGAACAAACAGTCAATTTGATAACAAAAGACGACCCAACAGGCGACAAAACAATTGAGAGCGTAACAGGCGACAGCGACACAAAAATCACGCTAACCAAAACGGACAACGATTTGAAACGCACAGGCTACACGTACCAAGTCCAAGCTCCAGACGGCAAAGATTACGCAACATTATCAGCCGCCTTAAAAGCGAACCCTGACTACGACCACAACGATTTGACGAACGGAGTAGATAGCTCGCCACAAAACTTTATTGTCACGTACACCGCAGTGAAACAAACCGCCAACTTACTCGTTGACGGACAAACGAAAGAAACAACGACAGGCGACAGTAATTCAGCGATTCGTTTTAAAACAACGGATAAAGACTTGGAAAAAACAGGCTACACCTACAAAGTGAAAGCTCCAGATAATCAAGTGTATGCCACACTATCCGAAGCCCTCCAAGCCAATCCTAAGTACGACAATAACGATTTGACGAACGGACAAGATAACGCACCGCAAAACTTCGAGGTGACGTACACAGCGGTGAAACAGACGGCAAACTTGATTGTAAACGGACAAATCAAGGAAACGGTGGAGGGTGAAAGTGATACGGCAATTCATTTTGCGACGACGGATAAAGAGTTGGCAATCGCAGGCTACATTTATCACGTCACAGCCCCAGACGGCAAAACGTATCCGAGTTTGTCGACAGCTTTACAGGCAAACCCGAATTATGACCACAACGATTTAGTAAATGGTCAAGACACTATCCCGCAAGACTTTACTGTCACTTACACGGCAAGTGAGCAAATTGCGAATTTGATTGTTGACGGACAAACGAAAGAAATTGTCACAGGTAGCACAGGTGCAAACATTCAATTTGCGACAACGGACAACGACTTGCACAAATCAGGTTACACTTATACAGTGACGGCACCAGACGGCAAAGATTACAGCACGTTGTCCGAGGCTTTACAAGCCAATCCAAATTATGACGACAGTGTGTTGAACAATGGTGTAGACGATATGCCACAAGACTTTATCGTTCGCTATACGGCGGTGAAACAGACGGTTTATGTGGTAACGAAAAACGCACCAAATGGTGATAAAACGCTCGAAACGCTAGAGGGTGACAGCGACAGCATCTTCTCGCTAAGCACAACAGATGAACAGCTCAAACAAACAGGTTACACCTATAAAGTTGTTGCACCAAATGGCAAAGAGTACAGCACGTTATCCGCAGCAGAGAAAGAAAACAACGTGTTTGACCACAACGATTTAACCAATGGAGTAGACAGTTCGCCACAGCAATTTACTATTGTTTACACGAAAACTTCCACGACCGATCCGGGAGATAGTAACACGGGTAATAGTGGAAATGCTGGCAATACCGGAGACGATACAGGGAATAGTGGAAATACGGGTAACAGTGGCGACAACTCGAACGGAGATAACGGTACAGGAAATAGTGACGACACTGGGAACACCACCAGTAGCACCAATGGAAATAACGGCAACACAAACGCTGACGGTAGTCAAAGCTATTCAAATAACTCAAGCAACAATAGCACAAATGCTTCAAGCAATTCTACCGACCAGAACGATTCATCTGTTGCCAGCAAGAAAAAACTTGCCAACCTCGGTGAAAAAATCGAAAATCTCGGCGTTATCGGAGCCATTCTCTCCACAATTTCAATCGCAGGAATCCTCGGATTGAAAAAACGGAAAGACAAACCAGAGGAATAAGAAAAGCGAGAGGGGCGTTTTGAAGTCTGTGGCAGTGAGCCACAGCATTTACTTGCTGGAAACGCAGTTTCCAGTGCTGTTGCGAACAGTTGCCAGACTTCAGCCCCTTGTAGCTAGACAAAGAAAAGCTACGAGGGGCGTTTAGGAGTTTGTCGTAGTGAGCCATGCCATTTACTTGCCTGAAGCAGAGTTTCAGGTGGCATTGCGAACAGCGACTAAACTCCTGCCCCTCACAGCTAGACAAAAGGAATGAGAGAACTTGCTTTGGTGGGTTCTCTTGTTATCTTTTTTGAGAGGACTAGATGCACATTATGTGAAAGAACTTATTTTTTGTGTGTAGAGTATATTTTTGATAGAAGTGAAATTATGATATGGGTACCTCTAAAAACTCCGTTTAATCCAAAATTAGATAGTTTTTCGAAATTGACGAAAGCTATGTGGTTTATAGAAAAGCGAAGAAGTGCGTTAAGGAGTTTGAACAAGGTTGAGGAGATTGACGAATAAAATTGGAAAACTAGCAATTTTGGGTAAATGTGAGTTTTTAGAGGTGCCCATATACTTATAATTCAGAGAAAACGTTTTAAGGGAAATGTCTACTGAACAAAAAAATAAAAGAGATTAAACGAGGTGAATTATAATGATAAAGAAAATAGTGATTAAGAATTATAAACAGTTTTCAGATTTTGAAGTGGATTGCAACCCTAATAGGAATATTTTTATTGGCGAAAACGGAGCAGGGAAAAGCTCGTTACTTCAAGCGATTAGTTTAGTGCTGAGTGGAAGTTATGCTCAAATTGAAAAAAGCGGTTTGATGAACCTTTTCAACTCAAAAACAATTGAGCGGTTTTTAAAGAATGGAAATGGAGACTTGCCAGAACTACTCATAGAATTATATTTTGATGATAGTATTCCTGAAATAAGGGATAACTTTAGGCTTGAAGGAAAACATAATTCTGTGAAACTACCTAATAAGTTTGGAATCAATCTGAGAATATTTCCAAATAATGAATTGATTAGTGATATTACTGAGTCATTGAAAAATAGTGACAGAAAGATATTTCCTTTTGAGTTTTATAAGGTTGAATTTAGTACTTTTGCTGGTGAGCTTTACAATAGTTATAATAAGCCGTTTAAATTTAATTTTTCACTTGTAGACACTAGTTCAATAGATACTAAATTTGAGATACGAAAAAGAATTGATGAAATTTATAATGATAGTGTCTTGCCAGAAAATCGAGCAAAAATCAATAATGAATTTAGAAAGCAAACGGATGAATTTATTAATAAAATAATAAATGATAGATTGATGGAGGAAAAAGATTATCGAATTGCTATCGATAATTATTCAGAACAATCATTCAGAGAAAAAATTACTGCACTAAAATCAGATGTTGATATTAAAAATTTTGGGCAAGGAGAGAAAGTCTTGCTGAGTATAGAAAATTCTTATATTAGAAGAAATGATAAGACGAAAGTAATCTTAATTGAGGAACCTGAAAATCATCTGAGTTTTTCTAATATGCATTTATTGCTTGACTCTATCGAAAAAGAGAAAGATATTCAGACGTTTATTAGTACGCATTCAAATATGATTGCATCTAGACTAGAGATTGCTAATTGTATTTTTCTTCATAATGGTATTGGACTCAGCTTGAAAGAGTTAGATTTGGAAACTGTGAAATTTTTCCAAAGATCTACAAATCAACATATACTAAATTTCATTCTTGGGAATAAGTCTATCCTTGTGGAAGGAAATGCTGAATATATACTGGTAAATAAGTTTTACGAATTAAAGACAGGAGTTAGCCCAAATGATGATGGAGTTCATATTCTGTCTGTAGATGGTCTTAGCTTTGAAAGATATTTAAGAGTAGCCCAGAAACTTACTGGTAAAAAAGTGGCGGTGATTACAGATAATGATGGTGATTATCAAAAAAACATAGTTGACAAATATGATAACTATAATTCTGACAAGAATATTGGTATTTTTTTCGATAAGGATAATCAAAATAATACTTTTGAGGTCTGTTTGTATAATTTAAATGATAGTATGATTGACCAATCTGATTTAACAAGAAGTACCAGTAAACTTGAGTATATGTTGAACAATAAAGCAGAGTCTGCTTTAAGAATGCTAGATATAATAGATAGTAACTTTAATATTCCAAGTTATATTTCGGAGGCAATTGAATGGATAAGAAAAGATTGATACACGCAGTTGCAGGAAGTGGGAAAACTAAGACTATTATTGATGATTTAGATATTGATAAAAGAAATCTTATAATAACTTATACAACCACTAATCAAGAGGAAATTCGTAAAAGGGTAATCAATAAATATGGCCAGCTACCTGAACGCACATATATTTTTGGTTTCTTTGAATTTCTTTATAAATTTTGTCTTGTCCCATATTATGACCAGAGATTTTTAGGCATTGATTTTAATTATAAACCTAAAAATAATTTTGACAAGAATTTTTTTAATCAACAGAGAGTTATTCATTTTCGTCTATCAAATTTTTTAATTAACAAATCTGATATTGATTTCCTTGGAAGAATTGATTATTTTTTTGATTGTGTTTATATAGATGAAGTTCAAGATTTTGAAAGTTATGATTTTGATTGGATAAAAAGCTTATCAAATTTAAACGCTAAAGTTTGGTTGCTTGGTGATTTTTATCAAAAAACGTATTCAACCTCACGGGATGGAAATAAAGGTTCTGGTATTCATAAAGATAGAGCAAAATGGCTAAAAGAATTAGAGTCTTTTGAATTAGATGAGACAAGTTTAATGGAATCATATAGATGTCCAGCAAATATATGTGATTTCGTTAGAGAAAAAATGAAGATACAAATTTTCCATCATGATGAAAATACTATACAATCAACTGTTAAATTCATAGATAATCAAACAGAAATTGATTGTATTATGTCTGATGATAAAATAAAGAAATTGTTTTATCAGAAATCTTATAATTATAATTGTAATGGTCAGAACTGGGGAGACAGCAAAGGAGGGGAATTTTCTGATGTTTGTGTGATTTTAAATCCTAAGACATTGGATTGTTTTAAGAAAGAACACCTTTCTGACCTTGTCCCTCAGACAAAAAATAAATTTTATGTAGCATGTACGAGGACGAAAGGAAATTTATATTTTATTTCTGAAGAATCAATTAATGAATATAAAAAGGAATAGAACTGCTAAATAATAAAGAGGAAAAGTGTGTATAAAGAAGTTGGGATACTCCCCATTCCCTAATCTTTCCCAAAAAATAACCCTTAACCATTTCATTTTCAGAAAACCTGTGCTAAAATAGTACGACTAGACTATAAGTAAAAAAATTTATTTTATACTAGATACGGATACGCTACATAAAAAAGTAGTGAACACTTAGATTACAAGGAGAACATTCAAAGTGACAAATTTTAGAAAAGACATTCGCAATGTTGCGATTATCGCCCACGTTGACCACGGAAAAACGACACTCGTAGATGAACTATTGAAACAATCGGATACACTAGATAGCCATACACAGCTTGCAGAGCGTGCAATGGACTCTAATGCCCTTGAAAAAGAGCGTGGGATTACGATTTTGGCGAAAAACACTGCCGTTTCTTACAAAGGAACACGTATCAATATCATGGATACACCAGGACACGCTGACTTTGGTGGCGAAGTAGAACGCATTATGAAAATGGTTGACGGTGTAGTTT
This sequence comes from Pilibacter termitis, assembly GCF_900167335.1. Taxonomy (GTDB): domain Bacteria; phylum Bacillota; class Bacilli; order Lactobacillales; family Streptococcaceae; genus Pilibacter; species Pilibacter termitis. Next base: position 45,169 of record NZ_FUXI01000009.1, read on the forward strand.
TGGTTGTTGACGCATACGAAGGCACCATGCCACAAACTCGTTTTGTATTGAAAAAAGCCTTAGAACAAGACTTAATTCCAATTGTCGTAGTGAACAAAATTGACAAACCGTCTGCTCGTCCAGAAGAAGTAGTCGATGAAGTATTAGAGCTTTTCATTGAGCTTGGAGCTGATGACGACCAACTTGAGTTCCCAGTTGTTTACGCAAGTGCCATTAACGGAACAAGTTCATTATCTGACAATCCAGCAGACCAACAGCCGACAATGGAGCCGATTTTTGAGTCAATCTTGGAACACATTCCAGCACCAGTTGACAACAGCGAGGAACCATTGCAATTCCAAGTTTCACTATTGGACTATAACGACTATGTAGGACGTATCGGGATTGGACGTGTATTCCGCGGGACAATCAAAGTAGGCGACCAAGTAACACTTTCTAAACTAGACGGCACGACAAAAAATTTCCGTGTAACGAAATTGTTTGGTTTCTTCGGACTTCAACGTCAAGAAATCCAAGAGGCAAAAGCAGGAGATTTGATTGCTGTCAGTGGTATGGAAGACATCTTTGTCGGTGAAACAGTGACACCAACAGATGCTGTTGAGCCACTTCCAGTCTTACACATTGACGAGCCTACGCTTCAAATGACATTCCTTGTCAACAACTCGCCTTTTGCAGGACGTGAAGGAAAATGGATTACTGCACGAAAAGTAGAAGAACGCCTAATGGCAGAACTTCAAACAGACGTTTCCTTGCGTGTAGAAGAAACAGACTCACCAGACCGTTGGACTGTCTCTGGTCGTGGGGAATTGCACTTGTCTATATTGATTGAAACAATGCGACGTGAAGGATACGAACTTCAAGTATCACGTCCAGAAGTTATCGAGCGTGAGATTGACGGAGTAAAATGCGAACCATTTGAACGTGTGCAAATTGACACACCAGAAGAATATCAAGGGAGCATTATCCAAGCCTTGTCAGAACGTAAAGGTGAAATGTTAGACATGACTTCGACAGGGAACGGACAAATGCGTTTAATTTTCCTAGTGCCAGCTCGTGGGCTGATTGGTTTCACAACAGACTTTATGTCAATGACACGTGGCTATGGAATTATGAACCACACATTTGACCAATATATGCCAATGATTCAAGGAAATATCGGTGGACGTCACCACGGTGCGTTAGTGTCAATTGATACAGGAAAAGCAACGACATATTCTATCATGTCAATCGAAGAACGTGGGACAGTCTTTGTCAACCCGGGTACTGAAGTGTACGAGGGAATGATTGTCGGTGAAAACTCACGTGACAACGATTTGACGGTGAACATCACCAAAGCAAAACAAATGACCAACGTGCGTAGTGCAACAAAAGACCAAACTTCAGTTATTAAAACGCCAAAAATCCTTACACTTGAAGAAAGTTTGGAATTTATGGCAGACGATGAATATTTGGAAGTAACACCAGAATCTATTCGCTTGCGTAAACAAATCTTAAACAAAGGCGAACGTGAAAAAGCAGCAAAACGTGCGAAAAAAGTCGCTGAAAGCTAATCTTACAAATCAAAACCTACGAATTTTTGTAATTTGTAGGTTTTTTAGTTCTTTAGTCGGTCAAAAAATCAGACTTTAGCACCATAGATTTTTTATCGGAAAGGGTGCATAATACAGTATATAGGAAAGAACACGCTAGAAAATCTAGCAACAACAAGTTATCGGAGGTTATTACCATGAACGAGAAAGATAGAATTTTAGAGTTAGTTAAAAAAGGAATTATCTCAACAGAAGAAGGGATTGGCTTATTAGAAAAATTGGCAGATAAAGAGAAAAAAAGTAACGTGATTCCTTTAGAGACAAAAGAAGAACCACAAGCCGATTTGAAACTCATTCCTGAATTAAAAGAGGAAAAAACAGACTCGCAAGAAGAGTCATCAGAAACAGCGAAAGAAAACGAAGAAAATGACTGGGAAACGCAATTTCAGTCAGCATTTGGTCAAGCGAAAGAAACACTGAAAGATGCGGGTGAGCAAATCAAACCGTATGCGAAAAATATCGGTGGCGTATTGGCAGATGCGTTTACAACAGTGAAAACTACTTTACGTGAGAACGTAGACTGGAAAGAAATCAATGTCAAAGTGCCAAAAGTAGCCACAACGAGTTTTTCACATAAATTTGAGTACCTAGACAATAAAGCTACGATTATTGATGTTCAAAATACAAATGGTGCAATTGTGCTAAAACGAGGAGAAAATGACACGCTTGCCATTTACGCAGATATTAAAATGTACGGTTCAATCGAAGGGGATGCACTTGAAAATTTCCTAAGTCGCAGCGACATCTCCGTTTCAGATGAAAAAATCGTCTTGAACATTCCAAGTAAGAGAATACGTGCAGATTTGACATTGGAGTTGCCAGAGCGTTTGTACGACCACATTTCGCTCAAAACGCTGAATGGTAGCGTAGAAATAGGCAATATCGAGGCAAGTGATATTTATGTCAATTCAACCAATGGAAAAATCATTGTCGCACCAGAAAAAGCGAGTATGGTAGAAGTAAAAGGCGTAAATGGTGATGTTTTTGTAAAAGATGCCATTTTGCTTGATACACTGATTAATACGGTCAATGGAGACGTGAGTGTTACCGCAGCAACGAATGCAGTAGCAGTTACCCTTGTCAATGGCGATATGCGTTTGACTTTGAAAAATGATACATTGACCAAAGTAGCACTCTCAAACGTTAACGGCACGATAAAAACGGCATTTCCAAAAGGAAGTGGCTTAGACGGAAAAGCCAGCACCGTATTTGGAAGAATTTACCGCAAACTAGAAGACGTGCATACAATTAACGAACAAGCAAAATCAGTTCAATTACAACGAAACGGCGAAAATGTGGTAAAATTTGATGTAAGAACAACCACAGGAAGTATTTACCTAAAAGATGCAGAAGAATAAGGAAGGGGAAACACACCCTTTCTTACATAACTAAATTAAACTGAGAGAAGTGAAAGAAAATGAAAAAGAAATTAACCAAATCAAGTAATGACATTGTTCTAACAGGTACACTTGGAGGAATTGCAGAATATCTTGGAGTTGATGCAACAATTTTGAGGATTGTCTATGTAATCATAATGGTTTGTGGCATAGGGTCTCCTATATTGCTCTATATTGCACTTGTAGCGATTATCCCGCAATCTCCTCAAAAGAGAAGTAGTTATGGCTTTGACAATCCTTATTACAAAGCGAACAACGTGAAACGCCCTAGAAAAGATGTAACCAATTCTGCACCAAAAGCAAAGGATGACGACTGGAGTGATTTTTAAATGGGATTTTTTACAAGATTGATTACGACATCACTTGTTTTTCTTGGCTATGCCCAATTTTTTCCGAATATGTTTCACCTATCAGGGCTTGGCGTTGCTGTTTTAGCAGCTCTTGTCCTATCAATCTTAAACGCATTAGTCAAGCCGATTTTGACGATTTTCAGCTTACCACTTTTGCTGATAACCTTCGGATTGTTTAGCTTTGTGATAAATGCGATTATCTTACAACTGACAAGTTTCATTATTGGAGATTCTTCCTTTGGCTTTTCAAACTTCGGCTCTAGTCTTTTGCTTGCAGTTGTCTTGACAATTGTATATTCTGTTGTAAATGATTATTTTGAGCGTAGAAAAAATTTGGAAAACATAAGATAAACCGCAAAAAATGCGGTTTTTTCTTTGTCTATCTACGAGGGGCTGAAGTTTGGCAACTGTTCGCAATGTCGATCGCAACTAACGTTGCGATTAAATAAACGACATAGCTCACTGTTGCAAACTTCAAACCGCCCCTCTCGCTTTTCTTTTTACGAGTCTCCGTATGACAAACGAGAAAAAGAAAAATCAATCATGGTAGAGAAAACATTCATACTCTGTTAAAATAAGAGAAGAAATTGAATGATAAAAAAGGAGCGAGTTATGAGCGAATTTGTAAAGGTAAGAGAACTTGTTGAGGGATTGGATTTAGAGATACTCTCAGGCAGTGATGAGGCACTTGAGAAAAAAATTGAAACAAGTGATATTTCACGTCCCGGCTTGGAATTGACGGGCTATTTCAGCTATTATTCACATGACCGAGTGCAGTTATTAGGGAAGAAAGAGATTTCTTTCACAGAAAAAATGTTGCCAGAAGAATTACTAGGAGTCATGCGTAAAATTTGTCACGAGGACACGCCAGCAATAGTGATTTCACGCTCGCTTGACTTTGCACCAGAAATTTTGCAAGTTGCACAAGAAATGGATATTGCACTTTTACGTTCAAAAGTTGCTACTTCAAGATTATTAGGTGGGATTTCAAGTTTTCTTGATGAAAAATTAGCAGCAAGAACTTCTGTTCACGGTGTGCTAATGGACGTTTATGGTCTAGGTGTGTTGATTCAAGGGGATTCTGGGATCGGAAAAAGTGAAACAGGTCTTGAGTTAATCAAGCGTGGTCATCGTTTGATTGCAGACGACAGAGTAGACGTTTATCAAAAAGATGAATTGACTGTTATCGGAGAGCCGCCAAAAATTTTAGAGCATTTGCTTGAAATTCGTGGGGTGGGCATTATTGATGTGATGAATCTTTTCGGAGCAAGTGCAGTGCGTGGTTCTATGCAAGTGCAACTAGCGATTTATTTGGAAATGTTCACGCCAGATAAGAAATTTGACCGCCTAGGAAGTGGAACGCAAACTGTTGAAATCGCCAATGTTGATGTGCCACAAATCCGTATTCCTGTTAAAACAGGACGGAATTTGTCCATTATTATTGAGGCGGCAGCGATGAATTATCGTGCAAAAAGTATGGGATATGATGCAACAAAAGCATTTGAAGAACGCTTGAGCAATTTAATACAAGAAAATTCGGGGGAAGTGTGATGTTTTTAGCAAAAATTGACCCTATCGCCATTCGTCTGTTTGGACTTGAAATTCATTGGTATGCGATTTGTGTTGTGCTAGGCATGACAATTGGTGTATTAATTGCCAGCAAAGAGGCTGCACGTCTTGGGTGGAATAGTGAGCTTGTGGTTGATTTCATGATTTACGCCATGCCACTTGGGATTATTGGAGCAAGGATTTATTATGTTTTGTTCCAACTTCCATATTATACGTCACATCCAGAGGAGATTTTTGCTTTTTGGAATGGTGGTTTAGCGATTTATGGCGGACTGATTACTGGGCTTTTGGTGCTTTATATTTTCAGCAAACGACATAATTTTTCCATATGGGCATTTCTGGATATTATTGCACCAAGTGTAATGATAGGGCAAGCCATTGGTCGTTGGGGCAATTTTTTCAATCAAGAAGCATATGGTCCGACAGTTTCTAAGGAATTTTTGACTAGCACTCTTCATCTGCCAAACGTGATTGTAGACGGTATGTATATAGACGGTTTTTACCGTCAACCCACTTTTTTGTATGAATCTATTTGGTGTTTTATCGGTTTTTTCATCTTACAACGTCTTCGACAAAAACGACAGTTTTTCAAAACAGGGCAAGTATTTCTTGCGTATATTATTTGGTACACATTTGAGCGAATGCTCGTTGAGGGATTGAGAACGGATAGCTTGATGATTTTAGGTGTTGTGCGTGTTTCACAAGCACTCAGCATTTTGCTCTTTATCACAGCCATAGCCCTATTGATTGTACGTGGAAAAAGAGAAGGGATTTCTTATTATGGATGTAAAAACACAAAGTGAGGAAATTTGAAAAATGAATTTAACTAGCTATCTTCAATATGGAGCAACTTCTATTTCAAATGTGTTATTCGATGAAGGCTACAAACTTACGCTAACAAGTGATGAAATTTTGTTTGTTTTCTACCTTTTACGAGAGCAACAAGACGGTAATTTCATGCCAGATTTGAGTGAAATTGCCAAAAAAATGAGCAAAGATGATAAAGCGGTGGGTGCGATTTTGAATAGTCTTTATCTAAAAAAAATGCTCACATTATCTAAGAAAAAACTAGCCAACGGCGAGGAAATGGAAAGTTTTGACATCACACCGTTATACGAAAAATTATCCGTTTTACTCGAAAGTAGCAAAAAAGAAACGCTTGGTTTGAAGGAAATCAAGGAAAAATTTGAGGAAAGTTTTGCAAGATTGCTCAACCCATTCGAGCTTGAAACCATTCAAGAATGGGTGGAAGTCGACAAATTTGACCAAGAAGTTATTTTACTAGCACTCAAAGAAGCCGTTTTGCACAATGCAAAAAATATGAGCTATATTGAACGCATTTTAGTAAACTGGTCAACCAAAGGATTGACAAGCAAGGAAATGGTTTTACAAGACCAAAAAGAATGGAAGCTCAAGCAAAGACAATTAGAGGCACAGCGTGAGTTTGGAGGGAAATAAATGCCGTTATTATCCAAAGAAAAAACCATGCAGGCACTTCATTTGATGAGTGAAATGTTCCCAGACGCAAAAGGTGAACTGTACGCAAACAATCCATTTGAATTACTTGTAGCAGTCACTCTTTCTGCCCAAACAACAGATGTTGCAGTTAATAAAGTAACCCCCGCACTTTTTGAAGCGTACCCGACACCAGAAAAGTTAGCCACCGCTGATGTTGAGGACATTATGGAGAAAATCAAAACGATAGGTCTTTACCGCAACAAAGCAAAAAACATCAAAGCTGCAGCCAAATATTTGGTAGAGGAGTTCAACGGTGAAGTGCCAAAAACACACGAAGAACTGGAACGCTTAGCAGGTGTAGGCAGGAAAACAGCCAATGTCGTGCTAGGAGATGCTTACGGTATTCCAAGTATCGCAGTTGACACTCACGTTGAACGCATTTCAAAACGGTTGAGAATTGCCAAGCAAAACGCAAATGTAGTCGAAGTTGAAGAAACATTGATGAAAAAAATCCCAAAAAATCTATGGGTGAAAGCACATCACACAATGATTTTATTTGGTCGCTATCATTGTCTTGCTCGTACCCCAAATTGTGCAGAATGTACGCTCATAGAACTTTGTGGAGAAGGAAAGAAACGAATGAGTGAGAAGAAATAAAAAAATAATCCAAAAAAACAGATTGCCATACTTTGATATGCAACAATCTGTTTTTTTACTATCGCCCCATGAAACCGCTTGATTTTCTGTCTGTTTTATTTTAAAATCGAACCATGGAACGAAAGTATTAAAGGACGGTAGCTTAGTACAATCTGAAAGGGGTGGTGCCTATGGGAAATTTCTCAAGCACTCAGATCCTAACGAAAGGAAAAGCTAACGGGTACAGAAAAAAACTCAAACTTATCCCAAATTGCTAGTTTTCCGTTTTTCTTCGTCAATCTCCTCAGCCTATGAACCACATAGCCTTCGTCGATTTTCTCGAAAAACGAAAAACTAGCTAATTTGGTATTAAGCGGAGTTTTTAGAGGTACCCTACTATGATGACAACAGCTGAAGCTCTGCAACTCATGCTCGCATTTGGAGCGTTTGTTGTGGCGTTGCTTAGCTTTGTCGTTGCTCTTATTGATCGCAATAAGAAGCAATAAAAAAATAGACCGTCTTACTTTGGCTGGTAAACGGTCTATTTTTTAGACAAATACAAGCTACCGATTCTTTAAATCGGTCGTTCCTACTTTTATTATATACTGAATCTCAAAAAAATTAAGCACTTCCCAATGAAACCGCTTGATTTTCTGTCTGTTTTATTTTAAAATCGAACCATGGAACGAAAGTATTAAAGGACGGTAGCTTAGTACAATCTGAAAGGGGTGGTGCCTATGGGAAATTTCTCAAGCACTCAGATCCTAATGAAAGGAAAAGCAAACTATGATGACAACAGCTGAAGCTCTGCAACTCATGCTCGCATTTGGAGCATTTGTTGTAGCGTTGCTTAGCTTTGTCGTTGCTCTTATTGATCGCAATAAGAAGCAATAAAAATAGACCGTCTTACTTTAGCAGGTAACGGTCTATTTTTTAGACTTAAAAACAAGCTACCGATTCTTTAAATCGGTCGTTCCTTACTTTTATTATATACCGAATGTGGAAGAAGTCAACTATAAAAAGTTAGATTTCTTTTTTATTTTCTCATATGGCGATGTCTATATTTCCCGTTGATTTTTTCTGTGTAAAATCATTCAGTTTTTTATAATTTCTAGAAATTTATAAATGGAAACGCTTTATTTGTTCTTTTTTTTGAAATAGAGGAAAAAATAGTGTGTGTTTTTAACTTAGGGTTTATGATTGTATATGAACCTGTAAGATAGGCAAGTTATCTAGTGTAATTTGTCTATGGACTAAGTGATGTTCAAATTGCCAAGGAAGACTAGAGATTTTTGGACAAATAAAATAAATCAAGAGGAGAAAATAAGGGGAATGACTCGATTAAACAATACTACTCGTCTTGGAGCTGTCGTGTTGGGCGTGATGATGCTTTTTTCACTTTCTGCCTGTGGTGGAGAGAAAAAAAGTGAAGATACAGCAAAAAGTGAGCAGAAAACAGAAAAGGCAACGGACTACTTAGGAGAAGCAGAGGTTTCGGAGTACAAGGGTGAGAAAATTACATGGGGGTTACCGACTTTAGAGGGTACCCAAAGCAATTATCAAGATAAGTTTTCTCAATTTGTTTACGCTAGAATGGTGAACTCTTCGACAAAAGAAGTAACCAAGCATGGCACGAAATATGATGAAATCGTCGCAAAAATGGGGGAGCCTGAAGAAAAGCAGGCAGATGATTTCGTAAGTCCTAAAGGCTTTGTAGCCGTCTGGGGCGATGGATATACAAAGGTTAAAATTTATTTTGATGACAACGGAGAAACGGATATTATGATGCAGTATGCTGATTATCCAAAAGATCATTGGAGCAAAAATAAATGGCTGACCGATTTTGACAAGAGTGTCAAACTAGTACAAGAAGGAAAGGGTGGGACAAAAAGCGAGGAGCTAATCAAAAAATTCGGCAAGGCAAGTAGTGGCAAACTTGAAAATGGCGAAGGAACGCTTATCTGGGTGAATGACAAACTCAAGTGTGCGATAAGGATCGGATTTTTAGAAGATCATGCACAAAATATCGAAGTAGGGCAACTAGGATAAGTAATATATAATAGAAAAAATAGTTGTTAGAAAGTGGGGCTGGAAATGAGGAAAAAATTGATACATCAAAGGAAATTAAAGTTTTTAAAAAAAGAGAGAGGCATGAAAAATAAAATATTACTGCCAATATCTCTGCTATTAACATTTGCACTTTTTTTCATAGTGCGAACTGATAACGTAGAGGCGGCATTTGAAATTAAGTATAGTGAACAGACAGAAAGTGTACTGTCTAATCGTGGTAAAGTTGGTACTACTGAGGCATTTGGAGGTTCGACCTATGATTCCTACTATTTAAAGATGCTTATGTATAGTTTTGATAAATTGCCTACCTCAGATAGTAGTAAGAGAAGAGCGGATATTAGTCGTGGTAGTGCGGGAAGTACTATTTACATGAATTATCTATATAAGAGTACGGAACCCATCCAGATAGAATTAAGATTGGATGAGCAAAATTCTAGAGAAAACACTGATAATGGTAGTAGTAGTTATCGTACTACAACAGGGAAATACAAAGTGTGGCGAACGCTTCCTAATACTAACGATGTGTGGACAAAAATCGAAATTCCCATTGACTTCCATGATTTTGAAATATCAGCAGGAAGACCATACCAATTTCCTTTTAGAGTAACAGCAAAATATGGTGGACCAGGGCAAATTGATGTTTTACGTGTAAAATTGACTGGCTTAACGAGTAATACAACATCTACTAAATCAACGCGTATAGGTGTTTTTGACAGAACTGACAATACTATGGAACGATCTTCCAATAGAGAATTGAAGTTCATGCATTTAGGGAAAGCTAATAGTAATTTTGGAATTGAGGTGGATTATGAAGTAAGGGATAAACAAACGCTTAATCCTAAAATTCCAGTTCGTATAGTTTTACCGGAGCACTTGACTGCTAGTCAGAATAACAATGTTATATGGGGGAATACTTTCACTTTCTCTCCAGAAGCCTTGTATTATGATCAAGATCCTAATATGGATAATGCTTCACAGTATGATAGAGAGAGGTATTTAAAATCAGCAAACCTTTTTAAAACTCAGTTTGAAATTGAACGAACTTTGAAAGGAAATCAAACGGGGACTAAATTTGAGAACGAATCGTGGAATGAACTTTCGTATAGAATGGTGCCCGGCACTCTAAAATCATGGTTATATGACGGCTTGGGACGAAGACTTGAAACGGATTATACAGTCGAAGGAGCTGGCGGGAGTTTGACGACCCAGACAATGGCGAACGTTGATGTTAATGGTTATGCGGAAGCGATGCGGTGGGAAACGATTGCTGGGAAAGATGGTAGTCGTAGTTCACAAATTAATTTCTCTTTTAAAACAAATGCAAACGTGCAACTAGTTGGAGAATTAACGGGTGACCCAATTCCTGGTGTTGAATTTGAAGCATTTTTGGATTCAGATGGTTTTTATTCATGTGGAAAATTTACAACAGGGGCAGACGGGAAGTTTTCGATTCCTCAAGACCGAGGATTACAACTAAATGGCTTGGTGTACTTTGAAATGAAAACAAGTTTATCAGGTTACGCTCCGTTCCCTAATATGGTGTCAGGTTATACTACTAATGGTAGTACCATTGTTTTAAAATTGAAAGAAACATCTGCAAATGTAAAGATAAATCCATTAACGGATGACCAAACGAGCAACAGCTCACTTTTTGCAGACGGTTCAGTACTTCCAGGAGCCTCACTTCGAGCATTCCGTTCAAGTGATAATACAGCGACATGGAATCAGATTATGGCAGCTAAACAGTTTAATACGAATACTTGGCAAACACCAAATGTCAACCCTCGTTTTAAATCTGGTGAAATTGTTAGAGTGGATATTACAGCTACACCGTCTGGTGTATCAGGAGCGGGGACGAGTGTTTCGACAGTTGTAAAAGACGTTACCGCACCAACAGCGACGAAACTCCAGTACCACCTCTACCGTCCAGACCAAGTGCCAACCAATCTGCTGTATGCTTTGACCAATATCCGAGATGAATTTAACATCAAAGATAGCAATCAAAACTTTACTGCTAGGTGGGTTAACCCGATAGATGAGACGAACTTGAAAACTGCGGTAGGGACAGCTCTTGACGGCACAGTTTTACCATTTGACGTAGTGCTTGCCGACGAAGCAGGGAATGAGCGAACGATTTCCACTGAGTTAATGGTGCATAATATACCACTTACTCAAATGATTCCTAGCATTGAGCTACAAACCGACCAAATGCAAACATGGAACATGGATCAGCTCAAACAAGAAATCGTCACACGTGCGAACCCTGTGATAAAAGTGTATATTAACGGTCAGGAAAAAATCGTTGACAACAAATATATCGAATTTGACAATATGGACGGACTTGACCCAATGTCACTAGACAAAGGTGGTTCCCCACGTGGTTCTTACAAACCAACAGCTCACATTAAAGGGAGCAATATCGGAACGAGTATGGACATTCCACTTCAATTTGACGTATTCGTTAAAAATATGTTTGCCGACATTCTCGTAAAATTTGAAGATAAAAACGGTCAAACACTCGAGCCTACGGTTCGCTTGACAGAGCAAATTGGTTCTACCGTTGACCTTAGTACGAAGCAAGCAGTACATGATGCGGTCAACAAAATCATTGCTCGCCACTACTACTTGCCAGTCCACCCTGCAAATGAAACAGCAGTTGTGGTAACAGGTACAGGTGCAATCGTAACTTACGTGTTCGAGGGAACACTGCAAATTCTCTCTTCACCAACGACGATTGACTTCGGTACAAGCGAATTACCAAGTACGAACAAGAAGATAGATGCACAAAGTTATGATAAGGTGCTAGACATTTGGGACAACCGTCACAACCGTAGTTCATGGAAATTGACGTTTGAACTATTGCAACCATTCGAGGACAGCAACAACAAGATTTACCCTTGGAGTTTGCACTATGTCAATACAAGCAACCAAGACATCACCATTAGCCCTGCAACAGGTAGTGTTCTACTTCACAGCGAAAGTAACCTCGCTAGTAGCAACAAAAACAACTGGCGACTATCAGATGATTGGACGAACAAAAAAGGATTCTACCTTGATGTTCCGCAAAAATCAACCAGCCAGACTGGAGGCTACCAAGCAGTAGTTGAATGGCGACTTGTCGATGGCCCTTAAAATTTTGAGACACCCGTTTGGGTGTCTTTTTTTTTTGGGGGGATATTTTTGCCTTTCTTTTTTTTATTTTTTTCAGTCAACATAAAAAGACAACTCCATTTTTGAAATTGTCTTTTCTTTCGTTATTCTGCGATTAAATGCTCAAACCAATTTTCGTGTTGATGAAAAATCCGAGCGATAAAAACTGTTTCTTTAAAATCAATATAAAAAATTAAATATCTCCACTGTATCTTTTTCCTAAATGGTTCTCTATCTGGAATTAAGGGAGTTAATCAAGGATTTGTTGTTATTTTTTCAAAGGCGGCATCAATTTCATGTTCAAATCTACGAACAACTTGATTAGACTTTGTTTGGTGGTATAAAAAATCTTTTAAATGCTCTAAATCTTCCGTTGCCTCTGAAGAGATAATTAACTACTTACTCATATTCTTTCCCCCACAACTTATCTCGTACATCTTCCCACTTGCTAACATTTCCATTGATTAAGGAAATTAAAGGTTTCTGTAATTCTTGCGATAAACGCAATTCAGCTTTTAAACGCTTGTTTTCTTGCTCCATTGAATCATACTCTTTTTTTGAAAGGACAACAATTTCTCTATCTTGAATATTTCCGTCTAATCTAATTGCTTGTGGCATGATAAACACCCCTTTCTTATCTTTTTCTACCTTGATTATAACATGGTTTTGATGATATTTTAATCAGGAGAAGCGAGAAAAAACAACTCCAATTTTGAAATTGTCTTTTCTTTCGTTATTCTAATTAAGCTATTTTAGTTGTTTTCATCAAGTTCGCTATTTAATATTCTTTTTGCTTTCAGTAGAAATTCTTCGTAAGTAGGCAACCAAATTTTTATAGTGTACCATTCGTCCTCATAGTCAATTACACCGTAAGCATGAGCTAAATCATTTCTATTCAAACGAATAGAATTAAAATTGACTTCATCTGAAAATCTACTCTTAAAGTCATCTGATAATTTTGATTGTGTTAGTTCTTGTATTTGAAACAATGGCATATCTAAAGCATAACGAAAAGCATAATCACTTTCATATAATTTCATATCACCTTTGAATCGTTCAATCATTTCACTAATCTCAGAGATATAACGCAACATAGTATTTATTACTTCTACATCATTGTCAAAATCCCAATACAATTTTCTATTTCTCATAAATCAACACCTTATCATGTTCAACACGACCTATAAATAATGGTAAATGTTCTCTGTTTTTTTCATGATTTAAACTTTCTAAAGTAATAATATCCGTTTCAAGACCAAGAGTTTTTTCTAATTCCTCTTGAAACTCATACTTCACAAAACCTATCACTTTTGAGCCTTTTTTCTGATATAAAATATCAACATCACTTTCACTATCTGCTTGCCCTTTTGCATAAGAACCAAAAATATATATTTTTGGAACTTCATATTTTTCCGCAATAGGTCTTACTTTTTCCTTAATTTCCTCTATTGTATAAACCATGATTTTTCACTTCCTTTGCTTTTAGTTCTTACCTTGATTATAACATGGTTTTGATGATATTTTAAGCAGGAGAAGCGAGAAAAAACAACTTCATTTTTGAAATTGTTTTTTCCGTTAATTATTCTTCTAATTCTTTCCTTACAATAAAATATAAATTTTCGATTAATACGGGAATGTCATTTTTTACTATTTCCATAACTTCTGCTTTATTTATTTTACCATAAGCATGATAAGCTAAATTTCTAAAATTCTTAACTTCTTTCCAAGGAATACAACTGGAATATTTTTCTTTTATTTTAGATGATAATTTCTGCTCATCTAGTTGTTCTCCAATTTGTCCTATATTCATTACTAAACTATCCAAAACCATTTCATCATCAAGAGGAATATTATAACGTAAAGCAGTATTCAATCGTTCCTCTACCTTTTCAGCATAGTAAATCATTTCACGCAAATAGAGTATATCTGTTTCTTTGCTTTCATTCTTCATAAACAATAACCTTTTCTCTTTCAAAATCTTCTTTTATTTTTCTTCCAATAGGAGAACTCATTGTATTCATTTGTTCTTCGCTTAGGACATCATTTTCTAAATGAAATGTTTCTTGTAAATCAATAGAGATAGGTATCATTCTTTTTAAATTTCCTACTACAACAAAATCTAAATCACTTGAATCTGTTGCAGTACCACGTGCATAAGAACCAAATAAATACATTTCTTTTACATGATATTTTTTAGCAATAGGTTTTACTTTTTCTTTGATTTCCTCTATCGTATAAACCATGATTTTTCACTTCCTTTGCTTTTCGTTCTTACCTTGATTATAACATGGTTTTGATCATATTTTTAGCAGGAGAAACACCGTAATTATAATTTTTTCCGTCAAGTAATTGTAAATCTCTAGCTCTATTACAAGCCCAATTCCCAGCTTCCTCATAAGTATTGAATATTTTATAGTTGCTTACTACTCAGTAGTTTACTTCCATTTTCCCCCACAACTCTTTTTTAGCTTCTTCCCACAAACGTCCTTCCCCGTTTGCTGTTGAAAAGATTCCTTTTTGCATCTCTTGATAGTATCTAATTTTTGCTTTATTTCTGCTATTTTCCTTTTTCAACCTCTCAATTTCTCTTTGCAAATCATCATATTCCTGTTTACTCAATAGAAACACTTCTTTTTCTTTAAAATCATCTAATCGAATCGCTTGTGCCATGATGAGTACCTCTTTCTGTTTTTCCTCTATCCAAATTATATCATGCCTCAGTCTAATTGTGTAATAAAGGAAAGATTACATGAGCAAAATATTTTACTTACAAAAAGTAAGGTGATAAGATAATAAATGTAGAAATAATAAAGAATAGATTCTAGGAGGACATATCATGTCAGAAAACACATTTTTAAATTCATTAGCAAAACGTCGCTCTGTTTACGCAATCGGACGTAATACAGATGTTTCAGAAGAAGTAATGGCTGAAACAATTCAGCAGGCGGTGAAACTTTCTCCGTCAGCGTTCAATTCACAAACTTCTCGTGCGTTGATTTTGTTTGGAGATGCTAATCAAAAATTGTGGGCAATCGTCAAAGCTGAATTGAAAGCGGAAATGGATCGTCAAGGTGTGCCAGAAGAGGCTTGGAACAATACAGAAGCGAAGTTGAATAGCTTTGCAGCAGGTGTTGGAACGGCATTGATGTTTGAAGATGTGGATATTGTGAAAAATCTCCAAAATCAATTTCCACTCTATGCAGACAACTTCCCAATCTGGAGCGAGCAGTCAACAGGAATTGCAACGGTAAACGCATGGGTGGCACTTAGCGAACTTGGACTTGGTGCGAATTTGCAACATTACAACCCAGTCATTGACGAGGCAGTTGCAAAAGAATGGAATTTGCCAAGCCAATGGAAATTGCGTGGTCAATTAGTCTTTGGTAGTGTGGAAACACCTGCTGGAGAAAAAGAATTTATGAATGATGCTGACCGCTTTAAAGTGGTGAAATAATATAAAATTCCCCCGAAATCTTTTTTCCGGGGGTGTTTTTTTAAAGTTCTTGTGGTGTCAAATAGGTCTGTTGCAAATATTGATAAAGGAACATTAACTCATTATGTCCGTATTCAATATCCCAGTAGAACAATTTCACACCGGGGAAATCTTGTAGAATACTTGTTGTACTTGAAATGACCAAATCGTATTGATGAACATTTTCAGGTGCAAAATCTTCAATTTCAACGAAATTAAGAGATTTTAAGAACATTTTCAAGCGTTGTAAAAGAATTTGGTTGCGTTCAAGTGCAATTCCGACACGAATGACAGGAGATTTTCCTTGTTCGTAGTAATACGGCAACAAAAGATTCGTATAGCGACGAATCAAAGATTCTTTTGAGTTTTTAAATCGAGAGTACGTGTTAGAAGTAAACAATTTATCGAAGAAATCTTTTACTTTTGCGTGCAACTCTCTATGTGCGTCAGTAGTAGGATAAAGAGAGGTTCCTAATACTTCAAAGTCAGGAATACTTGAATTTAGCACATAATACGTGAAGCTAATATTGATAAAGTTTGCCATTAATAAATCTTCTGTTTCACGATCTAAATTGGTGAATAGATTTTCATTGACATAATACATAAATTTATCATTCATAATAGAGAGTGGATGATCTGAATGACGATTGCGGAAATCACGAATCGTTTGTTGCATATCCTCAGAATCCTTTTCACTATAATAAGGAATGAAATGTGTCAAGAATAAGAAGAAATGCGTTTCGGCAAGGCGGAATTTATCATCTAAACCGTCCATTTTTTTCAACAATACATTTTCATAGTAAGGATTGTTGTCGAAAAACGTTTTCCATTCTTTGTAATCTTTGACAAACTTCCCTTTTTTCACACGACTAGCGAAAATAGCGAAGAGATAGAACATTTCTTTTTTACCCAAATAATTGTTGCTCATACGCAAAACGTTTGGGTATTCTTTCATGATGTTTTCGACTTCCTCTTTCGAGATTTTGAAAGGCCAAGCAATATCACGCACGCCAATCCAGTATAAGTAGAATAAAGTCAAACGGATAAGCGTTTCGTCACCTACAATATCCAAAGGCGTGTAAGTAAATCTAATTCTATACTTTCTCAAAAATTTAGAGATAGCTGATAACTTACGTGAAACGGTAGAACGTGAAATATCATGTTTCAGACAGAAGTCATCAACAGTCATTTCTTCTCCATTCAAAATTTCCTGAATGAATAAAAATGGCACACTTCGTTGCAATAAGAAATAACGGTACTCGTCAATCCCTACGTCCAAATGGAATAAATTAATTTTTCCATTTCTTTCTAGCACCTTTTCATGCTCTGGATTGATTTGTTTCAAGTCCTCGTCAATGTCTGTTAAAAGTCCAACCATTTGCTGATAATTCAATCCATGAAGATCTGCGAAGAAATGTACTTGATAAATTCCTTCGGCATGGATGAACAGCGAACGATAGATGTGGAAGCGAGACATTGTCGGGTTGTCAAACATTAGTTGATCAAATAGCATAATTGTCCTCCTTTTGTCTAGCTACGAGGAACTGAAGTGTAGTAGCAAGTAAACGACACGGCTTACTACCCTAGATTCATAATGCCCCTCTTCGCTTTTTTTTTCACACTCGTGAGTAAAACTCACTATTTTTTTTACTTTTTTGTAAGATAAAAAGAAAAGCTTCACCCTCTCACCTCTATATTATAAGCAAACAATTTTAGAATTGCACGACTTTTCTAGCCGTTTTTTTAAAAAAATACAAAAAAATTGAAGAAGGAACTAAAAAATGTAAATAAATCAATAATAAACGTTTGATTTCAGGTCTTTCCTAAAAACTACGTTTAAGACAAAAAATATAATATTTCAAAGGAAATATATGGGAAATATTGAAAACTGACTTTTTTATTGAAAAGAATGATTTTTCATTATTTTTCTCGATTTGGAAAGAAATCGTAGGTTTTCCTTGAAAGTTCATAAAAAAATCGGCATAATAACAAATAGTGAAAAAGTGGCGGAAAGAACTTTATTGATTATCGAAGATGATATAATTTGCTGGAGACTGTTGAGAATGTGGAGGTGTGAAAGAACAGAAGAGAGCATTTTTCATTAAAGTAGAAGGAATGTAAGTTTGGGAAATAGGAAGAGATTCTATTGGAAGTGCGATTGAGAAAGGGATTATAAAATTATGGATAACAAATTAAAACTAAAAGAAACAATTTTTATAGGAAGTATGCTTTTCGGCTTGTTTTTTGGAGCGGGGAATTTGATTTTTCCTGTGAATATGGGACAAAATGCGGGAAGTAGTGTAGGGCTTGCAAATATTGGGTTTATTCTTACGGCGGTAGGATTGCCGTTTTTAGGTGTGCTTGCTATGGGTGTGACAGGTGTTGGTGGTGTGCATGAGCTTGCAAGCAAGGTGGATAGAAGATATGCGGGTGTGTTTACAGCATTACTTTATCTATCTATTAGTATTTTCTTTGCTGCACCAAGACTTGCGACAACGTCATTTACGATTGGTGTTGCACCATTTGTTTCTAAAAATAATCAGCAAGTAGCGTTGGCAATTTTTTCATTTGTTTTTTACACACTAGCGTGGTTGCTTGCGAGAAATTCGGCAAAAATTTTGGTTGTTGTAGGGAAATTTTTAAATCCAATTTTTTTGATTTTATTGAGTAGTTTACTTGTAATGGTCTTTTTAAAACCGCTTGGTGTCCTAAATGGTGTAAAGGTGCAACCAAACTACGAGCTTTCGCCATTTTTTGAGGGCTTTAAAGCAGGGTACAATACGCTAGATGCTCTTGCGGCACTTGCATTTGGGATTGTGGTCATTTCTACTATACGACAATTAGGAGTGAAAACAAAAACCGCTGTTGCAAAAGAAGTGCTGAAGAGTGGGATTGTCGTGATTATTTTGATGAGTGTCATTTACACTGCACTGACTTATGCAGGAGTGCTAAGTCTTGGGAAATTTTCATTGAGTGAAAATGGAGGAATTGCTCTTGCCGAGCTTGCGAATTACTATTTAGGACTTCCGGGGGCGATTTTGCTTGCATTTATCGTTACAATAGCGTGTTTGAAAACGGCAGTTGGGTTGATTACGGCTTTTTCTGAGGCAACGGAGGAAATGCTCCCAAGTGTTTCTTATAAAAAAGCGAGTATTCTTGCGGCAGTTTTGCCAGCGATTTTTGCTAATGTTGGTTTGTCGGCGATTATTAGTATTGCCGTACCTGTTTTGATGTTTTTATATCCTTTAGCGATGACGTTGATTTTGCTTGCATTGCTTGAGCAAGTGATAGGGTATAAAAAAGAAGTGTATGTCTGGGTGACAATATTCACAAGCGTAACGGCTCTTTTTGATGCTCTCAATGCTGCAACAGCATTGAAAGAAGTAGAGTTTGTAAAAGGGATTTTGTCGATTGCGAAACATCTTCCATTTTTCGATATGGGAATGGGGTGGATTGTTCCGTCGATTGTAGGACTTTTCATTGGTCTTGCTCACGCACAACTTTCACCAACGGGAAAAACTGTAAAAGAATGATTTCACAAGAAAATGTAAAGCAGGGGATTGATTTCCTCTGTTTTTTAAGCGGAGAAATTGGCGGAAAAAGGGAAATATGAGAAAATTATCAAATTACGTGGGAAAATAATTTACAAGTAGAAATGAATTTGCTACACTAAAGGTATTAGTTTAGAATAGGAGTGAATGGACGGTGAAAAGGGCATGCGGGACAATGTAATTCCATTGAATAATGAACATACGATACAAAAAAATAAAGAGAATATGAAACAAAGAAAAAAAGAAGTGTTCAAGCGTCGTAGAATTGCGGTTATTTTTGTGCTTGCAATGGTTCTTTTTACAATTCCAAGTATTCGCCTATTTGAAGCCTACAATGAGCTTGTAAGTAATCAAAGTGAATTTGCAAAAGCTATCTCAGAGCAAAAAGAGTTGAAAAAAGAGAAAGCGAAAGCAGAAAAACAAGTGAAACTTTTACAAGACGATGAGTATGTAGCAAAAGTAGCTAGAAGTAAATATTTATATTCTAAAAAAGGGGAGGCAATTTATCCAGATTTAGCACCCTTTTTAACAGAAAATAGATCAAATGAGGGAAAGTAAAAATAGGTGGAGGAAAATTTTTTCATGTCAGTTGAAGCAGGACAAAAACTTCAAGGGAAAGTGACGGGAATTACCAATTTTGGTGCATTTATTGATCTCGGAAAAGGGAAAAGCGGTTTAGTACACATTTCACAAGTTTCCAATAATTTCATAGAAAATGTTAACGAGGTATTGAATGTAGGCGATGAGGTAAAGGTGAAAGTGCTAAGTATTTCAGATGCGGGCAAAATTAGTCTTTCGATTAAGCAAGCTGAAGAAGTTCCAACGAAAAAGCAATTACCTGCAAAAGAAAAAAGAGAGCCAAGAAAATTTGAACGTTCAAGAGAGAAAAAAAATGTTTCAAAGCAAAACTTTGATAACAAGCAGGATTTTGATTCCTTGATGAACTCTTTTTTGAAAACAAGTGACGAACGTCTAGCAAGTCTTAGAAGAAATACAGAGGGCAAGCGTGGCGGTCGTGGTGGTCGCAGAGGTTAAAGGCAAGCATATGAGTGCTTGCTTTTTTGATAAGGCGAGGTAGAAAATGAAAATAGAAAAGAAATTCTTTCAACATTTAAGAAAGGGAAGTTTTTTTAAGGAACACGAGAAAATCCTTGTCGCATTTAGTGGCGGAGGAGATTCTGTTTCTCTTGTGCAACTTTTGTTGAGTGTACAAAATGTCTATCATTTGGATATTCATTTGGCATATGTCAATCATGATTTGCGTAAAACGTCACTTGAGGAAGAACGGTTTGTTCGCCAGTTTGCAAGTCAATACAATTTACCACTCCATGTCAAGAAGTGGCAGGAAGGGAAAAAATTAACAAGCGGTATAGAAGTTTCTGCTCGCAATTTTCGCTATGATTTTTTTGCAGAATTGCTTAAACGTGAACATTTTACCAAACTTTTGACCGCACACCATGCAGACGATTTGACGGAAACGATTGTGATGAAACTGATTCGTGGTTCTCATTTTTTTCGTTTGTCCTCGCTTTCTGAGCGTAGAAAATTTCAACATTCGGAGTTGATAAGGTTGCTGTTGCCTTTTTCAAAGTCGGAGTTAGAGGAGTATTTACAGGAAAAAAATCAACACTTTATTTTTGATGAAAGCAATGAAAGCTCGAAATATTTCCGAAATCGTGTGAGAAATGAGGTTTTGCCTTTTATCAAAAAAGAAAATCCTGCGTATGTTCAGGCGATGAATAATTTTTCTAAGACAAATGAGTATTTACGACAATTTTTGCAAAAGACGGCACAAGGATTTTTCAAAGAAAATCTAAAGAAAAATACTTTGTCGGGTTTGAAATTTCTTTCTCGTGAGGAGCGGTTTATTTATCTTATGATGTTTTTTGAAAATCGCCTAGAAATCAATAAACATCAGCTTGAGGAGACGTTGAATCTCTTGGAGGGGAAACAATTTCCAAAGGAAGTTCAATTAACGAATGGAAACATCCTTCAAATTCACGCAGATAATGTGACAATTTTATAGGATTTGATTGAGTAAAATTAACTATTTTGATAAAATAGAAAATTAAGGGCACCTCTAAAAACTCCGTTTTTTTAATTTCCTTATGTTTTTTAGAGGTATGCTTTATCAAAATTGAAAAATGTGTATTCAATTTTGACTATCTGATAATAATAGCTCGCCAAGTGTGAGAAAATATGGAAAAGACTTTGAGCATTGCGAAAGAAAGGAAAGTAGAATGAAAAATTTAGATCAATACATTGAGAAAGTTCTTTATTCAGAGGAAGAAATTAAACAAGCTGCAAAACGTTTAGGAGCAATTTTGACGAAAGATTATGAGGGGAAAAATCCACTTGTGATTGCCGTTTTAAAAGGTGCAGTTCCTTGGTTTGCAGATTTGACACGTGAAATTGATACGCATTTGGAAATGGATTTCATGGTAGTTTCTAGTTATCACGGGGGAACTTCGTCATCTGGTGAGGTGAAAATTTTAAAAGATTTGGATACAAATGTTGAGGGACGTGATATTCTTTTTGTCGAGGATATTATTGATACAGGGCGAACACTCCGCTATCTTGTTGATTTGTTCAAATATCGTCAAGCAAATTCTGTGAAAATCGTGACACTTTTAGACAAGCCTGAAGGACGTGAAGTCGAAATCGAGGCTGATTATGTCGGTTTTAACGTGCCAAACGAATTTGTCGTAGGTTATGGTTTGGATTATGATGAAAATTTCCGTAATTTAGGATATGTCGGTGTGTTAAAGGAAGAAGTTTACAAAAAGTAAAATGTCTATTAAATGGATATACATTAAAACGAAAAAAATAAAGACAAATTTATTTGAATAAAAAAAGTAGCTCTATTTTCCAACAAAAAAGCTATTTCATGTTAAAATAATAAAGCAGTGACAAAAAGTGCGAGAGAGGAGTATTACATGGATCCTAAAAAAAGCTCAGGATTTTTGAAAAATTCGTTTTTCTATATACTGGTAATTTTAGCCCTAGTCGTAGTGGTGCAGTATTTCTTCAAGAGCAGTAGTACGACAACAAAAGAAATTAATTATTCAACATTTATCGAACAACTAGAGGACAAGAAAATTGATAATTTTTCTGTTCAGCCTGCTGGCGGTGTATATGTTGTCAAGGGTGAGTACAAAGAAGAACAAAAAATTAAGAGTGCCAATGATTTCAAAGTTTTTGGCTCAACAAAACAAGCGACAACGAAAAATTTTTCCACGGTCGTCTTACCAACTGATTCTACAATCAAAGAGGTAGAAAGTGCCGCAAAAAGTAACGAGGCAAAAATTGAAGTGAAACAAGAAAGCTCGAATAGCATTTGGTTGAATTTGGCGATTAGCCTGTTGCCACTTGTTCTGCTCGTTTTCTTCTTCTACATGATGATGGGACAAGGTGCCAATCAAGGTGGCGGCGGTCGTGTGATGAATTTTGGGAAAGCCAAAGTCAAAGAGGCAGACAAAAAAGCCAACAAAGTACGTTTTTCTGACGTAGCAGGTGCTGAAGAAGAAAAACAAGAACTTGTCGAAGTTGTAGAATTTCTAAAAGACCCACGCAAATTTTCAGCACTTGGTGCTAGAATACCCGCAGGTGTCTTGCTTGAAGGTCCTCCGGGGACGGGGAAAACGCTGCTTGCCAAAGCTGTTGCAGGTGAGGCGGGCGTGCCGTTTTACTCAATTAGTGGTTCGGACTTTGTAGAAATGTTCGTTGGGGTTGGTGCTAGTCGTGTGCGTGATTTGTTTGACACAGCGAAGAAAAATGCACCAGCGATTATCTTTATTGATGAAATTGATGCCGTAGGTCGTCAACGTGGTGCTGGTATGGGTGGCGGTCACGATGAGCGTGAACAAACACTTAACCAATTGCTTGTTGAAATGGACGGTTTTGATGGAAATGAAGGAGTCATCGTCATTGCCGCAACCAACCGTAGTGATGTACTTGACCCAGCTTTACTTCGTCCGGGACGTTTTGACCGTCAAATTTTGGTAGGTCGTCCTGATGTGAAAGGTCGTGAGGCAATCTTGCGAGTGCACGCGAAAAACAAACCACTTGCTGATGATGTAGATTTGAAAGTTGTTGCTCAGCAAACTCCAGGTTTTGCTGGTGCGGAGCTTGAAAATGTGTTGAACGAGGCAGCACTTGTTGCCGCTCGTCGCAATAAGTTAAAAATTGATGCTAGTGATATTGACGAGGCAGAAGATCGTGTAATCGCAGGACCTGCGAAGAAAGATCGTGTGATTTCTAAGAAAGAGCGTGAGCAAGTCGCTTATCATGAGGCGGGGCATACGATTTGTGGACTTGTGCTTTCCAATGCACGAGTTGTGCATAAAGTAACAATCGTTCCACGTGGTCGTGCAGGCGGATATATGATTGCTTTGCCAAAAGAAGACCAAATGTTGCTTTCAAAAGAAGATATGTTTGAACAACTTGTTGGCTTGATGGGTGGACGTGTGGCAGAAGAAATCGTCTTTAACTCACAAACAACAGGAGCAAGCAATGACTTTGAACAAGCGACGCAAATGGCACGTGGCATGATAACAGAGTATGGTATGAGTGAAAAACTTGGACCTGTTCAATATGAAGGCAACCATGCAGTATTCTTAGGTCGTGACTACGGTCAAGGAAAAGGATATTCTGAGCAAGTAGCTTACGAAATTGACCAAGAAGTGCGTTCGATTTTGGTGGCAGCTCACGATAAAGCAAAAGAAATTATCGAAAGTAATCGTGAAAAACATAAGTTAATCGCAGAAAAATTACTTGAGTTTGAAACACTTGATGCAGCACAAATCAAATCTCTTTGGGAAACAGGTGTAATGCCAGCAACAGATGAAAGTGAATTTCCAAGTGAAAAAGCATTGACCTTTGAAGAGGCAAAAGCTGCTTTAGAGAAAAAAGATGAAGAAAAACAAGAACTAGAAAAATCTGATGAACAAACTGAAGAAATTTCTGGTGAAGAATAAAAAATTAAGACTTTACACGGAAGTGTGAAGTCTTTTTAATAGAAAAGCGAAGAGTGGCGTTTTGAAGTCTGCAACAACCAAACATAGTGATTGTCGCTTTCTGCTTATAAAATTCCTTGAATTTCCTTTATCGCCCGTTCATAGTCAGGTTCATTTGTCATCTCAGGAACAATTTCTTCATAAAGAAGGACTCCTTTAGTATCTATAACAAATGTCGCCCGTGCGTCAACGTTGAGAGTTTCGATATAAATTCCGTAATTTTTCCCGAAAATTCCTTCGCTGTCAGATAAAAACTCCAAATTTTCAATGCCTTGAGCAGCACACCAATGTGTAAAATCCTCTGGCTTGTTGGTAGAAATGGTAATGAAATGTATATCTTTTATTTTGCCAATTTCTTGGTTAAATCTCGCTGTTTGGATAGAACAAACAGGTGTGTTAATATCTGGAACAACTGAAATCAAAAGCGGTTTGTCGTTTAATTCGGTTAGTGAAATGTTTTCACCTTTTGTATTTTTCAAGGTAAAATTAGGAGCTATTTCCCCGATTTTAACGGTGTTTCCTGAAAGTTCATATTTTACCTCGTTGTGTCTTGTGATAAACATATTATTTCTCCCTTCTTTGCGTTCTAGTTTTAATATACGGTGAATTTGGAAATAAGACAAAGAATCTGCTCATTTGAGTGATAGAAAATTCAATAATTTTTAGTGGAAAAAAATTAAAAAAAATTCGCTCAAGAATGCTCATTTTCCTTGAAATCAAAAGGAAAACGTGGTATTCTCGTAAAAATAAACTTAACAAAGGTGGAAAAATTAATGTCTAACTGGGAAACAAAGTTTTTGAAAAAAGGCTACACATTTGATGACGTATTGCTAGTGCCAGCAGAAAGCCATGTCTTGCCAAATAACGTGGATATGAGTGTTCAATTGGCAGATAATATTAAGCTAAACATTCCAATTTTGTCTGCTTCTATGGATACGGTAACGGATAGCAAAATGGCAATTTCACTTGCACGTCAAGGAGGACTTGGTGTTATTCACAAAAATATGTCGATTGAGCAGCAAGCGGATGAAGTGAAAAAAGTGAAACGTAGTGAATCAGGTGTGATTATTGATCCGTTTTTCCTTACACCTGAAAACCCTGTTCAAGAAGCGGAAGATTTGATGAAAAAATACCGTATTTCTGGTGTGCCAATTGTTGACAGCCTTGAAAATAAAAAGTTAATCGGCATTATCACCAATCGTGATTTACGTTTTGTGGAAGATTATAGTGTGTCGATTGATAGCGTAATGACAAAAGAAAATCTGGTTACTGCTCCTGTTGGAACGAGTTTAAAAGATGCAGAAAAAATTCTTCAAAAACATAAGATTGAAAAATTGCCAATTATAGATGCTCAAGGTCGTCTTTCTGGTTTGATTACGATTAAAGATATTGAAAAAGTGATTGAGTTTCCAAATGCGGCAAAAGACGCTCATGGTCGCTTGCTTGTGGCGGCGGCTGTCGGAGTGACGAGTGATACGTTTGAGCGTGCAGAGGCGTTGTTTAATGCAGGTGTGGATGCGATTGTTATTGATACAGCTCATGGACATTCTGCGGGTGTATTGCGTAAAATCTCAGAAATCCGTGCAAAATTCCCAAATCAAACACTGATTGCAGGAAACGTTGCGACGGCAAGTGGTGCAAAAGCGTTATATGATGCAGGGGTTGACGTGGTGAAAGTCGGAATTGGACCGGGGTCAATTTGTACGACACGCGTGGTTGCAGGTGTAGGTGTTCCGCAAATTACGGCGATTTATGATGCAGCAAGTGTTGCTCGTGAGTATGGAAAAGCGATTATTGCTGACGGTGGAATCAAGTATTCAGGTGATATTGTCAAAGCTCTAGCAGCAGGTGGTCATGCGGTTATGCTTGGGAGTATGCTGGCAGGAACAGATGAGTCTCCGGGCGAATTTGAAATTTACGAAGGTCGTAGATTTAAAACGTATCGTGGAATGGGGTCTCTTGGAGCCATGCAAAAAGGCTCTAGCGACCGTTATTTCCAAGGAAGTGTGAATGAAGCGAATAAACTTGTCCCTGAGGGAATCGAGGGACGTGTGGCATACAAAGGAAGTGCCGCAGATATTATTTTCCAAATGATTGGCGGACTAAAAGCTGGTATGGGCTACGTTGGAGCAGGCAACTTGAAAGACTTACGTGAAAATGCACAATTTATCGAGATGAGTGGTGCAGGTCTTAAAGAAAGTCATCCACATGACGTGCAGATTACAAAAGAAGCACCGAACTATTCTTATTCTTCAAGATAAACATGAGTTTTTAGAGTCAATATATTTTCTAACACGAGTAGAAAATGTATTGACTTTTTTGCATAGAACAAAAGTGTTTCCTCATAGAAAAACACAAAATATTATATCTTCAAATCGTCTCTTAATTTTTTAAGAAATGAAATGAGGAGTTTCAAGGTATGAGATTATGTTTGTATAATGAAAAAAATGCAATGAAAAAATAATTTAAGGTAGATTTATTTAATGGAAGATAAAAAGAATAGACATAACAAATGACGAGAGTAGTAAATACGGAGGAAAAATAAAAAAACTAACTTTTGTAAGCGTTGATACTGCCAGTTTTCAAAGGTTTTTGCGAAAATGAAAGGAAAATTTTTTAAACAAATAAATAACAAATAAAAAAGAAATAAGATGAGAAAGAGTCTTATTTTTTGTCGATTTTGCTTTTTTAAAGTCTCTTTTTGTAGAAATATTTCTTGCAAAAAAAATGAGAAAGGGGTAGAATTTTTATGTTCTTATAAAATTCTTTAGTTTTTGCTATCTCTTTTCTACGCTAGTTTTGAGTGATTGCAGAGGGCGAAATATTGCGAATATTTGGCTTGGAAAATGAGCGATTCATTAAAAATAGTGGAGTGGAAAAAAGAAAAGAACAGAGAAATAGAAGTGAATGTATGCGTGTTTTGCATACAAAAACTAGACTAGGAGGAAACACAATGAGCGTTGGAATCATCATCGCAAGCCACGGTGAATTTGCCGATGGTATCAAGCAATCTGGCTCTATGATTTTTGGTGAGCAAGAAAAGGTTGTTTCTTGTACTCTTATGCCAAGTGATGGACCAGAACAGCTACGTGCGAAAATGGAGGATGCAATTGCATCATTTGCTCCAGAGGACGAGGTTTTATTCCTTGTTGACCTTTGGGGAGGCACTCCATTTAACCAAGCAAATGGAATCTTTGAGGAAAATCGTGAACGCATGGCAATTATTGCAGGGTTGAATCTGCCTATGCTTATCCAAGCATATACAGAGCGTTTCAATCCAGATGCGAAAGTTGCGGACATTGCCGCAAACATCATCAAAGAGGCAACAGAAGGAGTACGTGTACGTCCTGAAGAGTTGCAACCAAAATCTTCTGCTCCAGCAGAAAAGGCAACTGTTTCAAATGCAGGTCAGCCGGGAGAATTTGAGTATGTGTTGGCTCGTATTGACACACGTTTGTTGCATGGTCAAGTTGCAACAGCGTGGACAAAATCTGTCAAACCTACACGTATCATTGTTGTCAGTGATGCAGTAGCAAATGACAATTTGCGTAAGAGTTTAATTCAACAGGCGGCACCTCCGGGAGTAAAAGCACACGTTGTACCTGTTGAGCAAATGATTAAAATCGCTAAAGACAAAGAGCATTTTGGTGGGCAACGTGCGTTGCTATTGTTTGAAACTCCACAAGATGCACTTCGTGCAGTTGAAGGTGGCGTTCCATTGAAAGAAATCAACGTTGGTTCAATGGCACACTCGCCGGGGAAAGTACAACCAAATACCGTTTTGGCATTTGATCAAAACGACATTGATACATTTGCAACATTAAAAGAAAAAGGTGTTGCCTTTGACGTCCGTAAAGTTCCAAGTGATTCACGTGGAAATATGGACGATATTATCAAAAAAGCGCAAGCCGAGCTTGCAAAACAGTAAAAGGAAAATGGAGGATTTATCATGTCAATTATCTCAATGGTATTGATTGTAGTCGTTGCCTTTTTAGCTGGTATGGAAGGAATTTTAGATGAATTTCAATTCCACCAACCACTTGTGGCTTGTACGCTAATCGGTTTGGTGAGCGGACACCTAGAGGCAGGAATCGTGCTTGGTGGAGCTTTGCAAATGATTGCACTTGGTTGGGCGAATATCGGAGCAGCAGTAGCACCAGATGCAGCACTTGCTTCAGTTGCAGCGGCAATTATTTTAGTAATGGATAAAAATATCGAAGGAAAAAGCATTGGTGAGCTTGTGACTTATGCACAAGGAACCATTTTGCCAGTAGCGGTAACACTTGCCGTTGCAGGTCTTTTCTTGACAATGATTGTGCGTACACTTGCAGTGCCAATCGTTCACGGAATGGATGCAGCAGCAAAAGAAGGCAATTTCCGTAAAATTGAAGTTTTACAAGTTGTAGCAATTTGTATGCAAGGGGTTCGTATCGCAATTCCAGCAGCACTTATCTTAGCAGTTGGTCAAGAAAACGTAACAAATCTACTTGGTATGATGCCAGATTGGTTGTCAACAGGTATGGCAGTCGGTGGTGGAATGGTCGTAGCCGTAGGTTACGCAATGGTTATCAACATGATGGCAACGAAAGAAGTATGGCCTTTCTTTGCGATTGGTTTTGTCGTTGCGGCAATCACACAAATTACACTTATTGGTTTAGGGGTTCTCGGTGTGGCATTGGCGTTGATTTACTTGAACCTTTCTAAAATGGGTGGTTCATCTAACGGCGGTGGAGCTTCAGGAGGAGATCCTGTTGGCGACATCATTGACAACTATTAAGAAGGAGGCGTCAAAAAATGGTAGAAAAAATTACTTTAGATAAAAAAGATCGTTTGGCTGTTGCGTGGCGTTCTACTTTCATTCAAGGTTCTTGGAACTATGAACGTATGCAAAATGGTGGTTGGGCATTTTCAATGATTCCAGCTTTGAAAAAATTATATTCTTCAAAAGAAGATCGTGCAGCAGCATTGACACGTCATTTGGAGTTTTTCAACACTCACCCTTATATTGCAAGTCCAATTCTTGGTGTAACGCTTGCCCTTGAAGAAGAACGTGCAAATGGTGCTGAAGTAGATGATGTAGCAATTCAAGGGGTAAAAGTCGGAATGATGGGACCTCTTGCGGGGATCGGTGACCCTGTATTCTGGTTTACGGTTCGTCCAATCCTTGGAGCATTAGGAGCAAGTCTTGCACTTGGAGGTTCAATCATTGGGCCGTTGATGTTCTTTGTTTTGTGGAATGTTATTCGCTGGGTATTCATGTGGTACACACAAGAATTTGGTTATAAAGCAGGTTCTAAAATTACAGAAGACCTTTCTGGTGGTTTCTTGCAAGATATTACAAAAGGTGCAAGTATTTTAGGGATGTTTGTACTAGCAGCTCTTGTAGAGCGTTGGGTAAGTGTACCGTTTGCGGTGAAATTGCCAAAAATTTCATTGTCAGAAGGAGCGTACGTTGATTGGAGCAAACTAGACGAAGGTTCTAAAGGAATTGAAACAGTTATTCGTGAAGTTCAATCAGGTCTTTCACTAGAAAACTTCAAACAACAAACGTTACAACAACAATTAGATGCGTTAATTCCGGGGTTAGTGCCTTTACTTTTAACACTTCTATGTATGTTCTTATTGAAGAAAAAAGTTTCACCAATCGTTATCATCGTCGGATGTTTTGTGGTTGGGGTACTTGGACATTTAGCTCATATTTTTTAAGGTATCCTAAAAGTGTAGTCGTTTGATTGCACAATCTGGGGCTTTTCATGAACAATGAGGGCCTCAGATTTTTCTGTTTAAAGGAGTGGTAAAATGGTAGAATCAATTAATACAAAGGTAGAATATGCAGGGAAAGGTACGAGTTTCTTAGGTCTTGGAGAGTATGGAAATATTCTGATCGGAGACAAAGGATTTGAATTTTTCAACACTCGAAATGTCAATGATTATATACAAATTCCGTGGGAAGAAGTTGATATTGTAGTGGCGAGTATTCTATTTAAAGGAAAATATATCCCTCGTTTTGCAGTGGTGACGAAAAAGAACGGCACGTATTCCTTTGCCTCAAAAGAGCCAAAAGTAGTTCTAGCACGTATTCGTGATCACATTGGCAATGAAAGAGTGTTACGCAGTCTAAGTGCCTTTCAAGTAACTAAAAACGGACTTTCTGCCCTATTAAAACGACTGAAAAAATAACGACAGCTCTAAAAAATCAGCCGCTTTTCTCTTTACAGAAGAATAGAGAAAATTTATAATAGGTTTAGAAGTCCACGCTGGATTAGCTCAGTTGGTAGAGCAACGCACTCGTAACGCGTAGGTCGCAGGTTCGACCCCTGTATCCAGCATATTAAAAGAGCCTTGGAATGTGAGTTTCAGGGTTTTTTAGGTTTTAAAGATAGCTTTATCAAAAGAGGAGGGGACACGTTGGAATTAAGGGTGCCTCTAAAAACATTGTTTAAGTCGAAATTAGATAACTTTCCGATTTTTTGTTTAGCTACGAAGTGTAGCAGTAAATAAACGGCACGGTTCACTGCCACAGACTTCAAACCGCCCCTTTCCGCTTTTCTGTGTCTAGCTACGAGAGGCAGGAGTTTGGTCGCTGTTCGCAACGTCGCTTGAAACTTCGTTTCAATGCTAGTCTTTCAAGAATCTTTGATTCTTAGAAAGACTGTATGCGAAACAAAGTGTAGCAGTAAATAAACGACGTGGCTCACTGCGACAAACTCCTAACCGCCCCTCTTCGCTTTTCTTTTTTAATAACTTCCAAATTCTCGAAAATATTGAAAATCCTTTCTTTATAATGTTTTCAAGGTTGTTTTCAATAAAACTGTTTAGAAATGATTAGCGAGAATAAAAAATAGGGTATAAACTAAAAGTAAATCCAAAGAAAAGTGGTATGTCTTATGGAAAATGCACGAAAAGACTGCACGAAGAAAAATAGTAATCAGGAATACAAGAAAAATCAATTATCGCACTATTTTAAAGAACTCTATGGATTTGATAAGAAGTTTTTTGAGGATTTACTGATTGAAAAAAACAAGGCTAAGTAATTGCTTAGTCTTGCTTTTTTTCGATTTTAAGGGCACCTCTAAAAACTCACGCTTACCCAAAATTGCTAGTTTTCCGATTTTCTTCGTCAGTCTCCTCAACCTTGTCTAGCTCCGAAGTGCAGGAGTTTGGCAACTGTTCGCAGTGTCGCTCGAAACTAAAGTTTCGAGTAAATAAACGACACGGCTCACTGTTGCGAACTCCTTAACGCACTTCTTCGCTTTTCTATGAACCACATAGCTTTCGTCGATTTCCTTGAAAATCGAAAAACTAGCTAATTTTGGTTTAACCGGAGTTTTTAGAGGTGCCCTTAAATTTTTCGTTCAAACGGGTCGCTTGAAATGCCTTTTTCTAGCACAAGTTTTGCGTATTCTTGTGCGGAAAAGAGTGAATGGTCTTTGTAGTTGCCACATTCTTTTGCAGAAACGGCAGGAACGCTTGAGGTAGTAACGACAAGCTCAAGCACTTTTTTTAACGCATCACGCACTTGCTCGGTAGAATAATTTTCCCACAAAATCATATAAAATCCTGTGCGACAGCCCATTGGTGAAATATCAATAATGCCTTCTAGCTCATCTCTTAAATTGGTAGCAAGCAAATGTTCCAACGTGTGAACGGCAGCAGTAGGCAATTCAGCCTCATTTGGCTGTAAAAAGCGTAAATCGTATTTTGAGATCTTCGTCCCATTATGCTCCTCGCTTCCTGCTAAACGAACGTAAGGAGCTTTCACTTTTGTGTGATCAAGCAAAAAACTTTCAACTTGTGCCAAAAAAATCCCTCTTTTCTAGTTATTCAACACGCTAATTATAAAGGAAAACAATAGAGAATACAAGTTCTTACAAATTTCTCGGTTTTGGGGTATAATAGCATAGACGAACTTTGACTACGTTATATAGAAAAAGCAAAACAATCAGAGTGTAAACAATAGTTGCACTCAATAGAGAGAGGTAAAGAATGAGTAAAATCAATATTATTCCGTTGGCTGGTGTACGTGAAAACGGGAAAAATATGTATGTGTTAGAAGTAGATGAAAATATTTTTGTATTAGATGCAGGGTTGAAATATCCTGAAAATGAACTGTTAGGGATTGATGTAGTGATTCCAGATTTCACGTATTTGGTGGAAAATAAAGAGCGTGTGGCAGGTGTGTTTTTAACGCATGGTCATGCAGATGCGATTGGTGCGTTGCCATACTTTTTGGCAGAAGTAGATGTGCCAGTTTTTGGTAGTGAGCTAACGATTGAGCTTGCAAAATTAAACGTTGAAAATTATCCTGAAACCAAAAATTTCCAAGAATTTCACGTAGTGGATGAGAATACGGAAATTGATTTTGGAACGGTTGAGATTTCATTTTTCAAAACAACACATACGATTCCAGAATCTTTAGGGATTCAAGTGAAAACAGAAGACGGAAGTATCGTTTATACGGGAGATTTTAAATTTGACCAAGGTGCGATTCCAATGTATGCGACAGATTATGCTAGACTTGCAAACATTGGTGCAAGTGGTGTTTTGGCATTGCTTTCGGATTCGTCAAATGCGGAAAATCCTGCTCAAGTGGCAAGTGAGCGGGAAATCGCCGAAGAAGTGGCGGAAGTTATCGCTTCTTGGGAGGGTCGCATTATTGTTGCCAGTGTCGCAAGTAACCTTGCACGTATTCAGCAGGTGTTAAAAGCGGCATGGCGTGTAAACCGTAAGGTTGTTATGAGCGGTGTTGATTTGGAGAGAATTGTTCGGACTGCTATCCGATTGGGCAAAATTGAAGTACCAGATGAAAAAATGTTTATCACGTATAAAGAAATGAAACAATATGCGGACAACGAAATTTTGATTTTGGAAACAGGTCGCATGGGTGAGCCGATAAAATCTCTTCAACGTATGGCGAACGGACAACATAAGAATATCAGTATTCAAGAAGGAGACCTTGTTTACATTGTAACAACTCCGTCAATTGCCATGGAAACGGCTGTGGCAAAAGCTGAAGATATTGTCTACCGTGCAGGCGGTATTGTGAAAATGATTAACGAAAATCTTCGTGTATCAGGTCATGCCAATCCAAATGATTTGAAATTGATGTTGAATTTGCTTAAACCGCAATTTTTAATTCCAGTTCAAGGAGAATATCGTCAATTGCTTGCTCATGTTGAGCTTGCTCAAGAAATCGGGATTGATGAAAAACGTACCTATATTACACGTCGAGGAGACGTGCTAAGTTATGATAAACGTACCAACCGCTTTATTCCAAATAGTAGCGTACCTGCGGATAATGTGATGATTGACGGTTTAGGTGTAGGGGATATTGGCAATATTGTTTTGCGGGATCGTAAGATTTTGTCAGAAGACGGGATTTTAGTAGCTGTGACAACAATTAGCAGACGTGAGAAGAAAATTATCTCCAAACCACAAGTTACGAGCAGAGGATTTGTGTACCAACGCACAAGTCGTGACATTTTGAAAGAAAGTAGTAAAATTGTCGAGGAAGTGCTGGAAAAACACCTAGATAAAAGTGATTTCGAGTGGGGAATGCTCAAACAAGACATTCGTGACCACCTAGCAAGATATTTATTTGAACAAACAAAACGCCGTCCTGTTATACTACCTGTTATTATGGAGGGGACACCAAAGAGGAAATAATGAATAGCACGCATGAACGAAAAATCATGCGTGCTTATTTTTTCTTCTGAAGAAACGTGGGAATGACTTATCCTTTCACTCCGCCAGCAGTAATCCCTTCGACATAGTATTTTTGCATGAAGATAAAGAGAATCGTAATTGGGATTGCAATCAATACACAACCAGCAGTAAAAGTCATAAACCAGTTGTTAATTTTATCTGCTGACACCATTGTAAAGAGTCCAATCGCAACAGTATATTTTTGCGTTTGGTCTCCTAGGATAACTTTGGCAAAGATAAAGTCCATCCATGGCCCCATAAAACTCATAAGAGCGGTGTAAACGATGATTGGCTTAGAAAGTGGCAAAGTAATTTTAAAGAAAATATCTGCCTTTGTCGCTCCGTCAATCATTGCCGACTCATCAAGTGAATAAGGAATGGTGTCGAAAAATCCTTTTGCAATATAAAAACCAAGAGCAGAGCCTGCTGAGTACACAATAATAAGTGCAATCAATGTTTGGTCTAAGTTGACTGCTTTTAAAATGTAATAAATCGCAATCATGCTCATAAATCCGGGGAACATATTCAAAACTAACGCAAGTTTTAAGAAACGGTTGCGGAATTTGAATTTAATCCGAGAAAGTGAGTAAGCCATTGCCATGGTGATAAAGGTTGAAAGTACCATTGTGCAAAGTGCTACAAGCAACGTATTCATAAACCAACGAGCAAATGGAAAACTATCATTCGTAAAAAGTTTTGCATAGTTAGCAAATGTAAAGTTTTTTGGAATGATATAAGGTACTGCCATCGCTCCTTCGCCACGCAGACTCGTCATGACAATCCAAAAAATTGGAAACAGCCAAATCACAGCAAGAACGGCAAGAATGATATAAACGATTGCTAAATTGATTGTTTTTTGTTTTTTCATTAGATTGCCCCGCCTTCCTTGTAAGATTTTGTGCGTGTATAAGCAAGCAAGCTAAATACTGCTGAAAGTGTAAAGATTAAGATACCGATAACCGAAGCGATGTTGTAATCAGCCGCTTCGACTGTTAGTTTAAATAGCCATGTGACAAGTAAATCCGTTTCTCCTGCTTGGTAGAAAGTGGAGTTTGTAGGTCCTCCGCCTGTCAAGAGATAAATAACGTTGAAGTTATTAATATTTCCGATAAATTGCTGAATAAGCGTTGGGGTCATAATCAGCAAAATTTGCGGAAATGTGATAGATTTGAAAATCTGGAATTTGTTTGCTCCGTCAATTTCCGCCGCCTCGATTTGCTCTGTTGGCAAGTTTAGAATGATACCAGTTGAAATGAGCATGGTAACAGGAATCCCCACCCACATATTGACGAAAATAATGGAGAATTTTGCCCAAGTTCCGTCAGAGAGAAATGGCAATGGCTGGGAGATTAAGTGTGCTTTTTCCAGCAAAGTGTTCACAGGTCCCCAGTCAGAAAGCATATTTCTCATGATTAAGAGTGAAACGAATTGTGGTACAGCCATGGTGATGACAAACAACGTCCGCCACATTTTTTTGAATTTCAACCCTTTTGTGTTAATCAATAAAGCTAAAATAATACCAAAGAAGAAATTGGTTACTGTTGCAAATACTGCCCAAATGAGCGTCCATGTCAAAAGAGGAATAAAAGTTCCAGCCATACGTCCTGCGAAAATATTTCCAAAGTTGGAAAGACCTACCCAATCGAACAAATGTTTAGGTGGCAAATGACTATGGTCGTAGTTTGTGAAGGCAAGTAAAATCATATAAACCAAAGGCAAAATGGTCAAGCATAGTACGCCAATCAGCGGAATACTCATCAAAGTCATGTGAAAACGACCGTCTGCAAGAGTTTTAAAGTCTTGAATGATTGTCGGTGCTTTTTTCTTTTCTTTGCGTAAAAGGAAGATTTTACGATTTGCTTTCAATCCGCACCAAAATACATAGACATACACTAAAGTGAAAATAACAGAGGCAAGCCCGAAAATCATCAAAAGCATGGAATTGTCTCCTTCTTGAGCAATCTGCATTTTGATACCGTCTTTTACGACTTCCTTGATTCCTTGTGTTTTCGTTCCTAATGTAATCAATCCCTGAACAGCAGGAATGACTTGTACGAAAAATGTAAGGAAAAAGAGAATTTCTGCAACGAGAAAAGCCAAGCCTTTTACAAATTGTTTGGCACGTAAATTATTCAAACCGCTAATCAAGAACGAAAGTTTTGTAAAGACATCTCCCTCTTGAAAAACGGTTTTCATTGAGATTTGTTCATCTAATAATTTCTTATCCATGATACCAGTCCTTTCAAGGAAATTTTGTTGCTATGGATACCTCTAAAAACTCATGATTATCCTAAAAAGCTTACCTATAAAATCAGCAAATCAAGGCTTAATTAAAATTTTTAGAGCTACCCACCAACCATTTTTTTCATAAACTACCTACTTTTTTACAAAATTATTCATGCTCATTCTCGTGCATAAGTTTTTTATGCACGAGAGCGAGAATGATTTTACTTTTTACTTTTTATTTTTGACCAGAAATATCTTTCATCAATTGATCTAATTTCGCTTGGAATTGGTCAGCTTTGATTTTTCCGTTGAAACTATCGCTCATTACAGCGGCAGATGAAGTCCAGAAGTTTGTCATTTCAGGAATTTTTGGCATAACTACGGAATAAGCAGGGTCGCTCATTTTTACAACTGCTTGAGCCATTTCGTCATTTTTCACATAATCAGCCTCTTGGATTGCCTTGACAGAAGGTACGATATTGCGTGTTTTGTCTTTAAATTGCATTTCTTGCACTTTATCGCTTGATAAGTAATCTGCAAGTTTGTATGCAGCAGCAATTTGCTCAGCATTTCCGTTTGCAGCCGCTTGGTTTACTGCGTACAATTTCACGCCCAAGAATGATTTTTGTTGCACTTCTTGTCCGCCAATTGTTACTTTTGGATAAACAGCAATTCCAAGTTTGTCTTCGCCACCGACTGCCTCAACGGCTTTGTCTTTATCCCAAGGACCAGATTCAAATGAGGCAATCGCACCGTTTTGGAATTTAGAAATTGTGTCGTCACCCACATTTACAAATCCTTTATTGTTTGCCTGATCAGCAATCCATTGAAGAACTGCTACACCTTTTTCATTGTTCCAGTTCGTGCCGTTTGCATCTTCTCCGTTTTCACCAAACAATGTGTCGCCCACGCTCATGAACAAAGGTCCAAACTGATAAGCGTTCACTGCTTTAAGGTTGGCACCGAAAGTTGCTTTAGAAGTAATATTTTCATATGTTGCAACATCTTCAGCAGAAAGTTTTTCTTTGTTGTAGAAAAGAACTTGTGACTCGATTCCGTAAGGGAATGCGTAAGTTTTTCCTTTGTATTCTGCACCAGAAGCGGCATTTTCTGTATCATCTTTTTTGATTTTTTCAGTGTATTGCTCTGGGATTTCTTGGATTACTCCACTGTCTACCAATTGACCAAGTTGGTCATGTGGCATAGAGAAAACGTCAGCAGCTTTAGAAGGATCTTTTTTCACGTTTTCTTGAGCTTTAGCATCTTCCGTTTCGATGACGTTGACTTTTACTTTAGGATTTTCTTTGTTGAAATCAGCAAGAGCTTTTTCATAGAATTTTTTAGAGTCGGTTGTTACCCAAAGTTTAACAGTTGTTTTGTCGTCGCTACTTGCTTTGTCGTCTTTTTTCTCATTGCTACCACAACCAGCAAGAGCTACGGCACAGGTTGAAAGTACGATACCACCTGTAAGGATACGTTTAAAATTGTTGTTCATGTTGTTTTTCCTCCTACGAAAAAATGTATTATGTTTGACTACGCTTACATTATGCAATCGTTTGCGACAGATGTCAAGAGAAAAGTAAAAGAAATTTAAAAAATATATTTTTTTCTTTATAAATTGGTCTGGAAAAATAGTAGGTATTTTTATATCAATATAATGAAAGAGTGTGGGTATTTCTATAAAAATAAAGAAAAAGAGAGGTTAAAAAAAGTAAAGTTTTTATTTTTTTAGTAGAAGAATAAAATAGAGCAATCGTTTGCGTAAATTCTTGCGTTTTCGACTTCGTTATGTCATAATAGAAACGAAATGATTGAAAACGCTTTGTTGGGAAAAGATTCGACAAAGTGCTGATTTTATAAAAAAAACAAAGGGGCAAAACCAACATGAACAAAGCAGCAATTTATCATCGTCCAGAAAGTGAATATGCGTTTTTATATACAAAAGATGAGTTGCGTTTGCGACTTCGTACGGCGTTGGACGATATTGAAAAAGTAGAAGTGATTTATGGTGATCCATATGAATGGCTAGGTGGCGTGTGGAAATCTAAGTGTGCGGAAATGAAAAAAACACTAGCGACAGATACGCACCAATATTGGACGAGCAGTGTAAATGCACCGTACAATCGTTTAAATTATGGATTTATTTTGACGGATACGGCAGGGGTGCAAATTTTTTATGGCGACCAAGGTGTTGAGGACGTTGTTGCAACAAGTGAAACGGAATCCTCTGGACTTATGGGGAGCAAGAATTACTTCAAAATGCCGTATTTTCAAGAAATTGATCGATTTAAGCCAGTAGAATGGGTGAAAGAAACCGTTTGGTATCAAATTTTCCCGGAACGCTTTGCCAATGGTGAGTCGGCGAACGACAATGAGAACACGAAACAATGGAATCCAGACGACCACCCAGAAAGAGAAGATTTCTACGGAGGTGATTTGCGAGGGATTATTGACCATTTAGATTATTTGGAAGAATTAGGGATAAATGGCTTGTACTTATGCCCAATTTTTGAGGCTCCTAGCAATCACAAATATGATACAATGGACTATAAAAAAATAGATAGGCATTTTGGAACAGACAAAGATTTTAAGGAGCTAGTTGAAAAAGCTCATGCTCGTGGGATTCGAGTAATGCTTGATGCCGTGTTCAATCATATTGGTGACAAAAGTCCGCAATGGCAAGATGTCGTTCAAAACGGCAAAAACTCAAAATATGTAGATTGGTTTCACATTCATGAGTTTCCTGTTGGTTATAAACCACTGGACGAGCATAATGATGATTCTACCTACGAAACATTTGCGTTTACGCACCGTATGCCAAAATTGAACACCGCTAATCCAGAAGTTCAACGCTATTTGCTAGATATTGCAACGTATTGGATTCGTGAATTTGACATTGACGCATGGCGACTTGATGTGGCAAATGAGGTTGATCATCACTTTTGGAAATTATTCAAAACAGCTTGTGAAAAGGAAAAAGAAGATTTTTATATTGTCGGAGAAATTTGGACGAGTGCTCAAAGCTGGTTGAATGGCGATGAATTTACAGCGGTTATGAACTATGCGTTTACTGGTGCGATTGTGGATTATTTTGCAAAAGGGAAAATTACGCTTGAAAAAATGGTGAGTAATTTGAATACGCAATTAATGCTCAATCGTGATCAGACCAATCAGATGATGTTCAATTTACTTGACAGCCATGACGCTCCTCGGGTTCTCACGCTTGCCAAAGAAGACAAAGATGTTCTCAAGCAAATGTTTGCATTTTTATTCTTACAATGTGGTACGCCAGACATTTATTACGGAACAGAAGTTGGCATGATTGGTGAGGATGACCCAGATAACCGTAAACCAATGGAGTGGCGAGAAGAAAAACAAGATGTAGACTTGTTTGCGTTTTTCAAAAAACTTATCGCTTTTCGTAAGGAAAATAGTCAATTGCTTTCAGAAGGTGAATTGCACTGGAGCGTGGTTGACGAGGAAAAAGGCATAATACAGCTAATCAGAACATTAGGTGAAAGTAAAATGATTGGTACGTTTAATACAGGAGAGGAAGTTGTCAAAGGTGAATTTGGAGAAATCATTTTGACCAACCTTGCGGCACACGTTGACTCAAAAGTTGAAATTGCACCAAAAGGTTTTGTACTTTCCGTGTCTTAGCTTTCTTGTCTAAGCTGAGTTTTTAGAGTTGCATATGGATTTAGAGAGGGGAAGAAGATGATTTTTGAGTTTATAGTTGAATTAATTGGAACGATTTTTATTGAGGGCTGTTTTTTGTTCGTGAAAGATTCTAAAAAGCCACTTTGGTTAAGGATAATCGTTGGTTTGCTAGTTTTTGGCTTTTTCTTAGGGGTAGTAGCGATGTTGTTAATTGTTGCGATTACTATGTGGAAAGAGTTTAAAGTGTTCTCGATTCTTTTCGGTTCAATAGCGTTATTGATTATGGTATTTGTGGTGAATGAATTGAAAAATGCAAGCAGGGAAGAAAAGCCAACCCGTCGTTTTTCAGGTCGTAGATCAAACAAAAGTGAGGGCAAAAGATGAATGTAAACAAGAAAACAAATTGGTGGCAGGAAACTGTTGTTTATCAAATTTATCCAAGAAGTTTTAAAGATACCAATAATGACGGTATTGGTGATTTAAAAGGGATTATAGAAAAACTAGATTATCTGCAAACTCTTGGTATTGGAGCGATTTGGTTGAGTCCTGTTTACAAGTCGCCAAATGATGATAATGGCTATGATATTAGCGATTATGAGGACATCATGGACGAGTTTGGCACGATGAAAGAAATGGAAGAGCTGATTGATGAGGCGAAAAAACGCAACATAGAAATCATCATGGATTTGGTGGTCAATCATACGAGCGACGAACACAAATGGTTTATCGAAAGTCGCAAAAGTAAAGAGAATCCTTACCGAGACTACTATATTTGGGCAGATGAACCAAATGGCTTGAAATCAACGTTTAGCGGTTCTGCATGGGAGTTGGACGAGTTGAGCGGGCAATATTATTTGCATCTTTTCAGCAAGAAACAACCTGATTTGAATTGGGAAAATGAGCGTGTCCGCAAGGAAGTTTATGACATGATGAATTTTTGGATTGATAAAGGAATTGGCGGGTTTCGCATGGACGTGATTGATTTGATTGGGAAAATTCCTGAAAAAGAAATCACGGGAAATGGACCGAAATTGCATGAGTATTTGCAAGAGATGAACAAGGCGACTTTTGGCGGGAAGAATTTGCTGACGGTTGGTGAAACATGGGGAGCGACCCCAGAAATTGCCAAACTCTACTCCAATCCAAATCGAGAAGAACTTTCGATGATTTTCCAGTTTGAGCATAGCGGTTTAGACGAAAAAGGAACGAAGTGGAAAACGAGAAAACTCTCAATCCCAGAGTTGAAACGTGTGTTCGCCAAATGGCAAACGGAGTTGGGACATGAAGGGTGGAACTCGCTTTTCTGGAACAATCATGATTTGCCGAGAATTGTTTCACGCTGGGGAGAAGATAAGGTCTATCGTGTGGAAAGTGCAAAGATGTTAGCGATTCTTCTGCATATGATGAAAGGAACGCCTTACATTTATCAAGGAGAG
This sequence comes from Pilibacter termitis, assembly GCF_900167335.1. Classification (GTDB taxonomy): domain Bacteria; phylum Bacillota; class Bacilli; order Lactobacillales; family Streptococcaceae; genus Pilibacter; species Pilibacter termitis. Next base: position 86,453 of record NZ_FUXI01000009.1, read on the forward strand.
GAAATCGGCATGACCAATTGTCCTGTAACGGACATTTCACAAGTGGAAGATATTGAAAGTGTCAATATGTATCACGAACGCTTGTCATTAGGGGATAAAAAAGAAGAGCTTATCGCCGCAATTAATGCCAAAGGTCGTGACAATGCACGTACACCAATGCAATGGGATAGTTCGGAAAATGGAGGATTTACAAAAGGTAACGCATGGCTTAGTGTCAATCCGAATTATAAAGAAATCAATGTTGAGCAAGCGTTAAAAGACAAACACTCTATTTTTTATACCTACCAAAAATTAATTCAGTTGAGAAAAGACAATCCACTGATGATTTGGGGAGAGTTTGAACTTGTGACTTCAGCGGATAACGTATTTGCTTACACACGTGAATACAACGCGGAAAAATGGTTAGTCGTAGCGAATTTTTCGGAAAACGAGCAGAAGTTTTCATTTGACGGAAAAGCTAAGCAAGTCATTATTCAAAATTATGATAAAGCGTATCTTGATTTGTCTGATTTGAATTTGTTGCCGTATGAAACGTTTGTCGTGAAATTGTAAAGGGTAGTAAGTTATGGAAAATAAAAACAATCATTGGTGGCAAAATGCCGTAGGCTACCAAATTTATCCTAAAAGTTTTAAAGATACGAATGATGACGGGATTGGTGATATTCAAGGAATCATTCAACAACTTCCTTATTTGAAGGAATTAGGAGTGGATTTTCTGTGGATTAACCCTCTTTATCAGTCGCCGAATGTTGACCATGGGTATGATATTTCAGATTTTCGTGCGGTGCAAGAAGAATTTGGCACGATAGAAGATTTGAAAGAATTGCTTGAAAAAGCTCATAGGTTAGACATCAAAATTTTAATGGATTTAGTCGTCAATCACACAAGTGATCAGCACCCTTGGTTTATCAAAAGTCGTAAAAGCAAAGACAATCCGTATCGCAATTATTATCATTGGGTAGATGCGACACCAGAAAAATGTCCGAATGACTGGCAAAGTTTTTTTGGCGGTTCAACGTGGGAATATGATGAAGCAACAAATCAGGCATATTTTCATATTTTTTACAAAGAACAACCCGATTTGAATTGGAAAAATGAAAAAATGCGTCAGGAAATTTATGAGATGATTCGTTTTTGGCTTGATTTGGGGATTGACGGATTTCGATTAGATGCGATTAGTCATATTCAAAAAGAGGACTGGAATTTTCAGATTACCGACAATCAATGGGCACCATTTATGAATGTAAATGGCATTGAGCAATATATGAGTGAGTTGAAGGAAATTTTTTCTGCCTACGACATTTTGACCGTCGGAGAAGCAAGTGGAGTTACAAGTAAAAAAGCACGTCAATGGACAAATGAGAACGGCTATATCAATATGATTTTTGAGCTAGAGCATAATCACAGAAAAGGTGTAGCTGGTTATGAAAAAATGGATATTTTGGGCTATAAAAAAACAATGGCTCGTTGGCAAAAAGATTTAGCACATGAGGGGTGGAACGCTCTTTACATTGAAAACCACGACAATCCACGCATGAATACGGTAATGGGTAACGAAACAGAAAAATCAGCCAAAGCAATTGCCACAGCTTATTTATTGCTCAAAGGCACGCCATTTATTTATCAAGGGCAAGAGCTTGGTATGACGAATACTGTGTTTGAAACGATTGGTGAAATGGACGATTTGAGTGATAAACATCGTTATCAACTGCTGGTGGAAAGTGGAGTGGACGAAAAACTTGCGTTGCAACAAGTTTCCAATTGGTCACGAGACCATTCGAGAACACCAATGCAATGGAGTGATGCAGAAAACGCAGGTTTTACCAATGGGAAATCATGGCTAAAAACCAATCCAAGCTATAAGAAAATCAATGTAGAACATCAAAAAAATGATGAACATTCTGTTTTCAATTATTACAAAAAATTGATTGCACTTAGAAAGAGTGAAGAAACACTTACGTTTGGTGCGTTTGAATTGCTACTAGCACATGATGAAGATACATTTATTTATTTAAGGAAAACAGAAGAAAAAGAAATCCTCGTTTTAACAAATCTAAGCGAGAAGGTAAAGAAAATTACTTTACCAAATAAAATTACGAACAAAAATTGGCAACTCCTACTCTCCAACACAAATGAACAATTGATTCAAAAGCATTTTGAGATGAACGCGTTTGATGCGTTTGTGTTTGAGCGTAGTATGAAACAAGGAAAATAAGGAGACTAGAAAATGTTTAAAGCAGTATTATTCGATTTAGACGGTGTTATCACGGATACAGCGGAGTATCATTATAAAGCATGGAAAAAATTAGGGGAAGAAATTGGTATTTCAATTGACCGAGAATTTAACGAGCAATTAAAAGGAGTGAGTCGTGAGGATTCGCTGACTAGAATTTTAAATCATGGCGGGCAAGCTGGAAAATTTGGCAATTATACAGAAGAAGAATTTGCTGAATTAGCCAAAAGGAAAAATGACAATTATGTCGAAATGATTCAGCAAGTGTCGTCAAAAGACGTTTATTCTGGGATTTTAGAGCTTTTAAAAGAATTAAAGGAAAACGGAATAAAAATTGCTCTCGCCTCCGCATCTAAAAATGGCCCTGCATTGCTTTCTTCAATGGAGTTGACCGAGTATTTTGATGCGATTGCTGACCCTGCAAAAGTACCACATGGAAAACCTGCACCCGATATTTTTATAGCAGCTGCAAGTGGTGTTGGCGTAAAAGCCTCAGAATGTATTGGAATAGAGGACGCTCAAGCAGGGATTCAAGCAATTAAATCAAGTGGTGCCTTACCAATAGGTGTAGGTCGTGCAAGTGACCTAGGCGAAGACATCGCACTCGTCCCAGACACGAGTAGTTTATCATTAGACTTTTTACGAAAAGTCTGGGAAAATGAAAAGCGAAGTGGGGCGTTTTGAAGTTTGTGGCAGTGAGCCACGTCGTTCATTTACTACTACACTTCGTTTCGCATACAGTCTTTCTAAGAATCAAAGATTCTTGAAAGACTAGCATCGAAACGAAGTTTCGAGCGACGTTGCGAACAGCCACCAAACTTCAGCCCCACGCAGCTAGACCAAGAAAAGCGAAGTGGGGCGTTTAGGAGTTTGTCACAGTGAACCATGCCATTTACTTGCCTGAAGCAGAGCTTCAGGTGGCATTGTGAACAGTGACCAAACTCCTGCCCCACATAGCTAGACCAAGAAAAGCGAAGTGGGGCGGTTTGAAGTTTGCCGCAGTGAGCCGTGCCAAACTCATCTATCCATAGAAAATCAAAAATAATAAACTAATAAACTAAGAAGGGAGGATTACACAAAGTGGTTACAATTAAAGATATTGCTAAAAAAGTCGGAGTCGCACCGTCTACGGTTTCACGTGTCATTCAAGACAATTCTTCTATATCGGAAGAAACAAAAGTGAGGGTACGTCAAGCAATGGAGGAATTAGGCTATGTTCCCAATGTAGCAGCACGCAATTTAGTGCGTGGTTTGACCAATGCAGTAGGTGTGATTTTTCCGCCGACAGAATATGGCGAGCGAACTTCCTCACCATTTTTTATGCAAATACTAAGCAGTATCAATCAAGAGGCGATTAACAATCAGTATACAGTTGCCATTGCAACAGGACGCTCACCAGAACAGTTGCTTGAAAATACGAAGTTGATGTACGGTCAAAAACGAGTGGACGGCTTTATCTTACTTTATGCCAACAATAACGACCCTGTAAGAGAATATTTGCGTAAGCAAAAAATTCCCTATGTTGTCATTGGTACACCAAATGATTTTGAAAATGAAACAACTTATGTAGACAATGATAATCAATTGCTTGGAAAAAATGCGGTTGATGCACTTGTTGAACGTGGGCATGAGCGGATAATGCTTGTGGTGGAGTCAATGGATAATAGCTGGGTGCAAGATAGGTATTACGGCTATATTCGTGGAATGAGACACTATGGCTTGGATACGTTTGAGACGATTGTCCTTGATAGAAAAGAGCCGATGACGATTTTGGCTTTTCAAGAGAGTATCCGAAACTACCGCCCGACAGCTTTGATTGTGGTGGACGATATTTTGAGTTTACGTGTAATCCAACTTCTCCAGATGAGCAATGTTTTAGTGCCAGATGATATTTCTGTTATCAGCTTTAACAATTCGATTTATGCAAAACTTATTCACCCTTACATTACGACTTTTGACATTCATGTCGAAGAATTAGGACGTGTGGCGTTGAAACGTTTGACAGAGGAAGTAAAAGGTGAAACGCAAATGCGTCATGTGAAAGTGATTATCCCACACAGCTTGAAAAATAGAGAAAGTGTCAAAACAAAAACAAAAGGATTGAATCGAGGAGACAGATGAAAACAGATTATCAATATCCATTAAGCCTTGATTGGTCAGTTCAAGAAATGGTTTTCGTGACGAACTTCTATACAAAAATTGAACAGGCATATGAGGTAGGTGTGCGGGTAGAGGAATTGCTTGAGCATTATCAGAAGTTTAAAACAGTCGTTCGCACGATTGGCGAAGAAAAACGTTTGGGGAAACAATTTGAAACGGTTAGTGGCTACTCGATTTACCAATGTGTAAAAATGGCAAAAGAAAAGCAACAGGGCAAAATAAAAATGGAGCGTAAATCTTATGGAAAGAAATCAAGAATGTAAATTGGTCAAAGAATGGATAGTAGAGGTGGGAAATTATATTCGCACGCATATTCATGAATCTTTCGAGGTGGCAGAAAAGGAAAATCGTCAAGATATTGTGACGGAAATGGATAAAAAAGTGCAAAATCTTTTACTTGAGAAAATCCGCACAACGTTTCCAGAGGACAAAGTATTGGCAGAAGAAAACGGTCTGTCTGAAATCGAAGAAATGTCAGGACGTCTCTGGATTATCGACCCAATAGACGGGACGCTGAATTTTTATTTCCAAAGAGAAAATTTTGCGATTATGGTGGCACTGTTCGAAGACGGGATTGGGCAATTAGGTTTCATTTACGATGTGATGAATGAGCAAATTTACTGGGGTGGCAAAAATATTGGTGTTTATCGCAATGATGAACGTTTGATGTCGCCAAAGAACACCGCACTCTCAAACGGATTGCTTGGCATTAATGCGTTCATGTATGCAGAAAATATTGAGCATACACGTGACATTGCGGACAAAAGCATGGGGGTACGTGTGTATGGCAGTGCAGCGATTGAATTTATCCATCTCTTGCATGGTCGCATTATCGCCTATCTTAGCAACCTTGCACCGTGGGATTGGGCGGCAGGTAGCGTGCTGGCAGAAGAATTAGGCTTGGAATTTTCTGCCTTAAACGGAGGGGAATTAAGTTTTGACACTCGGAGTTACTACATTGTTGGTACGAAAGAATTGATGAAAGAAGTTCGTGAAACTTACATGAAATGTTAAGAATCGCTTGAAAAAATAGGAAGGACTAGCATATAGATTGCATAGCCCTTTTTTTTGTCGTATATTGGTATAGTTAGGGTTGTTATTTCCAATTTAACGTTAGAAAATCTCACATAACAATCTGTAAAAAGTAGAAATGGAGGAAATTAGATGAATAAAAGGACGTATTTAGCTGAAATGGTATTGACTGTATTGGCTTTTTTCTTTGTAGGTACATTTGCCACAAAGGCAGAGGAGAAAGTATATACAATTGTTTTAGACTCAACATACGCACCATTTGAATATCAAGCAGAGGACGGAAGTTACGCAGGGATTGATGTTGACTTGCTTGATGCGATTTCTAAAAGCGAAGGCTTTAAAGTAGAAAAGAAATTCCCAGGTTTCCAAGCGGCAGTTGACCAAGTGCAAGCAGGGCAAGCGGACGGAATTATCGCAGGAATGAGTATTACAGACGAGAGAAAGAAAAGTTTCACATTTTCAGAGCCGTACTTTGACTCAAGTATCGAAATAGCAACGAAAAAATCAGCAAAGGATATTAAGACTTTAGATGATTTAAAAGGCAAAAAAGTCGGTGTAAAAAACGGCACAGTTTCTCAAGAATGGCTAGTGAAAAACGAGAAAACGTACGGTTATTCGCTCAAGATTTTTGATGAAGGCTCACAAATGTATGACGCACTCAACATCAATGATGTGGTGGCGATTATGGATGATGCACCAGTTATTGATTATGCCATTACGCAAGGGAAAAATTTTGCGACACCGTTTAAACCAGTACCAATCGGTCATTATGGTTTTGCGGTGAAAAAAGGGAAAAATGAAGAACTTGTCAAAATGTTTGACAAAGGATTGAAAAAGCTCAAAGAAAATGGCAAATACGACAAAATTTTAGCCAAATATGTGGGTAATGACGAAAAAGCGACAGAAGAGTCTGAGAAAAAAGAGGAAAAAACATATACGATTGTTTTAGACTCAACCTACGCACCATTTGAATATCAAGCAGAGGACGGAAGTTACGCAGGGATTGATGTTGATTTGCTTGATGCGATTTCTAAAAGCGAAGGCTTTAAAGTAGAAAAGAAATTCCCGGGTTTCCAAGCGGCAGTTGACCAAGTGCAAGCAGGGCAAGCGGACGGAATTATCGCAGGAATGAGTATTACAGATGAGAGAAAGAAAAGTTTCACATTCTCAGAACCGTACTTTGACTCAAGTATCGAAATAGCAATCAAAAAGTCAACTAAAAATATCAAGACTTTAGATGATTTAAAAGGCAAAAAAGTTGGTGTAAAAAACGGAACAGTTTCTCAAGAATGGCTAGTGAAAAACGAGAAAACGTACGGTTATTCGCTCAAGATTTTTGATGAAGGTTCACAAATGTATGATGCACTCAACATTAATGATGTGGTGGCGATTATGGATGATGCACCAGTTATTGATTATGCCATTACGCAAGGGAAAGACTTTGCGACACCGTTTAAACCAGTACCAATCGGTCATTATGGTTTTGCGGTGAAAAAAGGAACAAATGAAGAACTTGTCAAAATGTTTGACAAAGGATTACAAAAACTCAAAGAAAATGGCGAGTATGATAAAATTCTAGCGAAATATGTTGGTGGTGAAGAGGCGACTCAAGAGGCTGAAAAGAAAGAAAGTGTAGACGAAAGCACATTTTCAGGACTTCTTTCAAACAACTGGGAGCAGTTGCTAAAAGGCTTGGGCAATACGCTTGTCATTGCTTTAGTGTCGTTTGTTTTGGCAATGATTGTCGGTGTTGTTTTCGGTTTATTCTCGGTTGCACCAATCAAAGCGTTGCGTGTATTATCAAGTATTTATGTAGATATTATCCGTGGGGTGCCACTTATGGTATTAGCTGTATTCATTTTTTACGGTTTGCCAAATGTCTTCCCGATTTTGAAATTAAATGACTTTGTCGCAGGGATTCTCGCATTGACTTTGAACGCTTCAGCGTATATCGCAGAAATTGTGCGTGGAGGAATCAATGCCGTTCCAGCAGGACAAATGGAGGCAAGTCGCTCGCTAGGGCTTGGTTATACTCGCACAATGCAAAAAATTATCTTGCCACAGGCTATTCGCATTATGGTACCAAGTCTTGTCAATCAGTTTGTTATCTCGCTAAAAGATACGACAATTATTTCCGTTATCGGAGTAATTGAGCTGTTGCAAGCAGGGAAAATTATTGTAGGACGGAATCTTCAAAGTTTTAGAGTGTACTTGATTGTAGGTGTGATGTACTTAGTTGTCATCACCGCCTTGACGAAACTTTCTAAAGTATTAGAGAGGAGAATGAAATAATGTCAAAAAATCAAATTGTTGTAGAACATTTAGTGAAAAGATACGGTGACAATGAAGTTTTAAAAGATATTTCTGTTACCTTTAAAGAAGGGGAAGTCGTGTGTATCATTGGACCTTCTGGAAGCGGAAAATCAACGTTTCTTCGTACGCTCAACAAATTAGAAGAGGCGACAAGTGGAGAAATTATCGTTGACGGATTCAATTTGACTGATAAATCAACGGATATTAACAAAGTTCGTCAGCATATCGGCATGGTATTCCAGCATTTCAATTTGTTCCCTCATTTGACGGTGTTAGAAAATATCACACTTGCACCAATTGATTTAGGGAAAATGAGCAAGGAAGAGGCTGAAGAAAAAGCGATAAACTTGCTTGAGTTGGTCGGTTTGGCGGATAAACGTGATGAAAAACCAGAAAAACTCTCAGGCGGTCAGAAACAACGTGTAGCAATCGCAAGAGCTTTGGCGATGAATCCAGATGTTATGCTATTTGACGAGCCAACGAGTGCCTTAGACCCAGAAATGGTTGGGGACGTGTTAAATATCATGAAAAAACTTGCCGAAGAGGGCATGACAATGTTAATTGTTACACACGAAATGGGGTTTGCCAAAAACGTAGCCAATCGCGTTATGTTCATTGACGGCGGACATTTCCTAGAAGACGGCACCCCAGAGCAAATTTTTGATCATCCACAAAACCCAAGAACCAAAGACTTCTTGGATAAGGTGTTGAATATTTGACGATTGAAACGAGCTTCGGCTCGTTTTTTTTGGCTCTATACTAAATCGTGTGGAATAACAAAAATTCCATGCGATTTTTTTGCATAAAAAAAGACATCTCGTTTACAATGTAAGTGCCTAACCCAACAGTAAAGGAGATGTCTTCATGGATAAGTGTACAAGAGAATTACTAGGATTTCAAGATGAAAGTTTGATATTTGAAAAGGACCGTTGGTTTTCTAGAGGGGTAGATAAGAAAAATAGAAAATTCAACAGAATTGATGGGCTATATGCGAAAGTTCCTACGCATTGCGAGAGTTGTGGGGTTCTATTTCAGAGCTCAGCAGATTACTATAAACATGGAACTATCGCAAATAAGCGAGTGATTCAGGTTCCAG
>NZ_FUXI01000023.1:0-37812 GCF_900167335.1 Pilibacter termitis
TTGGCTTATGGTTTTAGAAGATTTGAGAATTTCCGTACGAGGAGCTATATTCAGTGTGGTCTTCTTACAGGGATTTGTAAGGTGGTTTAGAATAGATATTTCAGTATTTAAAGTGTAACAGTGAAAGATAAAACAAGAGAATAGTCAAGTGAACAAGGTTTTGCATGTTGAACGACCTATAATTGTGCTACTGGCTAGGTTCGACAGAGCAGAATGCTACAAGAAAACTATTTCTGGTAGACGCAAAAGAGGAGCTGGACAAGATGTCCAACTCTCTTAGGTACGCTTTGTAAAATAGATGCTTTCCACACGATTTGACAAAGAGCCGTAATAAATAGTACCAATAAAGAAAAGAAAATCAGTGTGAAAAAATAAACAGTCATCGCAAAAAATTTTCCCAAGAAAATATTTCTCCGTGAAACATAGGGCGTAATATAACGAATAGATTCCGTTTCTATCTCTCTTGTCAAATTACTAGCATACAACATAAAGGAAAATAACGCTCCTAGAAGAGTGAATCCTCCAAACATTCCAGTTACAATCGCACTTTTCCCCTCTGCAACAAGTGCAATAACCTCTGAATATTTTCCTACTAAAAAGGCTATCCCTAAAAATGAAACAATAATTATCATTGACTTAATCGTCAGCAAACTTCTTCTCAATTCGTCTATAAAAATGGTTTTCATGGTGTTCTCCTCTGTAATAAAATACTATTTTTTCTTATATTTATACAATAAATGACCAATTTTATAGAAAACTAGCCACAATCCAAATAAAATAATAATAAATTGGAAATTCAATGTTTTTGGAAAAAACACAATAAACAAATAGAGGAAAAATAACAAAGTAATCACTACAATTCCCTTATCCAAAAATTCTATTTCTTTTGCTTTTCTGGCAAGAATAACATCTGCCACAATAAAACAAAATAACCCCAAGTATAAATAAAACATACTTTTCGCCTCCTTATAACATATGGGTACCTCTAAAAAATGAGAATATCACAAGCACGAATGCCTAGATAATGTTCCTCTGCATAGCCATTATAACTAACTAAAAATTAAATTTCAAGTGTTATTTTAACCGTTTCTCTTTTTATATATAAATTTACTATTATGTAAAAATATAGGCTACTTTAAATAAATCACAATTATCTCAAACTAAAGAAATTACTCTTAAGGGTACCTCTAAAAAATTACGCTTGCCTAAAATTACTAGTTTTGGTCAAACGGAGTTTTTAGAGGTACCCTTATATAACTTTACTTTACTTTTCTTTTACTTCTACATCAATTTTTTCTAAATACTCGCCCAAATCCTCTTGTTGACCAGTTCCTTCATTTTTCACTTCCCATGTTTTCCCGATTTCGTTTTCAGCTGTTTTTACTTCTTCAATTGGTTGCTTATCATCTTCCAATTTTAAAGCACCATATTCAAAACCATTTAAAGTATATTTTTTCCATTCACTATCCCAATTTGCATAGAATAAATACACTTCACCTGCGGAAAGATAAATATCTCCATTCGCTTTCACTTCTACTAATTCATTACTTGTTTCTACTGGACCTTTTCCTGATTGTTCACGGAGATAGTTAGCTTTTTCAATTGCCTCTGGAAAATCGTTTTTAGCTCGTTCTTTTTCTTCTAAAATCCCACCGAGTCTTGCAAATTCAACCACACCTTCCGCATCACCTTCTAAGTTTTTCAAAATTTCCAACTTCCCTACTGAATAAGGAAATGTATTCCCTAAACTATTTGGGCGTAACTCAGCTTTGTCTACGGAAATTACTCTAGCAATAAATACATTTGTGTTTTCTTCTTCTAATGCTTTTGGATTTTTAATATCTATCATCAAATCAAGCTCTATATCAGATGTCTTAACTTTACTTCTATCAATTTTATCCAAATAAGAAGTATAATTTTCTGCCTTTTTAGATACGACTTGTTCAATTTTTGCCGTTTCTTTTTTCTCTGGTTTGCTTTCTTTTTTAGTTGAAGAACATCCTACAAGAAACAACAATCCTGCCGTAATAAGTAATATTTTTTTCATCATTTTCACCAATACCAGCCATAAACATCTGTAAGTTTATCGCTAGCTCCTTTATCTACATTTCTAACAGTTGTCTTTTGAATTGTTGGTTGCATAATACTGCTACTATCATTTCCCAAAGCATGAGCCAAACCTAAAGCATGACCTATCTCATGCTTAGCAACCGTACCGCTCGTCATCGCTCTTTCATTTCTATATTTTGTATTAAGCGTGACTTTTGCCCAGTAAAAATTACGACCGGGTGCATTTCCGTTTAAGGCAATTCCTCTATTGGCTCCGTCATAAAATTCAGTAACTCCACCAACACCATCCCAGATTGCTCCACCATAGAAATCTATTGCTGTTTCATAATTATTTCCACGCTGGTACATATATAAAGGATTGTCCCATCCTGTATACATCCAATTGTGCTTAGCAGAGTTAATCGCTCCGATATTGCTAGCCGAACCGCTAATAAAATAATTAACAGAGCGTATCCCTCTTGATTGAACACCTGCGAATCTTGGTGGTTTCGCTGCCTGTGCAATTTCAAAAACTCCCACAAGAGCAAGAATACTTACAAATGAAATTGCTAATTTTTGAAAAAGTTTCATTTTTTGTTTCCTCCTTTTTGCAATACAAGTATATGGGTACCTCTAAAAACTCCGCTTAAGACTAAATTAGCTAGTTTTTCGATTTTCAAGGAAATCGACGAAAGCTATGTGGTTCATAGGTTGAGGAGATTGACGAAGAAAATCGGATAACTAGCAATTTAGGATAAGTGCGAGTTTTTAGAGGTGCCCATATTGTATTTTGACAATATTTCTACGCTTCCCACAAGCTACCATAGCTTATAAAATTATTATAAGCGAGTGAATAGAAAAATACACCTATCATTTTTTTTAATTTACCTATCATTTTATAAAATCTTTCAGTATTTCTTGCCAGTTTAAAAATATTTGTGTATATTATAATTTATAGCAAATAAAAAATTGACTTATTAAAGAATATTGATTGACAATTAAAAAACTGTATATATTTTTTATGTAAGGGATGAGGGGGATAAAAAGAATGAAAGGAAATAAAGAATTAAAAGAAGAAATCATAACAGAAATTTCTTCTTTAGAATTTGTTGATTTTGTTGCTTTCAAAGATGTGGCTACTTCTGTATTGACCGTTCATAAAAATGAAATTGAACAGTTAAAAAAGAAGGAAAATCTTGAAAAATGGATTTCAGAATATGAAACAATTGATCAAAAATTACCTGTTCTGTCTACAAATAAACACGCAACTTTTCGTTTGTATGAAGAAATGTTATTTCATCGAGTAGTTCTGTCTCGTGAACAAGAAATATTGGGAAATCTTATCATTGGTGGACTTCAAAGTTTGTCAGATGAATTGAGTGATACCGTAGAAGAATTATTTTTACTTATCAAACAGACAATCAATGCTGTTTTCGAGAAAAATGATGAAGAAATTCATCAAATGATACACTTGTTAAAGAAAGTTTGTCCAGAAAGAGAGGGGGTTGAAAAACTATTGCTGTCTTTCCCTCGTCATTCTATTTATACAATTAACAAACAATTCAAAATACATTTTGAACAAACTGCAAACCAATATTATAAAGAGCTATGTTTCAACTATGCTCTAAAGCAAATATCCGAAACCGATAGAGCTTGTTCTGAAATTGCCGAAGAAATTGGTTATTGTCAATATACTTCCTTTTCAAGAGCTTTTAAAAGTAGAATAGGAGTAACACCAAATGAATATAGGGAGAAAAAATGCAAGCGGTTTTAATTTTTCCACCAAAACACACCTAAAAAGCCCACGAAATCCAAATCTCGTGAGCTTTTTGAATCAATCTAAAATCGCCTCTTCACTTTCCAAATCAAAGAATCTAGCTTTTGTCACATTGAAACTTAGCTCGACTTTTTCACCCGGTTTGTGATAATCACGTGCATCTACTTTAGAAATAAATTCTGTGTCGCCAATTGTTGAGTAGAGCATACTTTCATGCCCAAGTAATTCACTTACAACAACTGTTGCTTCAACAACTGTTTTAGGGAATGTTTCGATTTGGATATTTTCAGAGTTAATATCTTCTGGGCGAATACCAAAAGTAAGTTCTTTTCCTTTATATCCTTTGTCAATCAAAATTTTCGTCTGACCTTCTGTCAAACTCAATTCCAAACCTTTTCCATTTGAAATTTTTTCTCCGTCAAAGACAACATCAAAGAAGTTCATTGCAGGACTTCCAATAAAGCCTGCTACAAATTTATTCGCTGGTTTGTTATACAATTCTTGCGGAGTACCAATTTGCATGATTTTTCCAAGTTTCATGATAACAATGCGATCTGCAAGCGTCATAGCTTCCGTTTGGTCATGGGTTACATAAATAGTGGTTGCCCCGATTCTTTGGTGAATTTTCGCAATTTCTGCACGCATTTGCACACGCAATTTCGCATCCAAGTTTGACAATGGTTCATCCATTAGGAATACTTTGGCATCTCGAACAATCGCACGTCCCATCGCCACACGCTGACGTTGACCACCCGACATATCGGCAGGTTTACGGTCAAGTAATTCTGTCAAACCAAGAATCGCAGCCGCCTCTTCCACACGCTGTTTGATTTCGTCTTTTGGATATTTACGCAATTTTAGCCCAAACGCCATATTGTCAAATACAGTCATATGCGGATAAAGTGCATAGTTTTGGAAAACCATTGCAATGTCACGATCTTTTGGTGGAGTGTCGTTCATTCGCACACCGTCAATTGAAAAATCTCCTGATGAAATATCCTCAAGTCCTGCAATCATACGCAAAGTAGTAGACTTCCCGCAACCAGACGGTCCAACAAATACGATAAACTCCTTGTCCTTAATTTCCAAATTGAAATTTTCTACGGAATACGCATCATTGTTTGGATACTTTTTGTTAATGTTTTTTAAACTCATTGTTGTCATATGTTTTTCACCTCATTTATTTGATAGTTTAAGTTTAATGAAAAGGCTTCAAAAAATCTTCGTCAACTTGCACAAAGTTTTCTTTTTTCTTTCGTGCAAGTTGAAATCGTTGTCATATGACGAGCAAATAACATAAATACAACTCATTCATATCTTTTAATGAAAAATCATACCTTTCCTCAAATTTTTTCATTTTATACTGCAACGAATTTCGGTGATAATTCAAATACTTCGCCGTGTGAGAAATCGAGCCTTGATTAATCCATAGTTGTTTAATAATTTCAACCATGTCGCTGTCTTGCTCCAATTCTTTTTTCAAATATTGTAAAATTCCACTTTCCTTACGCAATTCAAGTGCTGTTTTATGCAACATTACTTCACTCAACGTGCTAATTCCCTGAGTGTGAAAATGTGTTGCTACATACTCAAAATTCTTCATTTCTTCTTGGAATAATGAGCTTGTAGTAACTGACGTATGGTAAAAATTCCCAATATATCCAAATGTTTCTACGGATAAATCATTATCCAATGCTGCAAATACATCACGATATTCTTCTTTAGAAAGCTCGAAAGAAGAATGTTCCTCCAAAAAGAAACCATGCGTTTTACTTATATTGCAAAAAGAAAAATTTGTCGGCAATAACTCGCTCAAAAGTCGTGTATAGTGAGTGATTTCACCAGTTGTTTGATACTGAATCACTCGGTAGGTCATCTCTTTTGGTGCGTTTCCTTTGCCACATAAAAAGCGAAACCAAGGTTGAAAATAATCTTGTTTAACCTCAGAAAAAAGATTTTTCAGCAACGTTTCCTCCGTTTTCGACAAATTTCCTTTCGGAATTGCCACCACTTCACTCTCCACCAACAAATTTAGTTTCGCATGGTGAAAATCCTTCTCCGACTGAATGATTTTCGCTTGAGGATATAACGCACATAACTCTTTTTTATTCATAACTTCCTCCATTCTTACTTTATAGGGGCATATCTAAACAAAAAAACGCATAAATCCAATGCTTTAGGCAAATGAATTTGATGCGTTTTGCGTTTTTTAACGACGTAAACCAAGTGAAGCAATCAATTCACGGTAACGCTCAACGTCTTTTTGACGCAAGTACGCAAGCAAGTTACGACGGTGACCGATTTTCTTCATCAATCCACGGTAAGTGTGGTGGTCTTTTTTATGCACTTGAATGTGAGCGTTCAAATGGTTGATTTCATATGTCAACACTGCGATTTGAACTTCTGGAGAACCAGTATCACCTTCGTGACGTGCATATTGCGAAATGATTTCGTTTTTCTTTTCTTTTGAAATTGCCATGTTTTTCACCTCTATATCTGTATTTGTCCTCAACTGCGTAAAGCGATCATGACACGCCAAACGAAGAAAAGGTGTGTAGTTAAAACTACATTGTCTATCATACTCAATTTTCTTTCATTTGGCAAGAACTTTCTTTTTATGCTACACTTATTTCAGTGATATTTACTAAGGAGACGACTATGACAATTTTAAATGAGCTTTTGGAAGAAAATCATTCAATCAATATGGACGATATTATCCGTGAAGGAAATCCTACATTGAGAGCTATGGCAGACGAAATTTCCCTTCCTATCGAAAAGGAATGGATTACTTTAGGCGAGAAAATGCTAGAGTTTTTGAGAAATTCTCAAGACCCTGTTAAAAGTGAAGAAATGGGGTTACGTGGTGGCGTAGGAATCGCTGCTCCGCAACTTGACGTTTCAAAACGCATAATCGCCGTTCTTGTTCCAAATGATGATTTGGAAAATCCAGCCTCACTTATAGAAGAAATTCTTTACAATCCGAAAATCATCGCTCATTCCGTACAAAAGGCGTGTTTGAAAGACGGTGAGGGTTGTCTTTCTGTTGATAGAGAAATTCAAGGATTTGTCGTAAGATATGCACGTATCACCGTGCAATACACAAATAAAGACGGCGAAACGAAAAAAATCAAATTGCGTGGCTATGAAGCAATCGTTGTGCAACACGAAATTGACCACTTAAACGGAGTCATGTTCTTTGACCACATCAACGAGCTTGAGCCATTCAAACTTGAAAAAGGGGTACTTGTTTTAGAATAAAAAACTTTAAGGACACCTCTAAAAACTAGCTAATTTAGTCTTAAGCGGAGTTGTTAGAGGTGCCTTTAAAAAGAAAACGTCTATTACAGGCGTTTTCTTCTTTCTTCTATTTTTCTTTTTTCAATTTCTGCCAACTTCAATTTCAGTTGTTCGATTCTTTCTTTATTGGTAAAGCTCAAAATAAATTGCGGGAAGTCATAATTAATTTTTCTATCTGTAATAATCAAGTCCGCTTCTTCAGGTTTTTCGACAAATTCTAATTGGACTTCTGTAAGCATTTTGAGCAAGTTCATAATGTATTTTGTTTGATGTAAACCATACATTGAAAAAACAAGAACGCGAATTTTCACACGATGTGATGTATACATATCTAAAAGTAAAAATTGAAAGATGCGTGTAACAAAGTCGTGCTGAAGCACTTCACCAAAAAATTCCTCATTTTTAGCTAATAACAACGTTTTAAATAAATCAAAATAACCAACTCGCACCATTTCAAATTCTCTGCCAAAAATATCCAAATCGGTCGGGAAAATTTCTTTGTAGTCAAAAGAAAGTTCTAAATTCCACGCAACATAAACTTCCTCTTTTTTTGTCAATTTCTCGTCATAAAAAACTTCTAGCGTTTCGATAAATTCCGTTATTTCCTTTGCATACGGGTGATGAAAATTTCGCTTTTCCTCACCGTTAAACTCGGAAATCGGTGAAAGCGAGTAAATAATTTGAAAATAAAAATGCTCCACTTCCGCCTGCATTTCTTCTGCCGTCAAACCATACGGGCTTAAAATTTTCTCGTATAATGCTCTAAATTCCTCGTAATGCTCCTCTTTTTTTACACCCCTGCTCCAACTTATCGACTGATTCAGCCGATGATTTTGCTTAATTCGCCAATTGTGAATGGCAAAAAGTAAACCTACTTGCCGAATGGCACCGTATTTATCTCGTAGTTTTTCAGGCATTAAATCACGAATGGTTCCTTGAATGGCTTCTCTTGACATTTGCCTTTCTAGTATCCATTCATTTACTTGTGTTTGCCTAAGAATAGCAAACATCATGTGACGAATATCTCTTTCTTCGCCAACAAAATTCCATTTTCCTACACGACCATCCAGTTGAATGTTGTATTTATTCAAAAACCCTTGCAACTCTTTTTTCTTTCGATGTCCAGTTGTACGGGAATAACCATTTTCTAATAAAAAATCCTCGTAATTAAAATTTTCACTTTCCATAAATAATTTCACTAAAAAATTATAGCCAAAATCATGTCGAATCACTGTTGCTGCCACTTCATAAAATGAATATTCCTCCGTAAAAGTGGCGATTATTTCTGCTCCTTGCCAAGAAATTTCAAACTCGAAATTTTCCTTTCGGATCGTTTTCAACTCCTCGTAAAATTCAAGAGCATTTTTCACTTTTACCTCTTTCAAATGAAGTTCACTTGCTATTTCTGTGATAGTTTTTGAAGAATTACAATGTTTATTTAAAAATTGCACAATGTGTAAAAAATTTCTCGCAACTTCTTCTACAATGATACTTGAATTTTTCATACTCTCACCTCATTCCACACTATCATTTTATACAATAGATTATTAATAAGCAAAAGATTGAGGTTAAAATTAGAAATTTTAAAGGAAAAGGTAAAAAAACTGAAAAAAGTACCTCTAAAAACCTACACTTATCTAAAAGTGCTAGTTTTTAGAGGTACCCATACTCAGTTTTTCTCATTGTTCTCGTGTATCCATAATAATTGTTACTGGACCACTGTTGACAAGTGAAACGTCCATCATTGCTCCAAATTCTCCTTCTGCCACCGTCAAACCATTCGCTCGCAAACCTGCATTAAATGCCTCATAAAGTGGAATTGCCACTTCTGGCTTAGCTGCCTGAATAAAACTTGGGCGATTGCCTTTTTTCGTTTCTGCATAAAGCGTAAATTGTGAAATACTGAGAATACTTCCGCCAACATCTTGCAAAGAAAGATTCATTTTCTCATTTTCATCTTCAAATACACGCAAACCTGTAATTTTTCTCACTAAGTAATCTACATCTTTTTGCGTATCTTCTTCGTGTACTCCTAGTAAAATCATAAAACCCTCTTTAATTTCTCCAACAATTTTACCTTCTATTTTCACGCTTGCACTGCTTACTTTTTGGATTACTGCTTTCATTTTTTCCTCTCCGCTTTTCTTTGTCTAGCTATGAGGGGCTGAGGTCTGGTCGCTGTTCACAACAGCACTGGAAACTGCGTTTCCAGCAAGTAAATGCTGTGGTTCACTGCGACAGACCTCAAATCGCCCCTCTACGCTTTTCTTTGTCTAGCTATGAGGGGCTGAAGTCTGGCAACTGGTCACAATGTCGCTCGAAACTTCGTTTCGAGTAAATAAACGACAGTGTTCACTATTGCAGACTTCAAAACGCCCCGCTCGCTTTTCTTTGTCTAGCTACGAGGGGCTGAAGTTTGGCAACTGGTCACAATGTCGCTCGAAACTTCGTTTCGAGTAAATAAACGACAGTGTTCACTATTGCAGACTTCAAAACGCCCCGCTCGCTTTTCTTTGTCTAGCTACGAGGGGCTGAAGTTTGGCAACTGGTCACAATGTCGCTCGAAACTTCGTTTCGAGTAAATAAACGACAGTGTTCACTGTTGCAGACTTCAGAACGCCCCTCTACGCTTTTCTTTGTCTAGCTACGAGGGGCTGAGGTCTGGTCGCTGTTCGCAACAGCACTGGAAACTGCGTTTCCAGCAAGTAAATGCTGTGGTTCACTGCGACAGACCTCAAAACGCCCCTCTACGCTTTTCTTTGTCACCCATTTGTTCTTTTTACTGAGTAGACATCTGGGACGGATTTTATTTTGTCTACTATTGCTGTTAAATGATGAATGTCTTTGATTCCTAGTGCTACGTGAATAGTTGCCATTTTTTCTTTGGTTGGTTTTGCCTCAACGCTTACGAGATTTTTTGTTTGTCCACTAATGACTTGTAAAATATCATTGAGTAAACCACTACGATTGTAGCCAAAAATATCTAACTCAGCAACGTAATCTTTCCCATTATTAGATATTCTTGAATCTTCCCACTCAACATCAATAGTCCGCTCGTTTAGCTCAGGTTGACTGGCTAAATTTTGACAATCTTTTCTATGAATAGAAATTCCACGTCCTTTGGTAATGTAGCCGATAATTTCATCTCCCGGTACAGGGTTACAGCAACGAGACAATCTAACCATTAAATTGCTTGCTCCCTGAATGATAATGCCACCTTCATGGCGAATTTTCATTTTTTCAGGCTCTTTTTCTACTTTGACTGCATTGTGAAGTAGGGCATCTTCTTTTTCTTTTTGTTTTTGCTTATCTATCGCACGACGTTCTTTTTCGGTGAGACGATTGGCAACAGTAATCGGTGAAATTTCACCAAAACCAACCGCAGCAAACAGCTCTTCTTCTGTTTTATAATTAAATCGTTCCAAAATCTCAGTAACGTGTGCTTTATTGAGATAAACAGCTGTGTTAAATTTCATTTCTACAAGCTCATGAACAATCATTTCACGACCTTTATTAATGGAAAGTTCTTTGTCTTGCGTTTTGAAAAATCGCTTAATTTTATTTCGTGCTTTTGTCGTTTTGACCAGTTTTAACCAATCACGACTTGGACCAAAGGAGTTACTGCTCGTGATAATCTCGATAATATCTCCAGTTTTCAGCTTGTAATCAAGCTGTACCATTTTTCCATTCACTTTTGCACCAGTTGTTTTATCGCCAATTTGCGTATGAATAGAATAAGCAAAATCAAGTGGGCCACTTCCTGCTGGAAGCTCCGTCACCTCTCCTTTTGGTGTAAAAACATAGACTTTATCAGAAAAAATATCTCCTTTTACACTTTCAATGAAATCTGTGGCATCTGTACTTTCTTTTTGTAAATCTAAAATTTCATGAAACCACGAGAGTGTTTTGGTCATTGCATCTTCTTTTAATTTCTTCGTTTGACCTTCTTTATACGCCCAATGAGCCGCCACACCAAACTCTGCCACTTCATGCATTTCCGTTGTACGAATTTGCACTTCAAGCGGATTGCCGTTTGGCCCGATTACCGTTGTATGAATGGATTGGTACATATTTGCCTTTGGCATGGCAATATAATCTTTGAATCTCCCCGGCATTGGTGTCCATTTCGTGTGAATTGCACCTAAGACAGCGTAACATTCTTTGATAGAATCTACAATGACACGAATGGCAAGTAAATCATAGATTTCTTCAAATTGCTTTTTCTGGTCTTTCATTTTGCGATAAATCGAGTATAAATGTTTTGGACGTCCATAAATTTCAGCGTAAATCTCTAATTCTTCCGTTGCCTCACGAATTTGTTCGACAGAATCAGCGATATATTCTTCCCGCTCAGTTCTTTTTGAGTTCATCAAATTGACAATGCGGTAATATTGTTGAGGATTTAAATAACGCAACGCAGTGTCTTCTAATTCCCATTTTATTCGACTAATCCCAAGTCTATGAGCAAGTGGAGCATAAATTTCCATTGTTTCCATTGAAATTCTACGCTGTTTGTCTTCACGTAAATGTTCAAGTGTTCGCATATTATGCAATCTATCCGCAAGTTTTACCAAAATCACTCGCAAATCTTGTGCCATTGCAATGAGCATTTTCCTGTGATTTTCAGCAAGTTGTTCCTCATGACTTTTATACTTGATTTTCCCAAGTTTTGTCACGCCGTCAACCAAATTTGCCACGTCATCGCCAAAAAATTCTTTTAAATCTTCTAGCGTCACTGGAGTGTCTTCCACCACATCATGCAAAAATCCAGTGGCAACCGTATGAGCATCCATGTGCAATTCTGCCAAAATACCTGCTACTTGAATCGGATGAATGATGTAAGGCTCGCCACTTTTCCTTGTATCTGGGGCGTGCTTTTCTGTCGCAAAATCAAGTGCTTTCTGCACAAATTGTGTTTGTTCCTCTGTCATATAATGACTGACCATACGAATGACTTCCTCACCCGTCATATTTTCTTCTTTTGACATGAATTTCGCCCCCTGTTCTAAAAAACTTCGATTTTTTCATTACTAAATGAACTCATTCTAACAAAAATAGTTATAAAATAAAAGCTCCGACTCTTTTTATACCTGTTTTGTAAAGTAAAGGGAGTTTTTCTTTATTCAACTCTTGCACATTCACATGAAGTGTTACCTCTTCTCCTGCGTCCAATTGAAAAACGGATATATCATGTAGAGCATTTTCGATATTTTTCACATGAAGGGTTAAATGCCGAATGTTCAACGAAGAAATATTTTGTGCCAATTTGATTTTGTCGATTTCTCTTAATTGCGTATTTTCCACGCAAAACCGCAATTCCCGAGTTGCACCAAGAGGAAAAAGTGTCTCGCACAAATTTTTTATCACATCAAAATTCTGTTCTTTTATCGCATAAATTGGTAAAGAAATCTGCAAAATTTCCGCACCGAGACGAAAACTCTCCCCTACTTCAAAAGCAATTTTTCCCGTTGTGCCACATCCTAAAGGATAATCTATAAGACTTGCAAGTTTAATTTCTCTTCTATAAAGTAGCTGTTTAGCACGTGTGAGATGATTAGGCAAAACAAAAACTTCCTCTATTCTATCGTCTAAATTTAAAAGTGTCTCTTTTAACTCATCATCCGTCATATCCGCTTTTATGAGTAATTTTCTTTGCATCCATTGACACCCCCTTTAAAAATTCCTCATTGTTCTCACTGCATCCTCCGTTTTTTAATTCTGTTAAAACACTTACTGCTCCGAGCAAATACATTGGGGCGGTTTCTGTTCGTAAAATCCGTGGACCAAGTCCTGCACACTTGCCACCTAAAGCAGTCATTTTTTCTACTTCCTCAACAGATAATCCACCTTCTGCACCGAAGATAGCAAGCAACTCCTCGCCTTTTTCCATTTTTCCTATCGTCTGAAGTAATTGAGCGTCCTCACCATTTTTTGCACTTTCTTCATAGGCAATCAAAATTTCTTGATAATCGACAAATCGACTATACAATTCTTGAATATTCGCAAGCAATTCTACTTTTGGTAAATGTGTTCTATGGCTTTGTTCGGCTGCCTCTTGTGCTATTTTTTGCAAACGAATTTGTTTTTTCTCCCGTTTTTTATCATCCCACTTCACCACAGAATTGGTACTTGGGAAAAAGAAAATCGTATGCACGCCTAATTCCACAGCTTTTTGCGTAATCCACTCTGCCTTATCACCTTTTGGAAAACCAGAAGCAATGCTTACTTGAACAGGCATTTCAACATTTTTTGTAATCTCACAAACTTTTTCAAACAAAATTCCGTCATTCTTCACTTCTTTTGCAGAAACTTGCCAGACTTTTTCATCTGAAAAAACAAGATAAACTTCTTGTTTTTCTTTCATTCTCATCACACGTAGCATATGATGTAAATTTTCATCTTGTAGTAAAAGAGTATTGCTTTCAGGTGTTGGAGTTTCTAAAAAATATCTTTGCATTAGCCACCCACCATACCGTTCTGTTCATCTTTGTTTTTGCTTAACACGAGGGCATTCCATTCGCCACTTGTTAAAACTTGTTCAATCACAAAACCAACCGTCTCAAATTCTTCTCTCACCATGGAAAGTTTTTCTGAAATAATCCCACTTAAAATCAATTTTCCATTTTCATCTAGTAAACGATACGCATCCTTCGTCATTAAAATCAATATATCCGCCAAAATATTTGCCACAATAACATCTGCTTTTTGAGTGACTCCTTGTAATAAATTTCCTTTATCCACATGGATATTTTCACATTTTGGATTCAAAGCAAAATTCTCTTTTGCCCGATTGACTGCTACTTCGTCCAAATCATAGGCGAAAATTTCCTTTGCACCAAGCAAACTCGCCGCAATGCTCAACACTCCGCTGCCAACTCCCACATCAAGAACTACCTCTCCTTTACGCAAAACACTCTCAAGAGCCTGCAAACTCAAACGAGTCGTCGGATGCGTTCCTGTACCAAACGCCATTCCCGGATCTAAGAAAATCAATTGTTCATCTTCTACTTCTTTTTCGTAATTCACCCAACTTGGCACCACGGTTAAAAATCGTGTCAAACGCTTTGGTGCGTAATACTTTTTCCACGCATCAGCCCAGCCTTCTTCTTCAATTGCTTGCAAAACCACTTCATTTTTTCCAATGTCTAAACCAAATTCGGTCAATTGTGAAATTCTGGATTTTATTTCAGGTAAAAGTTCGATGACATTCATTACTTCTGGAAAATACGCAGTAATATTCACATCCTCATTGTGTCGCATCAATTTTTCCTTGTCTAAAATTTCACCAAATTCATCTACCTCGTAATGTGCAATATCCAAATCATCTTCAATTGCTACACCGCTTGCTCCATTTTCAATCAAAATATTACTAATCGCCTCAACTGCCTCACTGGTGGCAATCACTTTTACTTCTGTCCATTCCATATTTTTTCCTCTTCTCATACTGGGTACCCTAAAATTAAAATTTCGGTGCTACCACCATTTCTTTTCCTTTATCTGTTGCTAAAGCATTTGTTAATTCTTGCTCAAACATTTTTTCATCCCACTCAAGAGAAAACTCAGCCTCTTCAACATTTAAAATCTGCAATAATTTCTCTTTTTCATTTTCATCTAATGATTGGAAATACTCTTTGATCTCCTCATCATTCATCGACTCAATTTTTGATAACATCGCTGTTTCCTCTAAAAAATCAAGCAATTGATCTTGTCCATTGACAAGCACTTCTTGCAGGGTTTCGATCAATGCAGATAAATACGCTCTTTGAATCCCTTTTTTATCCTCATAAGGAAGGGAAAACAACACATCATTTGATAAATTTTTCACACGTGTTTGATTATACAATACCACACTATCTTCAAATGCAATCACATTTTCCTGACTTTCTATCGCCTCTTTATCCGCTAACGCAACGTTTTCTTTGTTTTCGGCAAAAAGGGTTACCGTTAATTCAATTGTTTGCATGGAGGGATGCCACTCAATCGTCACATCAAAATTATTCAATTTCGCCTCAATTAACTCTTCTAGCACATTCATCATTGTTTCTTTCGCCATTTTTTCCTCCACGTAATTTCTATAAAAATCTTATACTTCATTTTACAACAAGAGAGAGCGAAAATCTTGATTTTTTTAAAGGAAATGAAAAAATTTTTGAGCGATTGTTTCACACACGCCTATGGAAAAAATAGGGAAATTTTCGCTCTTTTTTTCGTTTTTTACAGGCTTTTCCACAAGTTTTCCACAGAATCACACCTTGTGAAAATCTTTTTTCCACTTGTGGAAAAAACTGTGGAAATGTTTTTCCGTTTTTGCTGTTTTCACTCTCTTTTTTTCTTTTTCTTGTGGAAAAGTATATATTCCACTCTCTTTTTCCACATTTTTTCCTCCTCTTGTGGAAAACGTATTTCACCTCTGTGAAACTTTTTTCCACAAGAGCTGTTAGGGTGTGGAAAACTGCTACAAAAGATGATATGATAATAAAGCTGAATTGATAAAGTGCTGAAAAAAATGAAAAATTTAGAGCTTTAAAGTAGATGAAAAAAAACACCAAAAAGCTCAAAGGAGTTATAGAAGTATGGAAACTATTGATAAATTATGGGATGCATTAAGTGAATATTTACAGCATACCAAAAAATTGTCTCCTGTATTTATTAAAAACTTTGTCCTTACCACACGTCCAATTTCTTTAGAGAACGGCGTATTGACGATTGTCGTCCCCTCTGACGTGCATAAGGAATTTTGGGAAGGGGACTTAGCAGATGATATTACAGTCGTTGGGTATCACGTGACACGAAAAGAAATCATTGCAAAAGTTCTCACTGAAAGTGAAGTAAATACCGAGATACCTGATGTAAGAGAAGAAATAGCGGAATTTCTCCCTTCTGCTCAAGAAGAATTTCATGCAGAGGATGCCAAACTAAATGATCGCTATACATTTGAAAACTTTGTCGAAGGAAATAGCAACAAAGTCGCACACGCTGCTGCTTTAGCCGTTGCTACTAAGCCCGGTGTAACGTACAATCCATTGTTTATTTACGGTGGGTCAGGTCTTGGGAAAACGCATTTGATGCAAGCGATTGGACATGAAATTTTAAGCAACAATCCGCTTGCAAAAATTCGTTATATTACCGCAGAAAATTTCACCAATGAATTTGTCGAATCGATTCAGAAAAAGAAAATGTCTGAGTTCAGAGAGTACTTCCGAAATTTAGATTTGCTGATGATTGATGATGTGCAATTTATGCCAAGGGAAAGTCAGACAGAAGTTGAATTTTTCCATACCTTTGAACAGTTGATTAACAACGGAAAAGCAATCGTTATGACAAGTGACCGGCTGCCGAAAGATTTGGATAATTTTACTGACCGAAACGTTTCTCGTTTCCAAAAAGGTTTGATTATTGATATTGCTCCGGCTGATTATGAAACACGTTTAGCGATTTTGAGAAATATACTCAAGCGTGAAAAAATAGAAGAAGTAGACGATAAGATTTTGCAATTAATTGCTAGTCGCATTACAACACAAATTCGTGAGCTGGAAGGAGCTTGGACAACCGTTTATACGCAGGCGACCATTCGCAATAAAGAGATCACAACAGATTTTGTAGAAGAAATTTTGGCAACGTTAAATGGAGACAGCTATAACAGCACAAAAGAGATGACCATTCTCAGCATACAAACGGTTGTAAGTGAATTTTACGGCTTAACCGTGAAAGATTTGAAAGGGAAAAAACGGATCAAAGTCGTAACCACTGCCAGACAAATCGCCATGTATCTCTCACGTGAGCTGACAAAAGAGTCGCTACCAAAAATCGGAGCGGAGTTTGGCGGAAAAGATCATACAACGGTAATGTATGCGAGTAAAAATATCGAAAAACGTTTGAAAAATGATGAGAACTTCAAAAAAGAAGTGGATAAAATTCAATTTGCATTGAAATAGGCTGTGGAAAACTTTTCCACTTTTCCACAGCTTTTTCACAAGCAAAATCCTATCATACTCACATATCAAACAGTTTTTCTATTTTTCCACAGCTCCTACTACTACTATATTATTTAATAATATATATAGAGAGGGCACCACTAAAAATTCTCAAAAAATAAAAGAACATTAAGAAACATTGTAGAAAGCTAGTATTCTTTGGTATAATAAAGAAAAAATGAATGGAGGAAAGTGAATGTTACATTTTTCAATGAGTCGTGATGTATTTAAAAGTCAGTTATTGATTACAAGTAAAGCAATTGAAAGCAAAACAACCATGCCAATTTTAACAGGGGTGAAATTGTTATTAGTTGAGGATAAACTTACCCTTACAGGTTCAAATGTAGATATTTCGTTGATTACAACAATTGACATTAAAGATGAAAAAGCAGATATGAAAGTTTATGATAAAGGAGGAATTGTCCTAGATGCCAATTTCCTTTTGAAAATTATTTCTAGTTTACCTGAAAAGACTTTTACACTAGAAGTTTTAGAAAACTCACAAGTGCATATTACAAGCGGAAAAGCTGATTATGTGGTTAATGGTTTGGATATTGAAAACTATCCTCGCTTGCCTGAAGTGACAAGTCAAAAACCACTTACTTTGCCACTTGCATTAGTTAAACAAGTAATCAATGAAACAGTTTTTGCTGTATCCAAACATGAATCGAAACCAATTTTGACAGGGGTTCATCTCATGCTTCAAGATGCTACGCTAAAAGCTGTCGCAACAGATTCTCACCGTTTATCGCAACGCATTATTACTCTTGAAAACGACGGAGAAAACTTTGACGTTGTCTTACCAGGAAAAAGTTTGCAGCATATTAGCTCTATTTTCGGTGAAGAAAATGAAGAAATTACGCTACACATTACTTCTTCGCAAATTTTGTTTAAAACAGAAAATATCTCTTATTATTCTCGACTTTTGGAAGGAAATTATCCTGATACCGATCGCTTGATTCCTTCGCAATGTTCTACAAGTGTTACATTTGAAACGTCTGAAATCTCAAGTGCAATCAATCGTGCAAGTTTGATGAGTCACGAAGGGCAAAGCAATATCGTTCGTCTTGAAATCAAATCTGGAAAAATAACACTTTTTGGAAATTCACCAGAAGTAGGTCGATTTGATGAAGAATTGTCTCCTGAAAAAGTCGAAGGGGAAGATTTAACGATTAGTTTCAATCCTGACTATATGAAAGATGCCTTGCGTGCCTTTGGAAAAAGTCATATTGAAATTCAATTTATCGCTCCTATTCGTCCGTTTACTCTTCGTCCAACAGAAGAAAATGGAGAATTTGTGCAACTCATTACACCTGTTCGTACTTCTTAAAAATGAAATATTTTGAGTACGCTAAAGAAAAGTAAAACTATGTTTAGGGCAACTTTAAAAACTCTGCTTAAGGTTAAATTAGCTAGTTTTTAGAGTTACCCTTTAACTATTCATAGGAGAAATGTCATGAAATCTATCGCTAGAAGTATCTACTTGTCCACCTCTTTTTCGCTCGTTTTTGTTATTTATTATTGGTATTCAACAGATTCAGCTAGTTATAATCAAGCATTATGGCTATTTCCAATTGTGTTATTTCTTTTGGCAATTGTTCCTGTTTTGTTGGATTACAAAAAAAATAATGAAATCAAATAAATTATGGACACCTTTAAAATTAGCACACGCATTGCGTGTGTTTTTTCATTAGAGTTATCCTAAAGTTTTCTACCTCTAAGAAAAGGCAGGAAAAATCTCTATTTTCCTCATTTTCTTTTTGAGTACTTCGCAATTTACTGTTTTTTTGTGGTATAATAGTAAGGTATAGACCCTTTTTAAAAAGGAGAAGAAAAAAGTGGAAGATAAAAATATTATTGATGTAAATCTGAGTCAGGAGATGCGTGATAGCTTTATTGACTATGCGATGAGTGTTATCGTTGCTCGTGCCTTGCCAGATGTTCGAGATGGATTAAAACCAGTGCATAGACGTATTTTGTACGGAATGAATGAACTTGGTGTAACAAGTGATAAGCCACATAAAAAATCTGCTCGTATTGTTGGGGATGTAATGGGGAAATATCACCCACACGGTGACTCCTCTATTTACGAGGCTATGGTGCGTATGGCACAGCCTTGGAGTTATCGCCAAATGCTTGTAGACGGTCATGGAAACTTTGGTTCAATGGACGGAGACAAGGCAGCGGCAATGCGTTATACAGAGGCACGCATGAGCAAAATTGCCATGGAGATGTTGCGTGATATTAATAAAAATACTGTTGATTTCATCAGTAACTATGACGATACAGAACGTGAACCGCAAGTGTTGCCCGCAAGATTTCCTAATCTTTTAGTCAATGGAACGACAGGAATTGCGGTAGGGATGGCAACCAATATTCCACCGCACAATTTAGGTGAAACCATTGATGCAATCAATCTTGTCATGGAAAATCCTGATGTTACAGTAGCAGAATTAATGGAAGTGATTCCGGGTCCAGATTTTCCTACTGCTGCACTTGTTATGGGGAAAAGTGGTATTAGAAAAGCCTACGAAACAGGAAAAGGATCTATTACCATTCGCTCAAGAGTGGAAATGGAAGAAACATCAAGTGGGAAAGAACGCATTGTTGTAACGGAATTGCCGTATGTTGTCAACAAAGAAACGCTGGTCAAAAAAATTGCTGAATTGGTTCGTGATAAGCGAGTGGACGGCATTACTGCACTTCGTGATGAAAGTAATCGTGAAGGGATACGTGTAGTTATCGAAGTTCGCCGTGATGTATCAGCAAGTGTAGTATTAAACAATCTTTATAAAATGACTCAATTGCAAACAAGTTTTGGTTTCAATATGCTTGCTATTGTCAATGGTGCTCCTAAATTGCTTTCATTGAAACAAATTTTAGAGCATTATATCGAGCATCAAAAAGAAATTATTGTTCGCAGAACAGAATTTGACAAAGCAAAAGCAGAGGCTCGGGCTCATATTTTAGAAGGATTGCGAATCGCACTTGACCATATTGATGAAATTATTGCAATTATTCGTGGCAGTGAGACCGATTCTATCGCTCAAACGGAATTGATGAATCGTTTTGAGCTTTCTGAAAAACAATCGCAAGCAATTTTGGATATGCGTTTGCGTCGTTTGACAGGTTTGGAACGTGACAAATTAGAGGAAGAATACCAAAATCTTTTAGAATTAATCAAGGATTTAGCAGATATTTTGGCACGTCCAGAGCGTGTAGTTCAAATTATCAAAGATGAACTTTCAGAAATTCGTCGTAAATATGATGATAAGCGTAGAACGGAACTTCTAGTTGGTGAAGTCTTGAGTTTAGAAGATGAAGATTTGATTGAAGAAGAAGAAGTAATTTTGACCTTGTCGAATAACGGCTACATCAAACGCATGGCGGCAACAGAGTTTCGTGCTCAAAAACGTGGCGGTCGTGGCGTTCAAGGAATGGGTGTCAACGATGATGACTTTGTCAAAACTATTTTAGCAACGAATACTCATGACACGCTCCTATTCTTTACGAATAGAGGAAGAGTATTGCGTAGCAAAGGTTATGAAATTCCAGAATATGGCAGAAGTGCAAAAGGGATTCCAATTGTCAACTTGCTAGGAATTGACTCTAATGAAAAAGTGAAAATGATTCTTTCCGTTTCTGGTCAGGCTCAAGAAGGGCATCAGCTATTCTTTACAACAAAACAAGGAATTGTGAAACGTGTGAGTGCAGGAGAATTTGCGAATATCCGTTCTAATGGATTGAAAGCAATCAATTTAAAAGATGATGACGAGTTGATTAACGTAATTCCAACAGACGGGAAACAGACGATTTTCATTGCAACGGCAAATGGTTATTTAGTTCGTTTCGAGGAAGAAGTCGTGCGTTCTATGGGACGAACTGCCGCTGGTGTGCGTGGGATTCGTTTACGTGAAGGTGATTATGTCGTAGGTAGTGATGTTTTGACAGATGATAAAGAAGTATTGATTATCACAGAAAATGGCTACGGAAAACGTACAATTGGCTCAGAATATGCGGTAAAAGGTCGTGGCGGTAAAGGAATGAAAACTGCTAACGTAACCGAGAAAAACGGAAAACTTGTAGGTGTCGCAACGGTTGCAGGTGATGAGGACATTATGCTTATCAATGATAAAGGTGTAATCATTCGTTTTGCAGTCGCAGATGTTTCCCAAACAGGTCGTAGTACGCAAGGAGTAAAAGTTATGCGTATGGAAGACAATGCAAAAGTCGTAACAATGGCGATTACTGAAAAAGAAGAAACAAATGATGTAACTGAAGAAGAATAATATTGACAACAGGTTTAACGGAAAATGTTAAATCTGTTGTTTTTTCTTTTAGAAAAAATTGTTTCACGTGAAACATTAAAAAAATGTGAAACCACATGATATTCGTTGTAAAACAAGTAGGTTCTGTACTAAAATAGAAACATAGGTCAAAAAGGTAGAAGAGGGAAAATGTAGATGAAATTGAGAACAAAAATATTAATGAGTGTGGCAATTATTGCTGCTTTATCTGTTGGGGTTACTGCTGGTTTCATGATGAAATCTAATGAAGATTTACACGTTCAAGCAAGTCTTGAAGATAAAGTGAGGAGCAAAGTGGTAGAAGGTGTAGAAGAACATTCCATTCTTGAAAATGAAGAGTATCATATTGTTGTGGATTATCCAAAAACTGACAATGAAACAATCAATCAAGATTTGAAAACTTTTGCTGAAAGTAACATTAACGTGTTTAAAGCAAAAGCAAATCAGATAGACGACAAAAAGAAAAAAAATAGTGAGTTTCTCATGTCATTTGATACGACAAAAGCAGGAAATTTGCTTGGTTTTCGCTATGAGATGATTACGCAACTTGCATCTTCAAAAAATCAATCAACCGAAATGGAAACTCGAACATACAATTTAACTTCTGGAAAAATTGTTACGATTGCAGATGTATTTCAAGAGCAGGATGGTTTGAAATTAGTTTCGGAATATCTTTATAAGAAATTAGAGGCAAATGCTGAGGATAAAGAGGCATTGAAAAAAGGACTTACTCCAGATGTTCAAAATTATCAGCGTTTCTTACTAGACGAAGAAAATTTAACACTTTTCTTCACTCCGCAACAATTTGACAATAAAAATGCGAGTATAAAAGAATATAAAATTCCACTTGCGGTGATGACAAGTATTCTCAAACCAGAATTTGTGACTGAAAAAGCCAAACAAATGGCTACGTCTACGACAGAAGAAAAAATTCAATCCACTGAGATGACCGTATCGAAAGATCAATCATTGGTAGGGAAAAAATTAGTGGCTTTGACGTATGATGACGGACCAAGTCCAACTTCGACACCAGCGTTACTTGCTTACTTGAAAGAGCAAAATATTCCTGCGACTTTCTTCGTTTTGGGAAGTGAGGCGAGCAAGTATCCTGATATTGTGAAACAAGCATATGATAATGGCAACCAAATTGCTTCACACACGTATCATCATTTAAATTTACCAACTCTTTCTGCGGATAAGCAAAAAGAAGAAATTCATAATACAGAAGAAGTAATTGAAAAGATTATCGGTAAACGTCCGAATTTGATGCGACCGCCTTATGGTGCGTTCAATGAGCAAATTGCAACAGAGGCAAATTGTGGCATTGCTTTGTGGAATGTGGACTCGCTTGATTGGCAAAGTAAAAATCCTACGGCGATTTATAACACGATTACTGCGAATACATTTGACGGTAGTATCATTTTGATGCACGATATTTATATGACAAGTGTAGAGGGGACGAAACAAGTTGTGCCAGCGTTGAAAGCACAAGGTTATACTTTTGTGACACTGAATCAATTAATCGGTGCAAGAAGTGAATACAAGGCAGGTCAAGCCTATTATCTTGTAACGCCAGATGGGAAATTGAGATAAAAGAGAAATGCACGTTTATTCCTTAGGGGGAATGAGCGTGTTTTTTTTTTGGTCGCTGTTCGCAACAGCACTGGAAACTATGTTTCCAGCAAGTAAATGCTGTGGCTCACTACGACAAAACCCTGAACGCCCCTCTTCGCTTTTCTCTGTCTAGCTACGAGGGGCTGAAGTCTGGCAACTGCTCACCATGTCGCTTGAAGCTACGCTTCAATGCTAGTCTTTCAAGAATCTTTGGTTCTTAGAAAGATTGTATGCGAAACGAAGTGTAGTAGTAAATAAACGACATGGTTCGCTGTTGCAGACTTCAAACCGCCCCTCTTTGCTTTTCTTGTTATATAAAACTTGTCAAGTGGGGGAAAAAGGTGTATAATTTACTTTCGTGAGTAACTCGAAAGAGCTTGCTCCTTACGCAAGGAATTTTCTTGCGTCATAGACCATAAGGAGGTGCAAAATCAATGACAAACTACGAAATTCTTTACTTGATTCGTCCAAACATTGATGAGGAAGCAAAAGCTGCTTTGGTAGAACGTTTTGATACGATTTTGAAAGACAACGGTGGAGAAATCACTGAGTCTAAAGATTGGGAAAAACGTCGCTTAGCATACGAAATTCAAGGATTCCGTGAAGGAATCTACCATATCGTAAACGTTTCTGCTCTATCAACTGCTAATGCAATCAATGAATTTGATCGTTTAGCAAAAATCAATGACGATATCTTGCGTCACATGATTGTTAAATTAGAGGCTTAATTTAATACTGATGGAAATTGTTTCACGTGAAACAATCAAGAAATGAAAAGGAGGTGCGGTATGATTAATAATGTTGTTTTAGCTGGTAGATTAACAAAAGATGCTGAATTACGTTATACAGGTAGCGGACGTGCAGTGGCGACTTTTACTCTTGCAGTAAACCGTCAATTCACAAACGCACAAGGACAGCGTGAAGCAGATTTTATCAATGTCGTGGCATGGGGAAAAACTGCGGAAACTATTTCGCAATATACGCGTAAAGGTTCATTGATTGGCGTAACGGGTCGTATTCAAACGAGAAATTACGAAAATCAACAGGGACAGCGTGTGTATGTTACTGAAGTAGTAGCAGATAATTTTACATTCCTTGAAAGTCGTGGGTCAAATGAGCAACGTGGATTTGACAATGGCAACAATTTTGGTGGAATGCAACAACAAAATGCTCCTCAAGCGAATTACACGAATCAAACACCACCAGTTCAGACTGCTGCAAGTAATCAACAACCGAACTTCGCACGAGATGATATGTTTGGTGGAGATTCACCGATAGATATTCCGGATGATGATTTACCATTCTAAGCGAAACTACTAAAGGAGGAAAATACAATGGTACAACCACAACGTCGTCGTGGTGGCGGTCGTCGTCGCAAAAAAGTTGACTTCATCGCTGCTAACAAAATTGAGTATGTAGATTATAAAGATGTTGAATTGTTGAAACGTTTCATTTCTGAACGTGGAAAAATCTTACCTCGTCGTGTGACAGGTACAGGTGCAAAAAATCAACGTAAATTAACTGTTGCAATCAAACGTGCACGTATTATGGGATTACTTCCATTCGTTCAAGAAGATTAATCAGTAAATAGTTAAGAGGAGTGTTTCACGTGAAACATTCCTCTTTTTTTAGTAGTTTATCGCAGTGAACTATAATAATTATTTACTGCTACAACCTCGCTTTATAACATTTTTTATAACTCAAAGATTCGTTGAAAATTAGCAATTTAGTATAAGTGCGAGTTTTTAGATATTTACATATAAGAATGTTCGCCAGTATTATAAAAATTATGGTAAAATATAGTAATAGAAAAATATCAACGATTGGAGGTGGAGGTATATGAAGAAACCTACGAGAAAGGAAATACTGATTTTTGTTACTCTTGCTCTTTTCTTAATCATTTTTGGAATTCTTATTTTTCCGTATCAATGGATGATTTTGATTTGGATTTTTGTCATAGCAATGGGTATCTATTATTTCACTTGGAGAATAATGGGAGCTATGCACATAGAAAATCGAGAAGTGATTCGGCAAGTGACTGATTATGCAGAGGAAAGTACAAAGCAAGTGTTAGAAACAATGCCACTTGGGGTATTGCGATACAATCGTGAAAATCAAGCACTTCTTTGGCTCAATCCTTATGCTGATTATGTATTTACAGGTCAGCAGGAAGAATTAAATAGCGAGAAAATACGAGAAATTCTTGCACTGAATGAACAAGAGAAAAATTTTATGGATATTGGTGAAAAACAATATTACTTTTATATCCATAAAGAAGAAGGGCTGATTTATTTTATTGATGTAAGTAATGAACAATCTCTACGTCAAGAAATCCAAAATCGTCAGCTCGTTGTAGGTGTGATTTCTGTTGACAATTATGATGATGTAACAGAAAATATGGAGGAAAAAGAAACCTCAATATTAAATAGTATGATTACTTCAATTGTCAGTGATTGGTTGAATGAACATAAAGTATTCTCGAAAAGATTGAACAGGGAAAAATATTTCTTCGTTGCTCGCTATAAAATCTTGAAAAATATGATGAATCAAAATTTCCAATTGATTGATGACTTCAGAGAGAAAATGGTTGAAAATAACACACCGCTCACTCTTTCTATTGGCGTAGGCTTTGGTATGGCTTCTCCTAAATATATCGGAGAAATTGCCAATAATAATCTTGAGATAGCCCTTGTTCGTGGGGGAGATCAAGTGGTGGTGAAAGAAGATGTAGAAACGAGTAAACCACTTTATTTCGGTGGAAAAAGTGATTCTGTTGTGAAACGTACTCGCGTAAGAACGAGAGCCATGGCAACTGCTTTGAAAGGTATTTTACAAGATACCGAGGAAGTTTATATCATGGGACATCGTTTTCCAGATATGGATGCAATCGGTGCCTCATTTGGTATGCTCTATCTTGCACGAATGTTTGGGAAAACAGCGTATGTTGTATTGGATAGTAAACAATTTATTCATGATGTAGAGCGTTGCATGGAGGAAATCAAAGAATACCCTGAATTATTTGATTGCGTTGTTACGCCAGAATATGTCAAAGAAAATCGTAGAGAAAATAGTTTGCTTGTAATGGTAGATTATAATAAACCTGTACTTTCGATTTCAAAAGAAGTGTATAGTTTATTTGAAAAAATCATTGTCATTGACCACCATAGACGAAGTGATGAATTTCCTCAAAGTCCACTTTTAAGTTATATTGAAAGTGGAGCAAGTAGTGCAAGTGAATTGATTACCGAATTGATTCAATATCAATCAACAAAAACCACTCGTATTTCTAGAATTGAGGCAACGTTATTAATGGCGGGAATTGTGGTTGATACTAAAAGTTTTCAAATGCGTACGACAAGTAGAACGTTTGATACAGCGAGTTTCTTGCGGAGCATGGGAGCGGACAATAGTAAAGTTCAGGCATTGCTATCAAGTGATTTGCAAAGTTATATGGAAATGAATGAATTAATTTCTTCCAATGAAAAAATAACTGAAGAGATGATTATCGCTTGTGGTGATGATGATAAAGTGTATGATAGCGTGACAAATGCGAAAGCAGCAGATACCATTCTTTCACTCAATGGCGTGGAGGCAACATTTGTCATTAGTCGAAGAAATCATGAGACCGTGGGTATTTCCGCTAGAAGTAAAGGAAAAGTGAACGTGCAGGTACTTATGGAAAAACTCGGCGGTGGCGGACATTTCAATAACGCAGCAGTCCAGATGAAAGAAATCACTACATCTGCTGCTAAGGCGAAATTAGTTGAGGCGATTGAACTGAAAAAGGATGATATTTACAATAAAAATTAGTATAGAAGGAAGTGTGAATTTATGAAAGTGATATTTTTACAAGATGTGAAGGGAAAAGGAAAAAAAGGAGAAGTAAAAGAAGTACCAACTGGCTATGCGAATAACTTTTTGCTGAAAAAAGGGTTAGCAAAAGAGGCGAGCAATAGTGCAATGAGCGAGTTGCGTGGGCAACAAAAAGCGAAAGAAAAGCATGACGCAGAAGTGTTGGCAGAGGCAAAACAATTGAAAGGTGTCATTGAGGACGAGAAAACAGTTGTAGTCATTACAGCTAAAGCTGGAGAGGATGGTCGTTTGTTTGGTTCTATTCCGACAAAACAAATTGCTGAGGCGATTGAAAAGCAGTTCAATTTGAAAATTGACAAACGTAAAATGGAATTAGACAACCCAATTCGTTCGCTTGGATTTACCAACGTACCTGTGAAATTACATCACGAGGTAACCGCAGTGATTCGTGTACAGGTGAAGGAGAAGTAATTTTTTTAAGTGAACCTCTAAAAAGAGGGTAGAATGGATTTTTCTACCTTCTTTTTATTTAACCTTCTTTAATTAGAAAAAACAAGCAAATAAAAGGTAGATTATCATGAAAACTTAATGACGTTACTAAAAAAATACAAAATATCTTATAAAAACAGATATTTGTTTTTAAAAAATATGTAAAAGATTAATTTTTTCCAAAAATGATGTATAATTTGCATATGGGTAACAAGGGGGATACTATTTTGGGGAAATGTATGTTATTGTCCGTATGTCATGCTTTTTCATATGGTTATTCTTTTGTTATCTCGTTAGATTAATTTTTTTCTAAAAAAAGGGTGAAAAGGGGTAGAAAGAAATGCTATTTGATGAGTTGTTTTTAAAGGAAAACGAGAAAAGAAGAGTTGAGCTGCTAAAGGAAATTAATTTTCTTGGCGAGGGGATTCACAGCTTGAATACCATACAGGAGACGATGAATTTGACTTATCATCAAATCATTCGTATCTTGAATGAAATCAAAGATGACTTTGATAGATTTGGTTTTGATGAGGATAGTTTCATTTACAAAACAGGGGATATTCAAACGACAAAATTTCTTCCGCAGGTTGACAAGTATCGTGCGTATTTATTACAAGATTCTCCACCATTTAATTTTCTTTTAAGTGTGTTAAATATGGAGGAAATGTCCATTGATGAATTTTGTAAAAAATATGACTACGCACAATCTACTGTCACACGACGGATGAGTAAGTTAGTAGGATTTGTCAGAAAATTTGGTCTTAGGTTTACGCACAATCCTATTAATATTGTAGGCGACGAGGGAAAAGTTCGGATGTTTTTATACCGAGCAATTTGGATAGGGATTCGCGGAAATTATTGGCCGTTCCAAATGGAAATTCATTCACAAGATCAATATTTAGAAGAATACCTCATTCAAAATGGTCAAGAGTTGATTACACGTGAGGAAGTGCGTTTTGGGTTGATTATTTCTGCTATTCGCTACCAGCAAGGTCATGTTTTTGATGTACCGCTACGCTTGGCAGAATTTAAAGAAAAAATACCTGCGTTCAAACGTATTGAAAACTTTGACTGTCTGCCTTTTCGTACAGAAGAAGACAGGAAAAAAGAGTTCCATCAAATGGTTTTAACCAGCACGTTCCGCAAATATACGATTCATGAGAAATTTCAGTTTTCCAATACAATTGGGATTGAAAATTTCTATGAAAGCAATGATTTTCTCGCAAGATTTACAAGAGAAATGTGCGAGGAGTTGATTGAAAAGCATAAATTGCCAGTGGTTGAGGAACATCTGGAGGACTTTATGGAAGAGTTGCTTTATGAAAATTACTTTTTCTACGTTGTGCCAAATCCTTATCCAACGACAGAATATTTTACAGGCATTGCAATGGAAAACAATCGAAATTACATTTACACAAAGGAAATGGTTCGCAAATATTATAATAATAACAGCATGAAATTTCAGCGGGCATTTAAACATTTGGATGTAGAGTTTTATATCGACCGTGTAGGAAGAGTGCTTTTCTACTATATGAAAAAAGTAAGACAAAATACTCAAAAAGTCCATGTTGCATTATTTATGGAAAATGACGTTGCATTTCGTCCAAGAATTATTGCAGGCTTGCAAAATTTCCGTAACGTTGAGCTTTATGAATATTGCGAGGAAAACTCAGACCAGTACGATTTGATTATTTATACTTGTTCTTTGTTGAAAACCAAAAAACACTTAACAGAGTTATTCCACTGGGAATATGATTTCAATGAACAGCATATGATTAGTATATTTAACAAAGTGCATCAATTAACAATTGAAAAACAAAAACTAGAGTTTTATGTATAGAGTCTAACCTAAATAAAAAGGTTGTAACCTATTCTTTCGTGAATGTGTTACAACCTTTTTATTATTTGTTAAATACGACAATCGCACGAATTTCGTCTCCCATAACTGAGTTACTTCTTTCATGAGAAATGGAAACAATCGTGAGCTTGTTTTCTTCTGCATACTGGCTTACTTTTTCGATAAGAGCTGTAATACCATTTGCTTTGAACTTTTTGATTTCTTGGTTCATAAGAATGCCTCTATTCTATTTTATTTAATCTACTATAAATTAAGAGTAAGCTAAAATAGAAGTTATTGCAAGAGAAAACTCTTTACTTCCGGATACTGATTTTCCGAATGTTTTTCATGCGAATCACTAAAAAAGTGTTTGCTTTTATCACTTTTAAAACGATTGT
Source organism: Pilibacter termitis (assembly GCF_900167335.1). Lineage (GTDB taxonomy): Bacteria > Bacillota > Bacilli > Lactobacillales > Streptococcaceae > Pilibacter > Pilibacter termitis. Next base: position 29,556 of record NZ_FUXI01000023.1, read on the forward strand.
ATCCAGATCATTGATTTTGACAATCCAACCTGCTAACGTTTCAATTTTTTGATTTTCCGTTTCTACTTGAAGAACCGTATAGTTTTTATTTTGTTCAGCATATGTTAATGTGTTTAAAACACTGGTGAAATCTTCTTTTTCATCATCAAGAAATTGCAACAAAAAATTACGTGCAGATTCTCTAAGATGTAATTTTTTCTGTTCCATTCGCCTCTCCTTAACTACCAAGATGTGAAATTCATTATACAATGTGAATGTTTTAAGTGCAAGATGTAGTGTATTCATTTAAAGAAAAGTAAAAGAGGTGTAAAATAAAGGTAATGTAAGGGCAACTCTAAAAACTCGCACTTATCCTAAATTGCTAGTTTTAAGCGGAGTTTTTAGAGGTGCCCATAAAAAAATAAATGAGGTTTTCCATGAAAACAAGATTTCTAAGAGCAAGTGAAGTAGAAAAATTAGATGAGTTTCGTATGAATGGTTGGGGTGTTTTGCCGTTTTTTGAGAGTTTGACACTTGAACTTAGTGAAATTCTTCGACTAGTTTTAAGGCAAAATTATATGGATACTTCTTTGACTAAACCTCGTAGTGAGGAGTTGGCAATTGGTATTTTTGATAAGGAAAATTTGTGCGGAATTTTGCGTGCAAAAGTAGAGAAGGACAAGCTAATTGTCAAAAGTGTTGTTTTATTGCAGACTTCTAACGTGAGTTGGGAAATGCTTTTTACTACGCTAGAGAAAATAGCACGCACAATGGAAGTGGATTTTCTTTGTTTACAATTGGAAAAAGAGTTGTCGCCCGATCAAGCAGAACAGCTGACTAAGTTTGGTTTTGAAAAGAATAATAGAGGGTTTCAGAAATCTATTTGTTCCGTTAATGCCTATGTATTTGGTGGTGGAGGAGCAAGAGGGAGCTATGCAATCGGGGTGTGGAAATTTTTTGAGGAGCATGGATTTGATGCAGAAATTGTCACAGGAACAAGTATTGGAGCGGCAAGTGCTGGGCTTTTTGATAGTGGTGGGTTAGAGCGTGCTACGGAGCTTTGGGAGGAAATTGGGACAGAGAATATTTTAGATTTTGATCAAGGAGAAGACATTCAGGAGAGCATGACGAGTATGCTTAAAAGTGTTGCAAAAATGGGCGTTACAAGTGTCAAGGAAACAGGTATTTCAGTAGCACCGATTTATGAGACGATAAAAAAATATTATGATTTTGATAAAATGGCAAAATCAGATAGAAAAATTTTTATTGTGACGGTTGAATTTCCGAGTATGGAAGAGGTCGTTGTAAATCTCAAAGAGAAACCTCGTAAAGAATGGGTGGATTGGTTGATTGCCTCAGGAAGTTTTTTTCCAATTATGGAGGCAAAGGAAATTCAGGGAAAATATTATATTGACGGTGGTTATCGCAATAATTTGCCGATAGATATAGCAGAAAATCTAGGGGCAAATCGTATTGTTGCAATAGATGTGCAAGGTCCCGGAATAGATAAAACGAAATTAATCGCTCCAAAAGAAGTGACGGCGATTGAAATGTTTCGTTCGGCTTGGACGTTGGGGGCGATTTTGCATTTTGATTCATTGCGAAGTAGCGACAACATTCAACTGGGGTATCTCGAGGCTTACAGACGGTATTCATTGGCATTTGGGTATTGGTACACGCTTGTTGAGGAAAATCTGGAGGAGAAATTGCAAAGTTTGTGGCAAGAATTTGTTGCGACTTCTCCGCTTGAGATTGAGGAAAATAGTTTATTTGCAAAAGTTGAGAAAGTTTATAAATCGGAAGTCTTTCGTGAAAATCTTCCGTTAGCGTTATTGGAATTGCTCGGAAAAAATGCAAATCTCTCTCCACTTAGAATGTATTCTTTGGAAGAATTTGTTTTAGAACTCAATCAAAATGAATCAACTTTACCTGTTGTAAAGTCAATGTTTGAGTGGACAAATGAATATTATCAACAATTTTTCTTATTAAGCGACAATAAGCGAGCAGAAAAATTAAAAGAGATTTATAATATAAATAGTGCAAACGAAAGAAAAAAGCGTATTTTAAGAGTAGGAATGATTTTTCCACTAGATACGATTTTAATTTTATGGGAGGAATTTTTACATGACAGAATTTACATTTAAAATTGAGGAGCAATTACTCGTATTGAGCGAAAACGCAAAAGGATGGACGAAAGAGCTGAATCGTGTAAGTTTCAACGGTGCCGAGGCAAAATATGATTTGCGAGCATGGAGTCCAGACCACAGCAAAATGGGTAAAGGAATCACGCTATCAAACGAAGAATTTGAAAAACTAAGAAAAGAACTCGCAAACGAGAAGTAGCACGAAAAGCGAAGAGGGGCGTTTTGAAGTCTGTGGCAGTGAGCCGTGCCGTTTACTTGCTTGAAACGAAGTTTCAAGCGGCACAGCGAACAGCCACCAGACTTCAGCCCCTCGCAGCTAGACAGAGAAAAGCGAGCGGGGCGTTCAGGAGGTTGTCGTAGTGAGTCACGTCGTTCATTTACTCGAAACGGAGTTTCGAGCGACGTTGCGAACAGCGACCAACCTCCTGCCCCTCGCAGCTAGACAAAGAAAAGCGAGCGGGGCGTTCAGGAGTTGGTGACAGCGAACCACATCGTTTATTTACTACTACACTTCGTTTCGCATACAGTCTTTCTAAGAATCAAAGATTCTTGAAAGACTAGCATTGAAGCGAAGCTTCAAGCGACATTGTGAACAGTTGCCAAACTTCAGCCCCTCGCAGCTAGACAAAAGACAAGGAGAAAACCAAAATGGGCAAATATTATAATGTAGCATTTCACGTGTTAAATGACCGTGTTTTAGTAAAAAAAGAGGTTTATTCAGAAAAAGAACCATTTGATGTTTGGGAGGACGCTTGTACAAAAGTGAGCGAAAAACATTTGTATTTATTCGTGGATGATCAATTTATCACGCTTGATCGTCAATACGTTGTGCGTGTGGACGTGCGTGAGGTTGACAACCCAATGGATAAAGAAATGAAACGCAAAGGATTAGCCGAAGGTGTTGTACAAAAATTATCAGATATGGGCTTTTAAAAGTAGCCTTATAGAAAATAACGATTTTGTCGTCTTAATTTAGGCTAGCCTTAAAGAATTACTTTACACAACCTGCTTTTGCGTGTTATTATCAATCTAAATATATTTTTAAAAGTGAGGGTAATATGACACGAGGTTTGCTAATTGTTTTCTCTGGGCCTAGCGGCGTCGGAAAGGGAACGGTACGAAAAGAAATTTTTGATACACCGAGCCATTCATTTGAATATTCGGTTTCAGCAACGACTAGAGCCAAAAGAGAGGGCGAAGTAGATGGTGTAGACTACCATTTTATCAGTCGTGAAGAATTTGAAAAAATGATTGAAAACGGGGAAATGCTAGAGTATGCTGAGTATGTTGGCAACTATTATGGTACCCCACTTAAATATGTAAACGAAACGTTAGACAAAGGAAAAGATGTTTTCCTTGAAATCGAGGTGAAAGGTGCTTTACAAGTGAAAGAAAAAGCACCTGATGGTGTGTTTATCTTTTTAACACCGCCAGATTTAGCCGAATTGAGAAAACGAATCACAGGTCGTGGCACAGATTCGCCAGAAGTGATTGAACAGCGTATGCAAACCGCCAGAGAGGAAATTGAAATGATGAGCCTCTATGACTATGCCGTTGTCAATGACGAAGTACATCACGCAGCAGAACGTGTGAAAAACATTATCAAAAGCGAACATTTTCGTGTCAACCGTGTGATTGGCAAGTATAAAGAAATGCTAGAAGAATTTAGCGTTTAATTAGAGGTACCCTAAACATATTTCAAAAAAATAAGGAGGACTTTCCCTATGATGTTAAAACCATCTATTGATACGTTATTAGACAAAGTTAATTCAAAATATTCGCTTGTGATTTTATCTAGCAAGCGAGCTCATGAGCTTGAGGCTGGCAATATGCCGACTATGGAGAGCTTTCAGTCAGTTAAGCCAGTTTTAAAGGCACTTGAAGAAATTGAAGCAGGAACAGTAACCAATCATCCAGATCCTGAAGGAAAACGTGAGCTTATTCGCAAAGAAGAAGAAGCGAGACGTAAAATTGCTGAAGAGGAACAAGAAAAGCTCAAAAAGCAAATCGAAGAAGAACAAGGCAATATGTAACGGAAAGGAGTTTGGAGCATTTTTGTTTCAAACTTTTTCCTTTAGAGATACCACTAAAAAAAGAGGGAGGTGAGAAAGTGTTTGCTGAAGTAATTGTAGATGTGCCAGCTTTTCAGACGGATATGCCTTATACTTATCGTATTCCAAAAGAATTTGAGCAAGATTTGATGTGTGGTATGCGTGTTCATGTTCCATTTGGAAATGGCAATCGTTTGATTATGGGCTTTGTCGTTGGTTTTCAAGATGAATGTGATTTAGAAGAAATCAAAGAAATTCAAGAAGTGTTAGATATTGCTCCTGTTTTAAATGAGGAGTTGCTTTCCCTTGCGGATTTTATGAAAAACTCTACGTTTTCTTTTAAGATTTCGTGTATGCAGACAATGTTACCTGCGATGTTAAAGAGTAAGTATGAAAAATTCATTATTCCAACGGATGAGTCGGCGAGCGAATATTTTAATGGAAAACCAGATCTTTCGTTTAAAGAAGTGCAGGAAAATGGACAATTGCCTTTGTTTTTACGTTTGAGAAAAGAGGGATTGGTGGATTTGAAATATCTTGCCACCTCAAAAGAAACGATAAAAACTGAGCGTATGGTGCGTTTGTTGCTCTCTAGTGAAGAATTGTCCAAAGAATTGGCAAATGTAAGAGTATCAGCTAAGCAACAAAAACGATTGTTAGAGTTTTTTTCAGAAAACGAACGAACTATTTTTTCAGCGAAAGAATTGTCAACGGAGGGTATTTCGTCTAGTACGTTAAAAACTGCACAAGATAAAAAATGGGTGGAAATTTTTGCTCAAGAAGTCAGAAGAAATCCATTTAAAGATGCGAAAATTCTTCCAACAAGTGCGATGAAATTAAATGCTGAGCAAAAAATTGCAACGGAGAAAATTTTACAAGCGGCAGATGAGGAAAATTCCAAAGTTTTTCTACTTGAGGGAATTACAGGAAGTGGAAAAACGGAGGTTTATTTGCAAGTGATTGCCAATGTTCTTGAGCAGGGGAAAACAGCGATGATGCTTGTGCCAGAAATTTCGTTGACACCGCAAATGGCGAGTCGTTTTAAAAGCCGATTTGGTGATGATGTGGCGGTTCTTCATTCCGCTCTTTCAATGGGGGAAAAATATGATGAATGGCGACGTGTGGAGGCAGGCAAAGCAAAAGTAGTAGTCGGAGCGAGAAGTGCCGTATTTGCACCGCTTGAAAATATTGGTGTCATTATCATAGATGAAGAGCATGAGGCAGTCTACAAACAAGACAATGCTCCACGTTACCATGCTCGTGATATTGCGATTTGGCGAGGGATTTATCATCATTGTCCAGTCGTTTTAGGCAGTGCAACGCCAAGCCTAGAAAGTCGAGCGAGAGCATATAAAAATGTCTATGAATTGTTGCTTTTAACCCAAAGAGCAGTAAATGGCGCCCAATTACCAAATGTGGAAGTCGTTGATTTTCGTGAGGAATTTGGTCAAAGTGGTACAAATATTTACACTAAGCGACTTTTGGAAAGAATAAGTGAAGTTACTTCAAAAGGAGAGCAGGCAGTTTTATTGCTCAATCGTCGTGGATTTTCTAGTTTTATGCTTTGTCGTGATTGTGGTTTCGTGCTAAAATGCCCGAATTGTGACATTTCCTTGACTTTGCATATGGATACGAAAACTATGCGTTGCCACTATTGTGGGCATGAAGAAGGGATTCCAAACTCTTGTGGCAATTGCAACAGCAAACGAATCCGTTACTATGGTACTGGAACGCAAAAGGCAGAGCAGGAGTTATTGGAGCATTTGCCGCATTTACGGATTTTGCGAATGGACGTGGATACTACGAGAAAAAAAGGGGCTCATGAGAAATTATTAGAGCGATTTGGCAACAAAGAGGCAGATGTTTTGCTTGGCACACAAATGATTGCCAAAGGGCTTGACTTTGAAAATGTTACCCTTGTAGGCGTGCTAAATGCGGATACGGGGTTAAATTTGCCAGATTTTCGAGCGAGTGAGCGGACGTTTCAGTTGTTGACACAGGTGGCAGGTCGTGCAGGACGTGGACAAAAACAAGGTGAGGTACTTATCCAAACCTACAATCCAACGCATTATGCCATTGAGTATGCAAAAAAACAAGATTATGAAGATTTTTATCGAAAAGAAATGGGCTTGCGACATCTTGCAGGTTATCCTCCGTTTTATTTTACCGTGCAAATTACGGCAAGTCACAAAGAAGAAAATCTTGCATCGAAAGCAATGTATGAAATTTTTTTGAGAATTAAGCAGTCTTTAAGTGATACTGCAACGGTTTTAGGTCCAAGTCCGAAATCTATTGCACGTGTGAACAATCAATATTTTTATCAACTTTTGATAAAATATAAAAAAGAGGAACGTTTAGAAATTGTCCTAAAGGAAATTTTGGAAGAAATGCAGCAGGAAAGTTTGCGAGGTTTAACGATTTCAATTGACCGAGAACCGTTGAGTTTTATGTAACACTGAATATTTTATAGGTAGAGGGAGAATTAAAAAATGATTTTAGAGGTAGTGAAAGCACCAGACAAAAGTCTGCATAGAAAAACAGAAGTTATTGAAGTAGTAGATGAAAAGTTAGAAAAACTTTTGGACGATATGTACGAAACCATGGTGGAAAACGACGGAATTGGCATTGCAGCTCCTCAAGTTTCCAGTAGAAAACGAGTAGCTCTCGTGCAATTAACGCCAGAGGACGAATTGTTTACGTTGATTAACCCAGTAATCACGAAAAAAAGTGGGAGTGATATTTTTGTTGAAGGGTGTTTGAGTATTCCTCATGTCTTTGGTACAGTAGAACGTGCGGAAGAAATTGTCGTTGAATTTCATGAGCGAAGTGGCAACTTTGTGGAAATGGAGGCATCAGGTTTTTTAGCTCGAGCGATTCAGCACGAAGTAGACCATTTGGACGGTATTTTATTTACAGAAAAAATGATTGAGCGGATTCCAGAAGAAGAGCTAGAAGATTATTACCAAAAATATGAGGAAGAACACAATGACTAAAGTAGTATTTATGGGAACTCCACAGTTTGCAGTACCTATTTTAGAAGGTTTAGTAAAAAGTGGTGTGGAGATTTCTTTTGTGGTCACACAACCTGATAGACCTGTCGGTCGAAAAAAAGTTTTGACACCGCCACCTGTCAAAGTTTGTGCGGAAAAAAATGGGCTACGTGTGTTGCAACCAGAGCTGATTTCCAAAAGCGAAGAGCTAGAAATTCTCATGCAGACGGAATTTGATTTGATTATCACCGCAGCATTTGGACAATTTTTGCCTGAGAAATTGTTGCACCACGCAAAAGTTGGTGCGATAAATGTTCATGCTTCACTTTTGCCGAAATATCGTGGCGGAGCACCCGTGCATTATGCAATTATGAATGGCGATGAAGAAATTGGCGTGACGATTATGGAAATGGTCAAACAAATGGACGCAGGCGATATGCTGGCAAGTCGTTCAATTCCGATTACAGATAGTGATGATGTCGGGGTGATGTTTGAAAAATTGTCTCTTTTAGGTCGAAATTTATTGCTAGAAATATTAGAGGATTATCTTGCTGGAAAGATTCAAGGGATTGCTCAAGACGAAACAAAGGTGAGCTTTAGCCCGAATATTACACGTGAGCAAGAAGTGATAGATTGGAGCAAATCGGCAAGAAGTGTGTTCAATCAAATTCGCGGACTCCACCCTTTTCCAGTTGCACATACGACATGGGAAGAAAAACGTCTGAAAATCTACAAAGCTACCCTCCCAGTTGCACAAGCGACAGGAGAAGTAGGAGAAGTTGTTAAACGAGAAAAAAATAGCTTGTGGATTATCGCAGGCGACCAACAAGTTGTCGCACTAGAAGAAGTTCAGCTTGCAGGTAAAAGCAAAATGAACATTCAAGAATTTTTAAACGGCGTAGGACAAAAAATAAAAATAGGCGACAAACTAGGATAACCCCAAACTCTAAACTTTTGAGCCCCCTACACTCAAAAGTTTGGTACATAAGCCGAAAAGCGGAGTGGGGCGTTTTGAAGTCTGTGGCAGTGAGCCGTGCCGTTTACTTGCTACTACACTTCGTTTCGCATACAGTCTTTCTAAGAATCAAAGATT
>NZ_FUXI01000023.1:38027-43102 GCF_900167335.1 Pilibacter termitis
TACACTTCGTTTCGCATACAGTCTTTCTAAGAATCAAAGATTTTTGAAAGACTAGCATCAAAACGTTAGTTTCGAGCGGCACAGCGAACAGCCACCAGGCTTCAGCCACACAGCAATTTCCAAGCAACCTCGCTAGAACAGAATAAGGGCACCTCTAAAAACTCCGGTTAAACCAAAATTAGCTAGTTTTTCGATTTTCGAGGAAATCGACGAAAGCTATGTGGTTCATAGGTTGAGGAGACTGACGAAGAAAATCGGAAAACTAGCAATTTTGGGTAAGCGTGAGTTTTTAGAGGTGCCCATAAAGTGAAATCGCAGAAAGGGAGAAAAAATGGCGAAAAAATTACCAAATAAAATCAAAAAGAATCCTCGTTTTTTAGCGATGCAAGCACTGGTAAAAATTAATGAGGGCGGAGCTTATTCTAACCTTTTATTAAATGATGTGTTAAAATCAAGCAATATCAAAGAGATTGACAAGGGATTGTTTACAGAAATGGTTTACGGTGTGGTGCAAAGAAAATTGACACTTGAATATTTCTTGCAATCATTTATCCAAAATGGAAAAAAAATTGACGATTGGGTGCGAGAGCTGTTAAAATTATCCCTCTACCAAATGGAATATTTGGATAGAGTGCCGCCTCATGCCATTTTCAATGATGCGGTTGAAATTGCGAAAACATATGGCAATATCGGAATTGGCAAATTTGTCAATGGTGTCTTGCGAAATGTTCAGCGAAGAGGTTTGCCGGATACTCGTCTCATCAAGGATAAGGTAGAAAGACTTTCGATTGAGGCAAGTATGCCTGTTTGGATGATTTTGAAATTGGAAAAGCAATATGGTTTTGATTTGACCGAAAAAATTGCTCACTCGCTTTTACTTCCGCCAAAAGTAAGTGCAAGGTACAACGCATTTAACGTTTCATCTGACGAGATTTTACTAGACCTCAAAAATGCGGGTGTAACTGTTGAGTTAAGTGAAATTTCTCCTTTTGGCATTGTGGGAAAAAAAGGGCATTTGGCAAGTGTGGAGCTTTTTAAAAAAGGGATTTTGACCATGCAAGATGAAAGTTCTATGTTGGTTGCAGATACCATGCGGCTTGAAAAACAGCACAAAGTGCTAGATGCTTGTGCAGCACCGGGTGGAAAAACGACACATATCGCCTATTATTTAGATGAAAAACAAGGCGGTGAAGTAACGTCACTTGACATTTATGACCACAAAATCAAATTAATCGAAGAAAATGCTGAGCGACAAGGACTAAGCAAGCGAGTGAAAACAAAAAAAGCTGATGCACGTGAGGCGAAAAATATTTTCTCGAAAGAAAGTTTTGATCGCATTTTAGTCGATGCTCCGTGCAGTGGTTTAGGGCTAATGCGGCGAAAACCAGACATAAAATACCGCAAACAAACGGAGGATTTTCAAAATTTACAAGCAATTCAACTAGAAATTTTAGAAAGTGTAGCGACTTGTTTGAAAAAAAACGGTATAATAACATATAGCACTTGCACAATAACAGAAGAAGAAAATGAACAAGTCATTGAAAAATTTCTTTGTCAACACCCAGAGTTTGAAAAAATTCCAGTTTTGGCAAATGAAAAAGTAGGAGAACAAATAAAAAACGACATGCTCACGCTCCTACCGAATCAATTCATGACAGACGGATTCTTTATTTCTTGCTTGCAAAAAAATAAGGAATTATAATCTAAGGTTTAAGCGGAATCGAAATGCTACGCATTTCAGTGTAGCGAAAACTTTTGTATGAAAGATTTTATCAACGAAGTCGACAGACACGAAGTGAAATCGCAGAAAAGACTTCGAACGGGCGAAGCTCGGTCGTGACCCCGCTTGGCTGTAGCGACAGCGGAAGTCAAGTTTCAAGAAATCACAAAGTGATTTCGCAGAAAGGAAAAACATTATGCAAATTTATTCATTATCTGACATTGGGCGAAAGCGAAGTAGCAATCAGGACTTTGTCGCAACATTTGTAAATAAGGCGAATGCAACGCTTGCACTTCTAGCAGATGGAATGGGCGGGCATAAAGCAGGAGATGTTGCGAGTAAATTGACGGTGGAAATGCTTGGAAGCCGTTGGTGTGAGACTACTTTTGCAAGTCCTCACGAAGTAGAACAATGGTTTACTCACCAACTTCAAAATATTAACGAAGAAATTTACCAAAAAGGTCAACAGGAAGAAAAATTATTTGGCATGGGAACGACCATTGAGGCAGTGGCGATTTTTTATGGAAGTTTCACTCTGGCACATATTGGGGACTCTCGTGCGTATGTTGTGCGAGACGGACAAATGCTCCAGATTACCGAAGACCATTCACTTGTCAATGAACTTGTCAAAAGTGGGGAGCTAACCGTAGAAGAGGCAAAACATCACCCTCGGAAAAATATTATTACAAGAACAATTGGTATGCCGGGTGTTGTGCAAGTAGATGTGACCAATCAGCACATTGAGGCAGATGATATTTTACTTTTAGCAAGTGATGGTTTGACGGATATGGTAGAAGATGACGAGATTCTCTCCATTTTAGAGGAGAAACAATCGGTAAAAGAAACCGCTGAAAAACTAATTCATCGTGCGAATGAAAATGGTGGAGCAGATAACATTACCGTCCTTCTTATAAAATTTAGCGAGGAGGAAAAATCATGATTGAGATTGGTATGATTTTTAACCGTCGCTATAAAATTTTAGGAGCAATCGGATCTGGTGGTATGGCAAATGTGTTTTTAGCACATGATTTGATTTTGGATAGAGATGTGGCAATCAAAGTGTTGCGTGTCAATTTCCAAAATGACCCAATCGCTACTCGCCGTTTCCAACGTGAGGCACTTGCTGCAAGTGAACTTGTTCACCCGAATGTTGTCAGCGTTTATGATGTTGGTGAAGAAGACGGAGTGCAGTATTTGGTGATGGAATATGTGCGTGGAATGGATTTGAAAAAATATATTTCACAAAACTACCCAATTCCAAATGAACGTGTGGTGGATATTATGCGACAAATTTTGTCAGCAATGAGCCTTGCACACGCTCACCGAATTATTCACCGAGATTTGAAACCACAAAATATTTTGGTAGATGAAAACGGAACAGTGAAAATCACGGACTTTGGGATTGCCATTGCGTTTGCAGAAACAGCATTGACGCAAACGAACTCGATGATGGGAAGTGTGCATTATCTTTCGCCAGAACAAGCACGTGGTGCGATGGCGACAAACCGCAGTGATATTTATTCGATGGGAATCATTCTCTACGAACTTTTGACAGGTGGCGTACCGTTTGACGGAGATAGTGCGGTGACGATTGCATTGAAACATTTCCAAGAGGAATTGCCAAGTATTCGCCGAATTAATCCAAGCGTGCCACAGTCGCTTGAAAATGTTGCACTCATTGCCACGGCAAAAGAGGCGAACAATCGCTATGAAAGTGCACAAAAAATGAGTGACGATATTTCCACAGCACTTGATTCAAGCCGTATGAATGAAGAGAAAGTTACATTTTCTCCAGTTGACAATACGCAAACACAAGCACTCGAGCCACTTAAATCACCAAATGAGATGATGAAAACGGCAGAGCGTGAAACAATGCAAAGTCTAAAGGATAGCACAAATAGTAAACCTAAGAAAAAAGGGAAAAAACGATTCCTGATTCCTTTGTTTTTGGTGCTTTTACTCGCAGGGCTTGCCACAGCGTTTATCTTCCTCTCTCCTCGTGAGGTGACCGTGCCAGATGTGGAAAATATGACAGAGGCGGCAGCAAGAAAAGCATTAACAGATCGAAAACTTGAAGTTGCAGCAGTCAAAAAAATTGAAAGCGAGACGGTAACAAGCGGAAAAGTAATCCGCACCGACCCTGAAAAAGGACAACACGTAAAGGAAAATCGAGCGATTACGATTTATCTCTCTAAAGGAACGGAGAAGATGAAACTAGAGGATTATGTTGGACTTGCTTATGTTGATGTAGTCGATCAGCTCAAGTTAAAAGGGTATGATGAATCGCTTATCAAGAAAAAAGAAGAGTCAAGTGACACTATTCCAAGCGGACAAATCATGAAACAATCTGTTAAAGCAGGAAAATTAGTTGACCCAGAAAAAGATGAGCTAACATTCACTGTTTCAAGTGGTCCTAGTGGTGTAGAGATTGCTAGTTACGTTGGCATGAGCTTTGAAGGGGCTCAACAGCAACTTTTGTCTATTGGCTTTAGATATTCGCAAATTGAACGCATTGACGAAGAAAGTAAAACGGCAAAAGAGGGCGAAGTTATCAAACAATCGCCAGAAAAAGGTTCAGTTGTTTCACTTTATGATGGAAAAATTACGCTAGTTGTAGCAAAAAAACCAAAACCTGTAACTCTTCGAGATATGTCGGGGTATTCTAAGAAAGAAGTACAAGATTACTTGGAAGAACAAGGGTTGAAACTCACCGTGAAAGAGGAATTTTCTGATACAGTAGAAAAAGGCTTGGTCATTCGCCAAGAACCCGCAGCGGATCAACAAGTAGATGTGGGTGGAACTGTAACAGTCATCTTTTCAAAAGGAGCAGAGGCAAAAACGGAGAAAAAAGATTTTGATGTAAGCATCACATTTTCACCGACTGGTGAACAAGTGAACTATGCCGTTGAAATAGATAACGGAAGTGGTGTGATAAAAAAATCATTTACCGTAGCAGCTACTGGTGAGGTAATAAAAATTCCAGTTACAGCAGGAAGTGACGGCAAGGTGAAAATTACTATCAAAGACGATACAGGCAAAGTATTGAAAACACAAAGCGTTGCAGCAGACAATGCGACAATAACTGTTTAAAAAAACTCCGCACACTCTTAACATTAGAGGTTGCGGAGTTTTTTTGTACATTACTGTAAACGCAACGTGCTTTTGTGTTAAAATAAGAAAAGATGAGTAAGACAGTAAATTACGCAGGAAAACTTTATTCAACTTTTAATTTGGATAGAATAAAGTTCAAGTTTCGAGCAATTTGGAGGAAAATGCGAAGAAAAGACTTTGAGCGGACGAAGTTAGCGAATGACCCCGCTTGGACGGAACGAAGCGTAGTTCAAGTTTCGAGCAA
>NZ_FUXI01000023.1:43327-52945 GCF_900167335.1 Pilibacter termitis
CGAATGACCCCGCTTGGACGGAGCGAAGCGTAGTTCAAGTTTCGAGCAATTTCGCAGAAATTGCGAAGAAAGGCAGGTAGAATGAAAGGACAAATCCAAAAGGCATTAAGTGGTTTTTACTATGTTGCACACAAAAATAAACTGTATCAAACACGTGGTCGTGGAAATTTTCGCAAAAAAGGTGAAAAAATCTATGTTGGCGATTGGGTGGAATTTGAAAGTGAAAATGAGCGTGAGGGAATGATTTTAAGCATTTATCCACGCAATAATTCACTCATTCGTCCAGCAGTTGCGAATATTACGCTAGGTGTTGTTGTTATGAGTGTCGTCGAACCAGCGTTTTCAAGTAATCTTTTAGACCGATTTCTTGTCACTCTTGAGTTTGCCAACATTCGCCCGTTGATTGTGTTGACAAAACTTGATTTGGTAGAAGATGACACAGTATTTCAAGCATGGAAGAAAATATATGAAACTATCGGCTATCATGTGATTTTGACAACAGAAGATGATACAGAATTAGCAGAGTTAAAAGAAGAATTTCATGAAGAATTAGTTGTTTTTATGGGACAATCGGGTGCAGGAAAATCTACACTTTTAAATCGTTTGAATATCCATTTAGATCTTTCAACAGGAGAAATTTCTGAGAGTCTAGGACGTGGAAAGCACACGACAAGACACGTAGAATTGCACGAAGTAGCAAAAGGGCTAGTTGCAGATACCCCGGGATTTAGTGCAATTGAATTTTTAGAGATAGAAAAAACAGATTTACCGAAACAATTTCCAGAATTTGTTGCAAGAGAAAATGAATGCAAGTTCCGAGAATGTTCCCACACGCACGAGCCACATTGTGCAATAAAACAAGCAGTCGAAACAGGCGAAATCGCCAAAGAGAGATACGACAACTATTTGCAATTTTTAAGTGAAATAGAAAACAAACGCCCTGTTTACAGTAAAAATAAAAGGAAAAGCAGTGAGTGATATAAGAAAAGCGAAGAAGTGCGTTTTGAAGTCTGCGGTAGTGAGCTACGTCGTTTATTTACTTGAAACTTTAGTTTCAAGCGACGTCGTGAACAACCGCCAGACTTCAGCACTTCACAGCTAGACAAAGGAGAGAACAAAATGAAATTATCCCCCTCAATTTTAAGTGCAGATTTTGCCAATCTTGCACGTGATGTCAAAATGGTGGAAGAATGTGGAGTAGAATATCTTCATATTGATATAATGGACGGTCAATTTGTGCCTAACATCACAATGGGTGACAATGTTGTCAAAGCCCTTCGTCCTATTACTAAGCTAACGCTTGATGTGCATTTAATGGTGGTCAATCCAGAGCGGTTTATTGAGGATTATGCAAATGCAGGAGCGGATATTTTGACGATTCACCAAGAGGCGACACCACATTTACACGGTGCGTTGCAAAAAATACGCAATGCAGGCATGAAAGCAGGAGTAGTAATCAATCCTGCAACACCAGTATCTAGTATTCAACACGTTTTACACTTGACCGATCAAGTCTTGATTATGACGGTTAATCCGGGATTTGGCGGGCAAACTTTCTTGTCAGAGTGTCTCGAAAAAGTGACGGAAGTAGCGAAAATTCGTGAGGAGAAAGGCTATTCTTTTGATATTGAAGTTGACGGTGGAGTGGATGACAAGACAATTTCAGCCTGTAAAAAAGCAGGAGCAAATGTCTTTGTTGCTGGAAGTTATATTTACAATGCGAAAAGTCCACAAGAGAGGATAAACGCATTGCGTGAGGGACTTCGCTAATGGCAAAGGAAACAGTTCTTATCGTATCAGGTGGGGAAAAAGAAAATATCGCTGAGCTATTAGGAGCTTATGATGAATGGCGAAACGCTCAGTTTATCGGTGTAGATGCGGGAAATATGACTCTTTTGGAATTAGGGTATCCGATTGATTTGGCAGTAGGAGATTTTGACTCTATTTCAAATGAACAAATGGAAATGCTCAAACTTGTTGCCAAAGAAATTCACGTATTGCCAGCGGAAAAAGATGATACGGATACACAAGTTGCTCTTCTTTTGGCGATGAAAAAATTTCCAGAGGCAAGCAGTTTTCGTATTTTTGGTGCAACAGGTGGCAGAATTGACCATTTTTTGAGCAATTTATTTTTACCGCTAGAAGAAAGATTTGCAAGCATTGCTGAAAAAATTGAATTTCACAATGAAAAAAACGTAGTAAAATTCTTCGGCAAAGGAACGCATAGATGGTTTAAAAATGTGGAAATGAAATATCTTGGATTTGCGAATTTAACACCTGTGGAAAAATTCACTATCTTGGATGCAAAATACACACTTCCAAGCACGAACATTACACAACTTTTTGCCTATCCAAGTAATGAATTTTTGGGGAATAAGGTGCATTTTTCGTTGGAGAAAGGTCTAATTGTGGGGGTGCAAAGCAAAGACTGACAATAGTGATTTTACAAAAATTAGCATAAAATAAGGGAAAAAGCGAAAAAAGTGCGTTTTGAATTTTGTCCTAGTGAGCCATGTTATTTATTTTTTTGAAATAAAGTTACAAGTGGCATTGCGAACAATGGTTAAAATTCAACATTTTGTAGCTAGACAAGGGGAAAAACTATGAAGAGAATCCAACTAAGTTTATTATTGAGTATTATTTTGTTGTCAACACCGCTTTATACATCAGCACTCGGAAATACTAGAAGTAGTGCGGTAAACAGTAGTGTGACAACTACAACAAGCAGTACAAGTACAGGTTCAACAACTACAACGGATCCTACCACTTTTTCAACAAGCGAAAGTGTGGAGGAGACGAGTACTACTACGTCAGAAACAACAAGTACAACAAGCAAAGCAACAGATACAACAACTACCACTCAAGCACCAGCAAAAACAGAGAAATCAAATATAACAATGCCACAGATTTTTTATAAAACATTTGTAGAAAAGTCTGGCTGGACGACTCCAGTAAAAAATGGTGAGTTGGCGGGTACAAATGGGCAGTCAAAGAGAATTGAGGCAATTAATGCAGAAATTGAGAGTACAGATTTAACTGGGACACTAGAGTACGCTAGTTATGTGCAAGAGAAAGGCTGGTTGCCGTTTGTTCAGCAAAAAGAAAACTCAGGCACACCGAATTCCAATTTGCAAATTGAGGCAGTGAAAATGCGTTTAACAGGTGAACTGGCTGAAAAATATGATATTGCTTATCGTGTTCATGTACAAAATTTTGGTTGGTTAGATTGGACTGGAAACGGAGAAATTTCGGGTAGTTTGGGCTTTTCTCATCGTGTTGAGGCAATTGAAATCAAGCTGTTGACAAAAGGTAAGCTAAAGATTGGAAAACGTAGTTTTATTGATCTAAAGACTATCCCAAAAATTCAATATGAGGCTCATGTGCAAAATATTGGTTGGCAAGCTCCTGTTTATGACGGCGAAGTTGCGGGTACATTTGGTCAATCAAAACGTATGGAGGCATTAAGAATTCGTTTATTGGAAACAAATTTGACTGGAGATATTGAATATACGACACACGTGCAAAATAAGGGGTGGTTGCCGTATAGTAAAAACGGTCAGCAATCAGGGACAACAGGAAATTCACTACGAATAGAGGCTTTGCAAGTGAATTTAACAGGTGAATTAGGAAAATATTATGATGTAGTGTACCGAGTACATTCGCAAAATTTTGGTTGGCTTGCTTGGACGAAAAATAACGAGCCTGCTGGCACAGGTGGTTGCTCATTAAGAGCAGAAGCAATCGAAATTAAAATTGTCAAAAAAGGTACGGTACAAACAGGTGGGAAATCTTTTATAGACGGATTTCTAACTCCAGTTTATCGTATGTATGACCCAAAAACCAAACATCATTTTTTTACGCAAAACAATGACGAACGCTCAAATGTTTATTATTTTTTATCTTTTGAAAATGAAGGGGTACGTTGGGCAAGTCAAAGTACAGGCGAAGTAGCAGTTTATCGTTTGCTCAATTTGACAACAATGGAACATATGTACACTGCAAATGAAAAAGAAAAAAATTCTCTAGTCAAATCTGGCTGGAAATACGAAGGCATAGCCTTTCGTGCAGTTAAAAAAGGAAAGCCGATTTACCGAGCGTATGATGTGAAAAACAACACACATCATTGGGCAGAGTGGGCAGAGATCAAAGGATTGATTAAAGCGGGCTGGAAAAATGAAGGGATTGCTTTCTATGTGCCAGAGGAAAAAGTGAATGGTGAAAGTCTGAAAAAGCCTCAACTACCAACTGCAAAACTTCAAACAACTTATTTAGGAACAGGGAATGTCAAACTTTCAGTAACCAATTTGCCAAGCGGAGCTTATGACATTCAGCTCCCGACATGGTCAAATGTTAACGGTCAAGATGATTTGGTTTGGTACAAAGGAAATAATGTCATCGTCAATGGTCGATCACATCGTTCGACAGGGAACTATACGACTCATATGTACATTTCTGTCGGTCGCTTGAAAAAAGTTTATGTAGGTTCTGGGAATTTCAGTCTCAAACAGTTGAACTATAAGCCAAAAGTTTATTTCTCACAATTGGATAGTCGTTGGCGAAATAACCGTGTTGGACTTTCAACGGTCGGCTCATCAGGTTGTGTTCCAACTTCATTGTCAATGGCATTTAGTGCGTTTGGGATTAAGACAGATCCCTATATGATGGCACTATTCCTCAATCGCCATACAAGTTACAATAATAGCATTTTCGGTTGTGCGGGAGATGCTGCGATGAAAGGGATTCAACTAAAAGGACTAAAATCTGAGCTTGCATGGAATAAAAATCAATTAGTTGATCAACTCAAAATGGGACGTCCTGTTTTAGCACTTCTTGCTCCACCATTTGTTGAGCAAGGTTATACACATGGCGTATTGCTTTACGGCTATACGAACGGCAAAACGCAAATTTACGATCCATATGATAACCGCAATTCTGGTATGTGGAGCGTAGATTATATTTGGCAACATCAGTCTTATGACAAAGATGATCGGAATTTAGGAAGTGTATTTTTGGCGATTAGAGATTAGGAAAATTTAGTTGCATTTCCAAGAAAAATATGGTAAAAATGTATAGAAAATAAAAATTCTCAAGCAGTGAAAGTGCTAAGAGAACTCTCGCTTATTTTGCGTAAGTTCTTTTGACTTCATTGCTTTTTCATTGTTTACAGAAAGGATTAGCATGAAAAAAAAATACACAGAAAACTACGACGTAATCATTGTGGGTGCAGGGCACGCAGGTTGTGAGGCGGCTCTTGCGGCGGCTCGTATGGGGTGTCGTGTGTTGGTTTTGACAATTAATTTAGATATGGTGGCATTTATGCCTTGTAATCCGAGTGTTGGCGGTCCAGCAAAGGGAGTCGTTGTGCGTGAAATTGATGCACTTGGCGGGGAAATGGGGCGAAATATTGACAAAACCTATATACAAATGCGAATGCTCAACACAGGAAAAGGGCCTGCCGTTCGTGCTTTGCGAACACAGGCGGATAAACACCGTTATCATGAGGAAATGAAACATACGCTTGAACAAGAGGAAAATCTGATTTTAAGACAAGGTGTTGTGGAGCGGTTGTTGGTGGAGGAAAATGTGGTAAAAGGAGTGCTTACTAGCACAGGTGCAGAATATTATGCTCCGACAGTGATTATTACCGCTGGAACAGCATTGCGTGGTGAAATCATTATTGGAGAGCTAAAATATTCATCGGGACCGAACAATTCACTTGCGAGTATTACCCTTGCGGATCATCTCAAAGAATTAGGGCTTGAGATTGCTCGATTTAAAACAGGGACACCACCACGTGTGAAAGCTAGTACGATTGCTTACGAAAAAACAGAGGAGCAAGCAGGAGATAAAGAGGCGAATTTGTTCAGTTTTTCGTCAAAGGATAGCGATTATTTAGAAGAACAAGTATCTTGTTGGCTGACTTATACGAGTGAAGAAAGTCATGAGATTATTCGTGAAAATCTCGACAGAGCCCCTATGTTTACAGGGATTGTCAAAGGTTTAGGACCAAGATATTGCCCGTCGATTGAGGATAAGATTGTTCGATTTTCTGATAAACCACGTCATCAACTTTTCTTAGAGCCAGAAGGTTTGAAAACAGAAGAAGTTTATGTTCAAGGTCTTTCTACTTCGCTTCCTGAAGATGTGCAACATGATTTATTGCACTCGATTGCAGGACTTGAAAATGCTGAGATGATGCGTTCGGGGTATGCGATAGAGTATGATGTTGTCAAACCACATCAACTTCGTCAAACGCTTGAAGTGAAAGCAATTCAAGGCTTGTTTACTGCTGGACAAACCAATGGCACGAGTGGTTACGAGGAAGCAGCAGGTCAAGGATTGATAGCGGGCATTAATGCGGCTTTGAAAGTACAAGGAAAAGAAGAATTTATCCTCAAACGTAGTGACGGCTATATTGGTGTAATGATTGATGATTTGGTAACAAAAGGCACAATGGAGCCATATCGCTTGCTGACAAGCCGTGCGGAATACCGCTTGATTTTGCGACATGACAATGCCGATTTACGTCTGACAGAAATGGGTCGAGCGATTGGTTTGGTAAAAGATGAACAATGGAATCGTTTTGAAATCAAGAAATATCAAATTGAAAATGAAATGAAACGACTCAATACCGAAAAATTGAAACCAGTAGCTAAAACCAATCAAAAACTTGAAGAAATGGGTTATAAACCTTTGCAAGACGCAATGAGTGGAGCTCAATTTTTGAAACGACCAGAAGTGCGTTATCAAGATGTTGTCAACTTCATCGGTTCTGCGGCAGAAGAGCTAGATGCTAAGACGATTGAACAGATTGAAATCCAAATCAAATACGAGGGATATATTCAAAAAGCACTGGAAAAAGTAGACAAACTCAAACGCATGGAGGCAAAACGGATTCCGAGTAACATTGATTACGACAAAATCAACTCTCTTGCCAACGAGGCACGAGAAAAACTCAAAAAAATCCAACCTGAAACAATTGCCCAAGCAAGCCGAATCAGCGGAGTAAACCCTGCGGATATTTCCATTTTAATGGTGTATATTGAGCAAGGGAAAATTGCGAAAGTGGAAAAATAAAGTAAGAGACTTATTTGAAATCTAATTCAGGTAAGTCTCTATTTTACTTACTTACCGCTTAAAATCAACAGTTTTTATATGAGCAATTTTATGGTAAAATAGAGATATTTCATAAGGGGAATAAAGGTGCAACAAAATGAGCAAATATCAATTAGATGAAAAACAAAAGAAATTGAATCAAAAATATACAGGGCAGGCGTTTTCTGGACAACAAAGTCAAAAAGAAAAACTTGCACAAATAAAAGAAAAAATGAAACGCCAGAAAAAGAACGTAATTGAGGAGTGAAAAAATGCCAGAATTTTACAATCGTATGCCACCAAATGACCGTGAAGCAGAACGTGCGGTACTTGGGAGTGTCTTGCTTGAGGCAGACCGTTTTATTGAGGCACGTGAATATATTGAGCCAGAGGATTTTTATCATCATGCCCACCAAGTAATTTTTTCTGCAATGGAACGTTTGAATGAAAAAGGGATGCCGATAGATGTTTTGACGTTGTCAGAGGAGTTGGAAAAGAGCAATCAACAAGATGATGCAGGCGGACTTCCTGTGCTTTATGAAATGGTTGAAAGCGTGCCAACAGCGGCGAACACGGTTTTCTATGCTAAAAGTGTTATGGAAAAGTCTCAGCTTAGAAAATTAATTCAGGCAACGACGGACGCGGCAACTCTTGCTTTTGAGGGAAATGATGAGGCAGAGGAAATTATTGCTCAAGCCGAAGATTTGATTTTAAAGGTAACCGAAAAGAAAAATAAGGCGGGCTTTAAAAAAATTAGAGATGTGATTACTGAAAGTCTGCAAACCATTGAAAAAAATGCAGCAACGACAGATGTTGTTACAGGTCTTGCTACGGGATTTATTGATTTGGATAAGGTGACCACAGGTTTTCATGCAGGGCAGCTCATTATTTTGGCAGCTCGTCCTGCAATGGGAAAAACTGCCTTTGCTTTAAATATCGCTCAAAATGTTGGCACAAAGACAAACAATACTGTTGCTGTTTTCTCACTGGAAATGGCAGCTCCTGATTTGGTCAATCGTATGCTCTGTGCCGAGGGAAATGTAAATTCCACCAACCTCAGAAGTGGTCAGTTAAATGACGAGGAATGGGAAAAATTGATTGTCGCAGCAGGAGCGTTAAGTCAAGCCTCTATTTACTTAGACGATACCGCTGGAATTAAGGTCAATGAAATTCGTGCGAAATGTCGCAAACTTGCACAGGAAAGTGGCAACCTCGGCTTGATTGTCATTGACTATATGCAGTTGATTGAGTCAAGCTCAAAAGAAAGTCGTCAGCAACAAGTATCTGAAATCTCTCGTCAGCTGAAGAAACTTGCAATGGAGCTAAAAGTGCCAGTTATTGCACTTTCTCAGCTTTCTCGTGGCGTGGAAAGTCGTGATGACAAACGCCCAGAGCTTTCCGATTTGCGTGAGAGTGGTTCTATCGAGCAAGATGCGGATATTGTCGCTTTCTTGTACCGTGATTCTTATTATCGTAAGGAAAATGGCGAAGAGGAAGAAGAAGAGGGCGGACTTGACCAAGATATTACAGAAATCATTTTGAAGAAAAACCGTGCAGGTGCCGTCAAGACGGTCGAAGTATTGTTTAAAGGTGAATACAATCGTTTCACCAATCTCTATCTCGAACCACAACATATTGAGAAAAAAGCATAATGTAACACTATATTCTGTGTTTTGTAACACAAATGACATATATAATTTTTTCACTCTGTTATAATAGTTTTGGCTAATAGATTTATTCATTTTTGATAAATGTCTAAGAACAAATACGCAAGTATTTTGTAAGGAGCGAGAAATTATGAAGTCAACAGCAAAATGTATCTTTCTGTTGCATAGTTTTTTAATTGTTTTATTACTATTTTGTGCGATTGTTTTACTCAATGGAGTGCTTTACGGCAGTGGAGAAGGAATGTTTCGCCTACTTGCCTTATTGTTCATACTAATGATTCTAATCTTTTCCTTATTACAATTTTTAGTGAAGAACGTTTTTTACTATGGCACAAACGAACAAGAAAATTATCGGACAAATAATGAGTGAAAAATAAAGGCGAAGAGGAGCGATTTGGAGCAAAATTACTCCAAACAGTTCCTTGTAAGCTAGTATGAGGCAAGTGCAGACTTTGGTTTGTGCTTGTTTTTTTATTTTGGGGTTTTGTTATCATTATAATTAGAAAAAGCCGAGAAACTCGACTTTTTCTAGTTGACTAAAGAAATTTGCCTAAATATCTTTTCCAGTTGTAAATTCGTTTAGAGTAGTGTCAGGTAGTATCAAAACAGGTTTTACTCCTCCTACTTTGTTCCAAGAGGTTAGGTATTGTTTAACGCCATCGTGGATATAATAAACACGGTGGTCACTCCATTCTCGAACATAGATGTTATTTGGAAGATTTTTAGCACCTTCTTTTATATTTTTCAAAGCTCCATTAGGGAGTTTAGAAGTAGGTTTGACACCACCAATTAACTTCCAATCAGTAAGATAGATTTTAATTCCTTTTTGTAACATATAAACTCTATTAACATCCCA
>NZ_FUXI01000031.1 GCF_900167335.1 Pilibacter termitis
TTCTGGAACCTGAATCACTCGCTTATTTGCGATAGTTCCATGTTTATAGTAATCTGCTGAGCTCTGAAATAGAACCCCACAACTCTCGCAATGCGTAGGAACTTTCGCATATAGCCCATCAATTCTGTTGAATTTTCTATTTTTCTTATCTACCCCTCTAGAAAACCAACGGTCCTTTTCAAATATCAAACTTTCATCTTGAAATCCTAGTAATTCTCTTGTACACTTATCCATGAAGACATCTCCTTTACTGTTGGGTTAGGCACTTACATTGTAAACGAGATGTCTTTTTTTATGCAAAAAAATCGCATGGAATTTTTGTTATTCCACACGATTTAGTATAGAGCCTATTTAAATAATCATTAAACGGTTTCATATATTCAAACATTTCAATAGATAATTTTATAAACTTATCTGCGTCAAGAAATACTTTGTCTTGAACATAGTATTCAATGTCCCATGATTTATGTTTTAAATATTCCGCAAATTTATGTTCTTTATCATAACCTTTGGGAACATTTTTCAATTTTTCGCCTACAATTTCAAAATTTTCAGCAAATGTTTTTTGTCCAATTATTTTCTCAAATTCTTTTTCATTTTTTACAATAAAGTCCCGCACCAGTTTTGTTGCTTCTGGAAATTGAGGAACAAATAAACCACCACCCAAAAATATTTTTCCGGGTTTTATATTTAAATAATATCCAGCAGGTATTGGATTCCTTCCTGCAATTGAAATATGCGCCCTGAATGAAGGATTATATGGAGATTTATCATTACTAAACCGTGTATCACGGTTTAATCTCCATATCAAATCTTTGGGGATTAAATTTTTAACTGAATTATCAAATGAACTGATGCCGTTTATCAATTCCTGAATTAAGATTTCATATTCAGCCTTTGCATTTTCATAAACCTTTTTATTAGCTTTCATCCAATCCAAAGAATTATTTGCCTCCAAATCCTTCAAAAAAGTGAAAATTACCTTTGTGTCCATATCCTTTCCTCCATTAGTTTTTGGTTTATTCATATTATTCCTCCATAAAATGTCTATATCACATATTTTTTATTTTGTCAACTAGCGGCGAAGCCGCTTGGCATAATTTTTTGAAAAATTTTAGGGTTGTATTTCGCATAACTTATATATACATTTTCTGTCCCCTCTCGGGGTTTAAGGGTTCTGAACATGATGAAACAATTGATAATCACAAACAAGACGATGTTTCCGTCCCCTCACGGGGATTAAGGATTCTGAACATGCCGTAAACGATTATATCATTCAAGGGTATAAGTTTCCATCCCTTCACGGGGTTTAAGGGTTCTGAACGGAAACATGAAAGCAAGTTTCATTCATAACAATTGGTTTCCGTCCCCTCTCGGGGATTAAGTGTTCTGAACTAATGGTACAAGAATAGATAAACAATCTAAGAAGTTTCCGTCCCCTCCCGGGGTTTAAGGGTTTTGAACACAATTATCAAAAAGCGTACGAAATGTTTGGCAAGGTTTCCGTCCCCTCTCGGGGATTAAGTGTTCTGAACGTTAATAACAATTCTTCCAGAGAAAATCGTGAAATGTTTCCGTCCCCTCTCGGGGTTTAAGGGTTCTGAACCCACATTTTGTGGGGGTGGAAAATGACACACAATATATTGTGTCCACCGCTGAACCTGTTTTTATTTTACCACAAAAAACGAGAGAAGTAACTTAAAACTTCTCTAAAAATCACACTTCTCCCAAATTGCAATTTTCTTCGTCGATTTGCTCGAAAACAAGAAAAACAGTTAATTTTGTCATAAACGGAGTTTTTTTAGAATTTCCATAAAAAAGATAGTTACATTACTCATAGCGAGAAATAATGCTACCCCAAGCAAGTTAAAATCAATAAAAAAACAAATATTGTGGTATAATATGCGTATCTATATAGAAACAAACACACGAGTAGTTTGCCTGCTCGCATTTTTTGCGTTTGAACAGGCATGGAGGAAATAGAAGAAAGATGACAAAAATGATTGTGGGCTTGGGAAATCCGGGCAGTAAGTATGAAAAAACCCGTCATAATATTGGATTTATGGCGATTGATGAATTGGCAAGGCGAAAAAATGTAACATTCAAAGAGGAAAGAAATTTTCAAGCACTTGTGGGTGATTATTTTGAAAACGGGGAAAAAATATATCTCGTAAAGCCTACGACTTTTATGAATTTATCAGGAAAAGCGGTGGCTCCGCTTGTGACTTATTTTAATGTTCCATTTGAGAATTTAATCATTCTTCATGATGATCTGGATTCTCCAGCAGGGCGGATTCGTCTGCGTGCAAAAGGGGGAAGTGGCGGTCAAAATGGTCTGAAAAGTATCATTGACCACTTGAACACAAAAGAGTTTCAGCGGATAAAAATAGGGATAGGTCGACCGGAAAAAAATACAAGTGTTGTTAATCACGTACTAGGGAAAATTGCAGAAAATGAGCGAGTTGAAATGGAAATTGCCCTACAAAAAGCAGTAGATGCCGTAGAATATTTTGTCGCAGGAGCTGACTTTTTAGACACGATGAATCAATACAACAAGCAATAAAACTAGGGAAAAACTATTAAGTATGAAGAAAAAGCATCAAAAAATGATTATACAAGGAGAAGATATGAACTTATTAGAAATTATCAAAAAAAATGAAGTGGTTGAAAGCTGGCAACAACAGCTTTTTTCAGCTCGTAAACAGTTGATTACGGGTTTGAGTGGTTCTGGGAAAAATCTTGTTATGGCAGCCTCTCTTGATGAATGGCGAAGAAAAGTGGTGATTATTACACCGAGCGTGTTTCAGGCAACGCAAATTACAGAAGATTTGACGAGTATTTGGGGAGAGGAGAAAGTGTATGCGTATCCTGTCAATGAAGTGTTAGCAGCAGAACTTGCGATTTCTTCTCCAGAGGCTACGAGTGAGCGAATTGCAGCACTTGATTTTTTGGCGGACAAGGAGGCAAACGGTTTTTTTGTTGCACCGATTGCTGCAATGAGAAAATTTTTGCCGAATCCAACACTTTGGCAGGCAAGTCATCTTTCTTGGGCGGTTGGTAGCGAGGTTGATTTTGAGCAATTGCCCGAGCAACTGGTGAGAATGGGGTATCGCAGAGAGGAGAAAGTTGCAACTTTTGGTGAATTTTCTATCCGTGGTAGTATTGTGGATATTTTTCCATTGACGTTTGACAATCCTGTGCGTATCGAGCTTTTTGATGTGGAAATTGACTCTATTCGTTCGTTTGATGCGGATACTCAGCGTTCGCTTGGCAATGTGGAAAGTTTAGTGATTCCACCTGCAACGGAGTATGTGTTTTCACAAGAAAATCTACTTCGTGGTGCTGAAATGTTAGAGGAGGCATTGTCGAAAAAAGTTGGCAAGGACGATAAAGAGCTAACGCATTATTTTGATAAACTATTAACTAGCTGGCGAGGTGGGCAAGCGAGCGAATTTTCGGCACAATATACGGATTTTTTATATCAAGAAAAATTTACATTGTTTGATTATATTGGCTTGGACGATTTGATATTTATAGATGATTATGCTCGTATTTTGGAAATGAATCGCCAGATTTTGCTAGACGAGGGAACTTGGCAAACGATGAAATTGGAAGAAGGCAAAGTAGTTTCTTCACAAGTTTTCGGAGCGGATTTTCCAGTTTTGCTGAAAAATGCGAAACAATCACAAACCTATTTCTCACTTTTTCAAAAAGGAATGGGGAATTTGCGTTTTTCTGCAGTGCATAATTTTACGCAACACACAATGCAACAATTTTTCGGACAAATGCCACTTTTAAAATCTGAGATAGAACGCTGGCAACAACAGCAACAAACAGTCGTTGTGCTAGTCGAAAACGAGGAGCGACAAAAGAAAACAGAAGAGCTTTTCCAAGATTGGAACATCTCTGTTTCGATTTGTCAGCCTGATGAAATAAAAGAAGGTGGAACACAAATTGTTATTACCTCTTTACAGGCAGGGTTTGAGTTTCAAAGTGCAAGAGTGGTTGTTTTAACGGAGCGGGAAATTTTCAATAAAAACAAAAAACGAAAAGCTCGCAGACACAACATCTCAAATGCGGAACGCTTGAAAAGCTATAATGAGCTGAAAGTAGGCGATTATGTCGTCCATGCCAATCATGGTGTAGGGCAATATATCGGTATGGAAACAATCGAAATTGGCGGGGTGCATCAAGATTACATCTCGATTTTGTACCAAAATGACGATAAACTCTTTATTCCTGTCACTCAGCTGAATTTGATTGCCAAATATACAGGAAGTGACGGAAAAACGCCAACGCTCAATAAAATGAGCGACACTCGTTGGGCGAAAACAAAAGCAAAAGTTAGCAAGCAAGTGGAAGATATTGCAGATGACTTGATTGCTCTTTACGCTGAACGTGAGAGCCGTAAGGGTTTTGCGTTCTCCCCAGACACTGAGTACCAAATGGAGTTTGAAAATTCCTTTGTCTATACGGAAACCGAAGACCAGT
This sequence comes from Pilibacter termitis, assembly GCF_900167335.1. Lineage (GTDB taxonomy): Bacteria > Bacillota > Bacilli > Lactobacillales > Streptococcaceae > Pilibacter > Pilibacter termitis. The sequence continues at coordinate 4,492 of NZ_FUXI01000031.1, forward strand.
TGAGAAGTACCGAAGAAATCAAGCGTGACATGGAGCGTGAACAACCAATGGATCGCTTGCTAGTTGGTGACGTTGGTTTTGGGAAAACAGAAGTTGCCTTGCGTGCAGCGTTTAAAGCAATTCAAGACGGCAAGCAAGTGGCTTTACTTGTACCGACAACGATTCTCGCCCAACAGCACTATGAAACAATGACCGAACGTTTTGAAGGATTCCCTGTCAACATTGGTTTGCTTTCTCGTTTCCGTACGAAAAAAGAACAGAATGAAACGCTCAAACAATTGCGTACCAATCAAATTGATATTATCGTTGGCACACATAGGTTGTTGAGTAAGGATATTGAGTTCTCTGATTTAGGGCTTTTGATTATTGATGAGGAACAACGCTTTGGTGTGAAACATAAAGAACGATTGAAACAGTTGAAAACACAAGTGGACGTGTTGACTTTGACGGCAACGCCGATTCCTAGAACACTTCATATGTCAATGATGGGTGTGCGTGATTTGTCGGTGATTGAAACCCCTCCAGCCAATCGCTTCCCTGTTCAAACGTATGTTATGGAGCAAAATCTTGGTGCCGTTCGTGATGCTGTTTTGCGAGAAATGGCTCGTGGCGGACAAGTTTTCTACCTATATAATCGTGTAGAGTCGATTGAGCAAAAAGTTTCAGAGCTTGAAAGTATCATTCCAGAGGCGACGATTGGCTACGCTCACGGACAAATGAGCGAGGTGCAACTGGAGAATGTCCTATACGACTTTATCGAAGGTGCATATGATGTTTTGGTAACGACAACGATTATTGAAACAGGAGTAGATATTCCAAATGTGAATACAATGTTTGTGGAAAATGCTGATTTTATGGGCTTGTCGACTCTTTACCAACTACGTGGACGTGTTGGGCGGAGTAACCGAGTGGCGTACACGTATTTCATGTATAAGGCAGAAAAAGTGTTGAATGAAGTCAGCGAAAAACGTCTGCAAGCTATGCGTGATTTTACGGAGTTAGGAAGTGGCTTTAAAATTGCCATGCGAGATATGTCCATTCGTGGTGCGGGGAATCTCTTAGGAGCTCAGCAACATGGATTTATTGATGCGGTCGGGTTTGAAATGTACTCTCAAATGCTTGAAGAGGCGGTGAAAAAACGCCAAGGAACTCAAGAGAGCGTAGAGAAAACAACGGTCGAAATTGATTTAGGTGTTGATGCTTATTTGCCAAAAGACTACGTGGCAGATGAGCGACAAAAAATTGAGTTGTATAAACGTATTCGTGAGCTTGAAGATATTGACGAGTGGCGAGAATTGCAAGAGGATTTGATTGATAGATTTGGCGATTATCCACGTGAAGTAGATAACTTGCTCTTTATCGGCAGAATGAAAATGGACGGTGAACTTGCACTCGTTGAAAAAATGCAGAAGAAGAAACTTAGACTTGGTGCAGAAGTGCTTGTTACCATGAGTAAAAAAGCAAAAGAAATTTATACAGGCGAACAATTTTTCGAGGCACTCAGTAAAACGAAACTACGTGCAACACTTGGTGAAGTGAAAGAAAAAATAACATTTACACTTGAAATACCACGAGATATGGAAGAGGACGTCTGGGTGAAAGAAGTCATGCAATTTGTTGAAGGATTGCGTGAAGTGAAACGCAAAGCGTAAGGAATGGTGGTGAGAAATGCAAAAAACAAGTAAAGCAGAAAATATTTTACGTGGTGCGAGCGTTTTGACTTTGACGAGTTTGATTGCAAAAATTCTCGCCGCTCTCTACCGTGTTCCCTATCAAAATTTGGTGGGGGACGCTGGGTTTTACGTCTATCAGCAAGTCTATCCGATTTATGGGATTGCCATGATGCTCGCTCTTGGTGGTTTGCCAATGTTTCTATCCAAAATAACGGTTGAGGCAAAAGATGACGACGAGCTTTCTCTCATGCTAGGGAAATGTTTCATGATTCTTAGCGTGATAAGTGTTGCGTTATTTCTTCTTCTGTTTTTTGGTAGCAATTTTATCGCAAAAAGCATGGGGCAAATACGTCTTGCTCCTGTTGTGAAAATGTCAGCAATGAGTTTTCTTCTCACCCCGTTTCTTTCGATTTTTCGTGGAGGGTTTCAAGGGAAACTTTTCATGACGCCAACCGGTGTTTCGCAAGTTTTAGAACAACTTTTGCGAGTGGCAGTCATTTGGTTTGCAGCGTTTGGTTTTGCGACACTTGATTTTTCAATTTACCAAACAGGAACGTTGGCGATGAGTGGCTCGATTATTGGCGGACTTGTAGGGTGCGTAGTGCTTTTCCTTTATTTTAGAAAAAGTGAATTGTTGCCCATTCAGTTTTCAAAGGAAATCTGGCGGAAAAAGACACCTCATCATTTGTTTAGGCGAATGATTTTTGAAGGGGGTGTGATGAGTGTCTACTCTGGTTTTCTGGTGATATTGCAGTTAGTAGATAGTTTCACAATAAAAAAAGGACTTCAAAATTTCGGTATGAGTGAAAGTGATGCAGAGATAACGAAAGGTATTTTTGACAGAGGGCAACCTTTAGTACAACTAGGTTTGATTGTTGCTTTAGGATTGACCTCGAGTTTTCTACCTGCATTGACCAAAAATTTCCTTGAAAAACAAGAAAAGTCTTTTCAAGAAAATGCTCGCTTACTGTTAAAACTTTCATTCACGCTAGGTGGAGCGGCAACGGTTGGCTTGATTGCACTCTTGCCTTTTATCAATAAAACGTTGTTTCAAGATGAAAAACTAAACGGCACACTTAGTGTTTTTCTCCTTGCGATTGTCCTAATGGTAATGATACAGGCTTTGCAAAGTTTAGCACAAAGTAAAGGAAACTACCGTTTTCCACTTGTGATTTTTCTTGTAGGATTTGTAGTGAAAATGATGTTGACTGCACCAATGACGGAGCATTTTGGCACTTTTGGTGCAAGTTTTTCAACCATTTTTACGCTTTTGCTTGTTTTCCTCTGCTTTTATTTTTACGAGCGAGCGTATTGGTTACCTGTCTCTTTCTACGTGAAAACAATGATTTCACTTGTGATAATGGCGGGCGTATTATATGTGTATCGTTTATTTTTTCAAGAAATCACTTCACGCATGGCAACATTTGCCCTCTCGCTAATTGGTGTGATTCTTGGAGGGGGAATTTTTGTTGCGGCGATCTTTTTTATGAGTGTATTTGATGAAAAAGAACAACAAAAAATTCCGCTAATTGCTCAATTTTTGAACAAAAAAAACAAAAAATAATACAAATGACTTGACACCGCTTTCTTGTTAAGGTAAAATAACGACATTGAGATACAAAAAGGATAGTTATTGTTTCGGACAAGCTAAACCTAATGAACGCACTTGTTTTGGTGTGCTTATTAGGTTTTTTGTTTGACTTAATATAGAAAAGGAATGCTCACTTGGAGGGGTACGAAGTGAAGATAAAAAAGATACTGAATAACAACGTTGTCATTTCAGACAATGACCGCATTGTTATGGGGAGAGGAATAGGCTTTCAAAAGAATGCGGGAGCGTCTATTGACGAAGAAAAGATTGAGAAAACTTATCGCTTAACAAATGATAAAAATTCTGAACGAATTTTAGAATTGGTGAGCGAAATGCCATTTGAAATCTTAAAACTCGCTGATGAATTTATGGACTATGCACGTGAAACATTAGGAAAAAAGTTGCAACCAAACAGCTATATTTCACTAACAGACCATTTATACACAGCGATTGAACGCAATCAAAAAGGGATTAATATTCCAAACTTCTTACTCTGGGACATCAAGCGATTTTTCCCGAAAGAATATGAAGTCGGGTTACACGGGATACAAATGACGAAAGAAACGTTAAACGTTACCTTGTCAGAAGACGAGGCAGGGTTTCTCGCTTTGCATTTGGTCAACGGAGAAATCGAAGAAAACATTGATGTAACTGAGATGACCAAGCTCATTCAAGAGATTTTAAATGTCGTGAAATACTCGACAGGAATGAGTTTTGATGAGCAATCTATTTATTTTGAGCGATTTATCACACATCTTAGATTTTTCGTTCAGCGTGTGCTAAAAGGGCAAATTTACACGCAAAGTACAGAAGATGACGAACTTTACCAAGTCATCAAGCGAAAATATATGCAAGCCTACCATTGTGTAGACAAAATTGCAGACTTCCTAAACGGAAAATACCAATACGCAATCTCAATAGATGAAAAAATCTATTTAACGATTCATATTGCACGTATTATGGAAGTCAATGAAAACTAATTTACGGTAATAAGATTTTGCTAGAAAGCAAATCTATTTATAAGGGAACTGCTAAAAACTAGCGATTTAGAATAAGTGCGTGTTTTTAGAGCAACCCGCAAGAAAATAGTAGGAGGACATTGGCAAAACCTGTGGAAAGGCAAGTGTTTGAAAGGACACACTAGGATCGTGACATTCAGTTGGCGAAACCTTCAAATTATATTGCTAAAACAAGAATTTGGAGGATTATAGAAATGGGTAAATATGAAACTTTAGCAAAGAAAATTGTTGAAAACGTTGGTGGAAAAGAAAACATCAATAGCTTAACGCATTGTATCACACGTTTGCGTTTCAAATTGAAAGATGAAAGCAAAGCAAATGATGATGTGTTGAAAAACATGGACGGTGTTGTAACTGTTATGAAAGCTGGCGGACAATATCAAGTCGTGATTGGCAATCACGTGCCAAATGTCTACGCAGATGTTTTGGAAGTAGCAGGAATTTCAAGTTCTGATTCAACGGATGAACCTGAAGAAAAACAAAAACCGTTTGATGCCTTTATTGGCATTGTATCGGGATGTTTCCAACCGTTCTTAGGTCCACTTTGTGCGGCTGGTATGGTCAAAGGGATTAATGCATTATTACTATTCTTCCATTTAGTCGAATCTAAATCTGGTACGTATATCACACTGAATGCAATTGGCGATGCAGTATTTTATTTCTTACCATTTTTCATTGCAGTCGCAGCATCACGCAAATTTAAACTCCCTGAATTTACTGGACTCGCTCTAGCAGGAGCATTACTTTATCCAGCAATTCAAAAAGCAGCAATTGCTGTTGAGGGAGCAAAACCATTAGGGAAACTTCTAGGAGTTGACTATTTTACAACGTTTGCAGGAATTCCATTGATCGTTAACGACTATGCTTCATCAGCAGTTCCGATCATCTTCGTCATCTGGTTAGCATCAAAAATTAACAAATGGGCAAAAAAAGTGATTCCAGAACTTATTGCGACTTTCTTTGTTCCAATGGTTACGTTGTTGATTACTATGCCGATTGCTTTCCTAGCTGTTGGACCAATCATCAGTATCTTGACAGAACTTTTAAACAAAGGGTTTACATCGATTTATGATTTCTCTGCTATCTTGTTTGGTCTATTGCTTGGTGCTTTATGGCAAGTATTGGTTATGTTCGGTCTTCACTGGGCATTGATTCCAATGGCAATCATTCAATTCGGTCAACAAGGTTACTCAAATATCTTAGCAACAATTGGTTGTGTAAGTTTTGCACAAACTGCCGTTGTTATTGCGTTATATACAAAAATTTACAAAAAAGGTGACCGTGAACTTTTAGCACCATCAATCATTTCAGGGATTTGTGGTGTAACTGAGCCAGCGATTTATGGGATTACTTTACCACGTGTGAAACCATTTGTTATCTCATGTATTGGTGGTGCAATTGGTGGAGCTTACGGTGGTTTTGTAAACTTAACTTCATATTCAATGGGTGGCTTAGGTATCTTTTCTATCCCAAATTATATTGCAACTGGTGCAGACAGCAGACCTGATGGAAGTTTAGAGTCTGTAATCAACTTTGGTTTGTCTGTTTTAATTGCAATGGGAGTAAGTTTTGTTTTAACAATCTTGCTTTGCCCTAAAGAGTATGATGTAGCCACAGAAGAAGTTGCAGAAAAAAAATCTGTATTAAATAAAGAAACATTATCCTCTCCTTTGCAAGGAATTGTTGCTCCACTTTCTAGCGGAAAAGACGAGGCATTCTCATCTGGTGCGTTAGGTAAAGGTGCGTTAATCTATCCAAAAGAAGGAAAAGTAGTTGCTCCATTTGACGGAACGGTTATGACGGTATTCCCGACAAAACACGCAATTGGCTTGATTTCAGAAAACGGAACAGAAGTTCTTATTCATATTGGTTTAGATACTGTTCAGCTTGAAGGGAAATATTTCACAACTTTTGTCAACCAAGGCGACAAAGTGAAAAAAGGTCAGCTTTTAGTTGAATTTGATAAAGACGGAATTGAAAAAGCAGGATATAGTACAGAAACTCCAGTTATTATTACAAATTCTGCAGATTTTCGTGAAATCGTTGAGCCAGACATGAAAAAAGATGTTGCTCACGGTGAAAATGTGTTGACTGCTTTGGTTTAACGACATCTCTAAGAACCTGTTTACGCTCTTTCTTTCGAGTATATTTTGATCTAACTTCGTACGTTTCGAGGGAAAAACGTACAAAGTTAGGCAAAATAGACCGGAAATGGGGATTGTAAACAGGTTCTAAACATATAAGGAAAGTATAAGATATGGGTACCTCTAAAAACTCCGTTTAAGACTAAATTAGCTAGTTTTTCTTGTTTTCGAGGAAATCGACGAAAGCTATGTGGTGACAAAAAAAGTGGAGAGGAGCGATTTGAAGTCTGTAACAGCGAACCATGTCGTTGAAGCAAAGCTTCAGGTGGTATTGCGAATAGCGACCAAACTTTTGCTCCTCGTAGCTAGACCTGGTTGAGGAGATTGACGAAGAAAACTGGAAAACTAGCAATTTAGGATAAGTGCGAGTTTTTAGAGCTGCCATATGTATTAAGCTCAAGGAGAATTGGGATTATAATTTGTATGTGATGAATCGACAAATAAGGTATTAAAAAGTTATAAGGAGAATTTTATTATGAAGTCAATTATCGCGAAAACGATTACTTCTATACTGGTAGTTGTAAGTATTGTTGCATTAACCGTACCCTCGGCAGTTTTAACTGTTCAATCAGAGGAAGTGAATAAATGTAAGTATGGTACAAAACTAAAGATGGACGAAAGTGAGGAGGAAATTTCGAAAGTTGTTGAGAATGTCTATTTTCCAAATGAAACTTTGCCAGAGATTGAAAAAGAAGTAACTGAATTAAAAGTATCAGAAGATGAGTTATCGGAGAACGAACTTGATATTACAACAAAAAATACAAAGACATTAGGCGAGAGTAAAAAACTACTTGAACAATATTTTTTTAAAGAAGAGAAAGGGATTCAAATAGGAACAGTAGAGTTTGTTCAATATGCTCAAAAACAGATATTGAATGAAGAAGATAAAGCTCTTTTGAAAGAGAAAGAGTATAGTAATATTTATATTTATCTAACTGCATATCTTTCTAAAATGGAAGAATATTTTATTGTGAATGGTACTCTTGATGATTTTAATATGAACATTTTTGACAAGACAACAACTCTTGAAGTAATACAATCAAATAATCTAGAAAATATTATTGTAGATGAAAAGACAAATGAAGAGTATAAAAAATCAAAAATTAAACAAAGTCGAAAGTATTTAAATTATAATGCAGCATTATCTTATGCTAAAGCATACGCTTATAAGAGAAATTCACTTTATCAAGATTTCTCCGGTGTTTTTGCTGGAGGAAACTGTACGAATTATGTTTCTCAAATATTACATCATTCCGGATTAGATTTTGGGGCAAGAGGAGTATTAGAATATAAGAAACCTTCAACGACAGAATGGTATCATGTCCGACAACAGAGTTACTATCAAGGGAAACCAAATGGTTATTATTATACAATGACCACATCTTTTATTCGCGTATCAGATTTGTATTCCTTTTTAACAGGAAAAATGAAACGTCCAAACAAAACATTTTCTAAAAGTGATTGGAAATCTGCCTTAAAGTATGCTAATAAAGGAGATGTGATACAATATAAAGATAAATCTTCTGGTTGGCATCATTCTTCTTGGATTCGTTCTGTAAGTAGTTCAGAAATGTATGTGGCACAAAACACATTGGATGATGATAATAAGAAGTTAAGTGAACAAATAGGAAAAATGTCAGATATTCGCATTATAAAAATGGATATGTAATGATGAAAAAAGGAAATATTTTATATGATAAGCTTTACATGAAATGCTCAATACGGAAGAAAATAAGCATGCGTTTCTTTCTTATTCTCTTCATTTTGTTTTTCTCATACTCAACCCTTACTCCAACAGGAGCAATAAGGTTATATGCTGCAATAAATACTTTACGCCCTATATTGTGTTATACGACAAAAATAAAAAAAGATGAACAAGTAGAAAATCAGTATATAATGCATATTCCACTTTATGATAAAGCTGTAAGAGATTCTTATGATACTTGGATGGTTCAACGATGTTTTTCTATTTTTTATGTCGGTTATTACCCTTGGCCATAATATCAAACGTAAATTTAAAAGTTGGAAGGAAAAAACAGGACTATGCCCAAAGGAATAAGACCACTCCTTTTGGTATAGGGGACCTCTAAAAACTTCGTTTAATACCGATTAGGAACAATTTTCCCATTTTTGATATTTGATAATGTCACACGTGTAGTAAAGTCCTTAAAACCTGTTCTCAATCTCAAGAATATGTTATAATCAATTCAAAAAGGATATTTTGAATGAACTACCCCAGTGATATTTCTCGATTAGATTTTGAAAAATCCGTCCGCTACTTGAACAAGCCCGTAAGCGAACCAATCCGAGAAAACAGGTTCGTTATGATCTGTTCAATGCCGTCCTTTGCTTACAAGCAACAGGCTATCAGTGGCGTGCCTTGCCCAAGGATTTTCCAAAGTGGAATGCGGTCTATCGTCATTTTCAAACGTGGTCTGAGGTGCGTGAAAATGGTGAAAGCGTCTTAGAAACTTGTTTAAAAAAAATTGTCCGCTCCTTAAGAAAAGCTCAAGGGAGGGAGAACGAGACGGCTTTCTTGATTGTGGCACAAAGCGTCAAAAATACTGAAACAGCAAAAGGGAAAGGGTGTGAGGCAGGGAAAAAGATTTCAGGCATCAAACGGCATATTGCCGTTGATAGTCAAGGCCTCCCTCATAACACTCACGTGACTACTGCTAGCATTTCAGATAAGGCAGGAGCTTTAGAAATGTTTGAGCAATCTCCTCACACTTTTCCGAAGTTACAAAACGTGATGTTTGATACTGGATATATGGGCAAATCATTTCAAGAAAAAATGCAAGCCCTTTTGGGTTGTCTAATAGAAATTGTCAAACGAACAGAGTTTCACACATTTAAAGTCCTACCAATTCGTTGGATTGTGGAATGAAGCTTTGCTTGGTTGGGGAAGTTCAGACGGTTAGTCCAAAATGTAGAACGCTATTTGAATACATCAAAGAAAATGGTGGTATTAGCGTTTTTGAGCTTACTTATAAAAAGATGAGATTGCGAACAGGTTCTAAAAGGATGTTAGACATATGGGTACCTCTAAAACCTCATGCTTACCCAACGTCGCTAGTTTTGGTTTAATCGGAGTTTTTTAGAGGTACCTTTAATGGAAAAAGATCAGGGCACTGTGTTCCAGTTGAGGGATATCTTTCTGCAAGGAATGCAACAAAGACTCAAATTTATTTACTAGTTGCTGACGATTGGGAAAAAGGCTGGAAATACATTGCTTACGATACCACTAAATTTTTAGATACAACTTCAACAATTTGGAATGGAATTTTTACATCATGAAAAGAAAAATAAATTATCTAATCATTGTTTTATTTTGTCTGTTAACGGTAGGGTGTTTGATGTTTTTTTTAAATAAGAAAAGAGATATAAATGCTACAAAAAAAATTGAAACGGACACCATTGCTGATTGGAGACCTTTTTCGGGTGTTGCCACGGTTAAGGAGATTACTTCTTCTTTTATTTTGATACAGGCAGATGAAGATTTTTGGGATGAAAAAGTGAAGCAAGGAGATACAATTTCTCTTGACTTGGGTCCAGAAACTGATACTTCCAAGCGTTCAATGGTAAAAGAGCAAAATATCAAAGTAGGAGATACTGTAAAAATTATTTACACTACATCTTTCGAACAGTCAGAGGAAAATCATTATATTTTGAAACAATGGCAAGTTAGTTTGCTAGAGAAAGAATTACAAGAATGATTTATCTTTACTTACTTATCATTCTTCCTGTTTATTTTGTATTTGTTAAGGGTACCTCTAAAAACACCGCATGAAATGACGTTTCGTGCGGTGTTTTTGTGAAGTTTTTACTCCTCTGCAATCTCCAAATATCCCAAAAGCTCAAGTAAATCATCAATTTGTTCTTGGATTTCCTTGCCAATCGTTGTATCTTTTATCAAACGTCTTTTGAACTTCCCGTCAATCATATTTTTTACAGTTGTCGGGTCTTTTCTCTGCTCGAAAATTTCCTCAATGCTCTTGAACGGCTGATGTGTCACGATTTGGAAACCGTAGGAATTGTTTAATAGCGAATATCCTGCGATTCCTGTTGTTTTTTGATAGGCACGACTCATGCCGCCGTCAATGATAAAAAGTTTTCCGTTTGCCCGAGTAGGTGTTTCGCCTTTTCGCACTTTTACAGGTGTATGACCATTGATAATGCGAGCGTTTTGGTCAAATAGACCAAATTCTTCAAGAATTTTTTTGCACGTTTCTTCCTCATCTCGCAAACTGAAATAAGGATTTTCCATTTCCTTATGTGTCAATTTGTCAGGGATAAAGTATCGCTCAAATGTAGTCATTTTCTTCCTGCCAAAAAGTGGAGATTTTTCACCACACCAGCAATACCAAATCAAATCAGTCGCAAAATCATCATGAATGTCAATATTTCTCGCACTTTGACGGATATAATGCTCAAACGCATCAAGTAATGCTTTTCCCTCATAAGAGTGTCCCTCAAGCGTAAAAGAGGCAAAATCCCCATTTTCCAACAGAGGAATACAACCGTGAAACAGCAATTGTCCATTATACACTTGATACATCGCACCTTTTTCTAGCAAAAAGTGAACGTGACGTTTTAAGGGTTCTGAATTTTGAAAACTTGTTGTCAAACTGTCTAGCACGTATTTCTCCTCAGCAGAAAGTGCGTAAATGTCTTGCGGGTCAATGGTTGCTCGAGGAAAACTCTCAATAGAATAACTTTCATCTTCTAACGTAATAGTTTGCCTGTCAAAATCAATTTTTTCCAGTAAAAGTCTATCGTCCATTTGAAATTCTTTTCTTCGCTGAATGATTTGTCCCTCCAGTTTGAATTGGATAATTGCAAGAGCTTGATGTACTTTTTCAAGCAATTCATCATTTTCGATTTCTTGAGCGTTTTTCTCCGTTGCTTTCGGGGTGAAACGAGGATTTGTTTTGTAATTTTTTTCGGCGAAAAGGTACAACGGTCTAAGATTAATGCCATATGCCTCCTCCAAATCCAGAAGATATTTATAGCGAGCTGCGATACGCAAAAGTGTAATCATAGAGCAACTCGACCCCACTCTTGCCCCAAGCCAGAGAATATCGTGATTCCCCCACTGAAAATCAACCGAGTGAAATTTTTCCAAGCGATTCATAATTTTGTGAGCGCCACTCCCGCGATCGTACACATCTCCTACAATATGCAGGTGGTCAATGACCAACCGTTGAATAGAAAGACTAAGAGCGACAATGAAAATCTCACCTTGTTGCAATGTGATGACCCGCTCCAAAATTTGCTCATAATAGTTTTCTTTTTCTTCTGCCGCCCCTTCCATATAGAGCAATTCTTCGATAATATAGGCAAATTCTTTTGGCAAACTTTTTCTTACCTTAGAACGAGTGTATTTGCTTGCACAAAATTTCAAGAGACAAATCAAGTCTAAAATGGTCTCCTTTTGCCACGTATTCGTTTTTTTCTCCGTCATTTCTTGTAAAAATAGCTCTGGATAGGCAACGAGTAGGGTAAACTCATTGACTTTTTCAAAATCCCAAACGCTTGCAAAAGTTGCCACGATTTTTTCTTTTAAATTTCCAGCACCTGTTCGCAAAATGTAATCAAATGCACCGTCAGCACCGTGAATGTCGCTTAAAAATAACTCGGTTGCTTTCGGTAAATTCAAAATCGCCTCCAAATTAATCAACTCAGCATAGACTTCTTCTTTTGAACCATATTTTTCAAATAACAATTTATAATAATTTTCTCGTTTCATTTTTCTCCTCCAGAATTGTAAACGGATACGCATTTATAAAAATAATAGTATCATAAAGCGGAAATTAAACAAGATGAAAAGTGTATTTTTTTATAGACTTAATCAAAATGAAAACTTCAAAGAACATATGTGCTATTTTCTGCTATAATAGAGTAGAGTGTAGCCAAGAGTTGCTGCTTGGTTCGGATACTGATTAGAATCAGTGAATGATAGACTGGAGAATAAAATGAATCAACAACTAGGAACAGTGTTTACAGGTATTATTACAGACGAAAACGAACAGTTTTTTATCGTGCAAAAAGCAGGCAAAAATTATCGTCTAAATAAGTCAGAGGGTGAATTTGCTCTTGGCGAGGGTGTCGAGGGTTTTGCGTACGCTGATAGTAAGGGGAAATTGCGTTTTACAACGAGTTTGCCCAAAAGTCGTGTAGGGCATTATGCGTTCGGTGTGGTAACAGGTGTCCGCCGAGATTTAGGTGTGTTTGTGGACATTGGTTTGCCTGATAAGGAAATTGTCGTAAGTTTGGATAATTTGCCAGAAATGAAAGAACTTTGGCCAAAGGAAAACGACCGATTGAATATCGCACTTAGTGTAGATAGTAAGGATAGAATTTGGGGCGAATTGGCACCAGAGAGTAATTTTCGTGCGGTGGCAAAAAAAGCGACAGAAAAAATGCAAAATCAAGATGTTGTTGCGACAGTTTTCCGCTTGAAAATCGTTGGCACTTACGTTTTAACGGAGGATTATTATTTAGGCTTTATTCATCCAAGCGAACGATTTCGTGAACCTCGTTTAGGGGAAGTTGTCAACGCTCGTGTTGTAGGTGTTCGTCCTGACGGCGTATTGAATTTGTCACTCAAACCACGTTCGCACGAGGTGATTGGTGATGATGCGATGATGATTTTGACCTTTTTAGAACGCTCAAATGACGGAAGTATTCCTTATACAGACAAAACAAGTCCGGAAGTCATCAAGTCTGTCTTTGGCATTTCTAAAGCTCAATTCAAGCGAGCATTAGGAAACTTGATGAAACAAGGAAAAATTCGACAACAAGACGGCTTTACTTATTTGATAAAAGAAGAAAAAGATTGAGGAAACAGATATGGTAGATTTCAGCACTTTGAAAGCTATTCAAGAAAAATTACACGAGGCTGGTTTTAAACTTACGACTCAAAGACAAGCGGTAGTGTCGGTTATTTTGGAAAAAGAAAAAGACCATTTGTCCGCAGAGGAAATTTTTCTTTATGTGAGAAAAAAAGATTCAGGGATTGGATTGGCAACTGTTTATCGCACGTTAGAGATTTTGACGGATTTGCATATTGTGGATAGAGTCAGTTTTACAGATGACGGTGTGGCACTTTACGATCTTAGAAAAGCTGGAGCGAAACACTTTCATCATCACCTCGTCTGCGAAAATTGCGGTAGCGTGGAGGAAATCGAGGAAGATTTGTTATTAGATGTAGAAAAATTAGTGGAAAAAGAGTTTCAGTTTTTGGTGAGAGATCACCGTCTAACGTTTCAAGGCTTGTGCAAAAATTGTCATTGAGTGACAAAGGCTGTTCTTTTTCAACACTAAAAAATATGCTACAATGAGGTGCGGAACACAACCGTTTTGGCACATTGAAAAATAGGAAAATTTATGGTTCTGTCCGAAGGACAGGTTCTCAATTTTATCTTTTTTCACTGTGCCAGGTTGTGTGTAGCCCGTTTAATAAGGTGCGGAACACAACCGTTCTGGCACATTGAAAAATAGGAAAATTTATGGTTCTGTCCGCAGGACAGGTTCTCAATTTTATCTTTTTTCACTGTGCCAGGTTGTGTGTAGCCCGTTCAATCGCATGAATCAACAGAAACCAAGAAAGTGAGAAGAAAAATGCAACCAATTCAGCTAAAATTAGACGTTTTTGAAGGACCAATGGATTTGTTGCTTCACTTGATTCAAAAACTTGAGGTGGATATTTATAACATTCCGATTGCTGAGGTGACAAAGCAATATATGGATACCATTCATGCAATGGCGACACTGGAACTTGAAGTGGCAGGCGAGTATTTGGTCATGGCTTCAACGCTTATGGCGATAAAAAGTACCATGCTTTTGCCAACGGAAACCTATGAGGGTGAATTTGACGGCGAAATAGAACTTGACGGTATCGACCCTCGTGAGGCATTGGTGGAACAGCTTTTGGAATACCGGAAATACAAATTTGCAGCACAACTTTTGCAAGAGAAAAAAGAAGAACGTGAGAGTTTCTTCACAAAACCGCCGATGAATGTTGAGGAATTTAAAGAGGAAGATACCCTTGCTGAATTGCAATACAATACGATTGATTTATTCCTTGCGTTTCATCAGATGTTGGAAAAACGAAAAAAACGCACGCCAAAGGAAACGTTGATTGAAACGGATAGTGTATCTATCGAAGAAAGAATGGACGAGATTGTAACAGCTATTCATCAACGTTTGCTTTCTGGGAAAAAGTCTGGATTTAAATTTGAGGACTTTTTCGAGGAAGATGCGAGCAAAGGTGAAATTGTGACCACGTTTATGGCAATTTTAGAATTAATGAAGAAAAAGCAAATTCGCATTGAACAAGAACATAATTATGCACCGATTTTATTATTTGGACAATTAGGAACGGAGTATGAAAACGAGTGAACATCAAATTGAAAATTGAAGCCCTGCTTTTTGTAACAGGGGATGAAGGGGTAGAATTAAAGGAAATGGCACGTCTTTTGTCTGTAAGCGAAAAGACGGTTTTAAAAGAAATCAAGTTGCTTGAGCAGAGTTATCGTGAGAATAAAGAAACTTCTTTGCAGATTTTAGAGGTGGGCGAACGTTTCATGTTGACGACAAAAGAGGAGTTTGCGGACTTTCTAAAGGAATATGCAGCAAGTCCAATTGCCAACACACTTTCTCAAGCAGCTCTTGAGGTGCTTTCGATTATTGCTTACAAACAGCCGATTTCACGTATGCAAGTGGACGAACTTCGTGGGGTAGGTTCGAGTGGTTCCATTCAAAAACTTGTGCATTTTCGTTTGATTGAGGAAGTCGGTAGAATGGAAACACCGGGACGACCGATTTTGTACGGTACAACGGATGTATTTATGGATATGTTTGGACTTCGTACAATGGAAGATTTGCCAGATATTGCACAAATGGAACAAGAAATGAACACGGCATTGCCTGTTGATCTATTCTTTGACCGCTATGCAGACAAGGAAATTTTATTTGATGATGAAGTAGGCGAAGAAAAAGAAGAAAAGAATGAAGAAGATAGATAAACTATTTTTTAGATAATGGAGAACAAAATGGAACGATTACAAAAAATCATTGCTCAAGCAGGAATTGCCTCACGTAGAAAAGCTGAGGTATTGATCACTGAAGGGCGTGTGAGTGTCAATGGAGAAGTGGTACGTGAGTTAGGTGTGAAAGTGTCAAATCACGACAGCGTTGAAGTTGACGGTGTGCCAATTTACAAAGAGGAACCTGTGTATTTTCTCTTTTTCAAGCCGAAAGGTGTGATTACCGCAAATAGCGACGACAAGGGTCGCAAAGTGGTGCTGGATTATTTTTCACACGTCAAAGCACGTATTTTCCCAGTGGGGAGGTTGGACTGGGATACTACGGGGGCATTGATTTTGACGAATGACGGTGATTTTGCAAACAAAATGACCCACCCGAAACATGAAATTGAAAAGGAATATGTGGCGAAAGTCAAAGGAATTGCGACAAAAGAAAACTTAAAACCACTTGTTTACGGCGTGAAAATTGACGGCAGGAAAACGGCAAAGGCACGTTATGAAATTATCAGTGTAGACATGGCAAAAGGCACGAGTATAGTGTCGCTTACGATTCACGAAGGACGCAATCATCAAGTGAAGAAAATGTTTGAGGCAGTGGGACTTCCCGTTCAAAAATTAAAACGTGAACGCATTGGGAATTTAACACTTAAAGGACTAAGGCACGGCGAGTACCGTACATTGTCGAAAAAAGAAATTTCTCAATTATTGAGTGGAAAAGTAGAATAGGCAAGCGTTGAGGAGAAATTCATGGTAAATACTTATTACGGATTAGATGCACTAGGGCGGATTATTACGCACTTTATTTTTATCTATCTCGCGTTTTGGAGTTTGCAAAGTATGAAATTAGAAAATTTATTTAAGCCGAATATCCAATTTAACGGACAAATTCGTTTTGTTTATTTTTTCCTTGCCATTATGCTAGGCTACACGGCAAGTTCTTTTTTTCAGGAACTTCTTTTGTTAACAAAAAATTTACTTTTAGGACTGTAACCAAAATTTAATAGCCGTATTCAATTTTTTCTGGTATAATTGGCGGTGGTTTTATGAAAACGAAGTTTTATGAATATAGGTTACCTCTAAAAACTCTGGTTAAGCCAAAATTAGATAGTTTTTCTTGTTTTCGAGGTACCCTAGATATAAATATGTGATGTGTAGATGAAAAATTTGCATCACAAGCTTGGAGTGAACAACGTGGAAGAAATTCTTGTATATGGTGGCAATAATCGCCTAGTTGGCGAAGTTGAAATCGAAGGGGCAAAAAATGCTGTTTTACCAATCCTAGCGGCAACTTTGCTTGCAGAGGAGGGAAGTGTTACCTTGCACAATGTCCCAATTTTATCTGATACTTTTACGATGAACGAAGTGATTCGTCATTTAAATGTAGATTTAACATTCGATGAAGAAAATAGAACGGTTACAACGGTTGCTACTTCTCCATTAGAAATTGAGGCACCGTACGAATACGTGAGCCAAATGCGTGCGAGTATTGTTGTAATGGGGCCACTTCTTGCGAGAAATGGTCATGCTCGAGTTTCTATGCCGGGAGGATGTACGATTGGGAAACGTCCGATTGATTTACATTTGAAAGGTTTTGAGGCTCTTGGAGCGGAAATTCGCCAAGAAAATGGTTATATAGAGGCGATTGCAGAAGAATTGCACGGAGCGAAAGTTTACCTTGATTTTCCAAGTGTAGGTGCAACGCAAAATATCATGATGGCAGCCACACGTGCAAAAGGAGTCACCATTATGGAAAACGTCGCACGTGAACCTGAAATTGTCGATTTGGCAAATGTTCTCAACAAAATGGGGGCAAAAATTCACGGTGCAGGAACGGAAACCATTCGTATTGAAGGTGTTGAGAAACTGCATGGTACACGTCATTCTGTCGTGCAAGATAGAATTGAGGCAGGCACATTTATGGTAGCAGCTGCAATGACACAAGGAAATGTCTTGATAAAAGATGGGATTGTGGAGCATAATCGTCCGCTCATTTCTAAATTGCAAGAAATGGGGGCAATGATTATGGAAGAGGACGAGGGGATTCGTGTGATTGGTTCAGAATTTATTCGTCCTACCAATGTAAAAACAATGCCACACCCCGGTTTTCCAACAGATATGCAGGCACAAATGACGGCTATTCAAGCCCTTGCACAAGGAAATTCTATCATGACAGAAACGGTCTTTGAAAATCGTTTCCAACATCTTGAAGAAATGCGTAGAATGAATTTAGACGTGTCGATAGACGGCAACGTCGCAGTGATTCAAGGTGGCAGACAATTGCAAGGAGCACAAGTGATTGCAACTGATCTACGTGCTGCTGCGGCACTTGTTCTTTCTGGGTTAGTTTCAGAAGGGATTACACGAGTGAGCAATTTACAATTTTTGGATAGGGGATATTACAAATTTCACGAAAAACTTCAAAAACTTGGAGCAAATGTGGAGCGTGTGGAAATTCAAGAGGGAGTAAAAATTCCTTCGCAAGTCGGGTAAAGTTAGGATGAGGGATTTACAATGGAGCAAAGAGTAACAAGAGCACAACGCTCTCAAAAACATACGAAACACCCAAAAATGAATAGACCAAAGTCAAATGACGGGGAAAAGAAACGCAAGAAAAGCTATATCGCCTCCAACCTTGCAAAAGTATTGCTCGTGTTGATTTTAATGGCAGTATTTTTCGTTGTAGGTACTATGATTGGCTACGGTGTGCTTGGCGGCGGCAATTCATTTGACGTATTCAAATCAACGACTTGGGAACATTTGTTTTCATTCTTTTAAAAAAGCAATCGGCGAGAATTTCTTCGCCGATTTTTTTTAGTTTTCTCTACATGAAATCGTTTCCTTTTGGTATAATAGAAGTAAGAAGACGAGAAGAATGAAAGTATTATGCTTATAGGAAAAAATTAGAATAAGTTTGAGAGTAATTAGAGAATGAGGTGAGAGAAATGCTTGATTATTATGTATTAGAAGATGCCAAACGAAAAGGTCTGCTTGTTCGACAAGATACGAGAAATTTAGAGGAAATGTTTTACAATGTTTCCACATCGCAATGGGAGGATTGTGATTTTCTCTTAGAATATATGGACATGGAAAACGAAAATTTTGGGCAGTACACTCAAATTAGCGACAAGGAAGCAGTTGTCTATCTAAATCGTTTAATGTTCATGAAATTCTATGATGACGGTTTTGCTTATCCAGATCTTTGATTTGGTTTCAGTTAAAAATCCAGCCACTATTTAGCAGCTGGATTTTTTTCTTTTATAATGTAAAGTGGACGATTTTTTGTCTCAAGGAAAATTTTTCCAATATATTCGCCAATCACTCCGAGGGCGAGCAGTTGAATACCGCCGATAAATAAAATAATACAAGCAGTAGATGCCCAGCCGGGAGTGTCGATTCCATTGACCAACGCACGAAAGACAATAAAGAGAATACCGATAAAGGACAAAACCGAAAAAATTGAGCCAAAGACGGTCGCAATTCTAAGAGGCATTGCGGAAAAATTGATAATCCCATCAATTGAGTATTTGAACAAACTCCAAAAACTCCAACTTGTTTGTCCGTGCTGACGCTCGACATTTTCAAATTCTAAATAATGCGTTTTGAACCCAACCCACTCAAATAATCCTTTTGAAAAACGATTGTATTCGCTCATTTGTAATACGGCATCAGTCATTTGTCTAGTCATTAGCCGATAATCTCTTGCACCGTCAACCATATGTGTATCGCTGATTTTGTTTTGGAGATTGTAGAAAAGTTTGGCAAATAAACTGCGAATAGGCGGCTCGCCAACACGACTAATGCGACGTGAACCGATACAGTCATATTCTTTTTGTTCAATCAAGGTAATCATTTCGATTAGCAATTCAGGTGGGTCTTGCAAGTCGACGTCCATTATGGTAACAAGTTCCCCTGTTGCCTCTTGCAATCCTGCATAAATTCCAGCCTCTTTTCCAAAATTGCGTGAAAAAGATAAAAAACGTACACTTTCTGGATTTTTTTGATACAATTCACGCAAAACGGCAAGTGTATTGTCGCTTGAACCGTCATTGACAAAAATGTACTCAAAAGTGTACTCAATTTTTGTTTGAATTTCCTCCATTGCCTGATAAAAATATGGAATAGCCTCCTCTTCGTTGTAGCAGGGGACGACTACCGACAAAATTTTGCTCATCTCTTATTCCTCCGTTTTCCCTTGTTTAAAGACGATAAATTTACTAATTAAATAATTAAGCGAAATAATCAAGACTTGTATCACTAATGTCCAGAAAAATTGATTGACCAATTCGGCTGAACCGATAAAACTTGAAAATGGTTTGACTGAGAAAATCCCTTTTTGGTAATTGAGTGCGTGAAGATGAAAAAGCGAAATGAAGAAATTCGCCCCTGCCTCGATACAGAGATAACTAATCAATAAATCAAGCACCCAGCCACTCATTCTCCCTAAAACAAACTGGAAAAACTCTACAAAAACATTTTTTGATTTATCAGATTTAGTGAAAACAAATACTTTATTGGTAATAAAAGCGAATAAAATCGCAACAATTTGTGCAATATTGACAGCCCCTGTTGTACCAAACCCTACGCTTAGCATGAAAAATCGCACCAATATATAAACAAGTGTTGTCGCTACACCAAAGATTAAGTATAAGGCGATTTCGTTTTGGAACAGCTTTTTCACATTAATGCTCCTTTTTCTAGCTACGAAGTGCAAGAGATTACTTATCCGCCACTTCGTTTTTTCTTTTTATATTAACGGCAAAAAAATTAGTCATTCTTTCTTTACTGTAAAGTTTATCATAAACCTTAATAAAATACACTCAAACATTTCATTTTTTCTTTTCTTTTGTTAAAATAGTAATGATATGGGGATTTTAGAATAGGAAAAATCTGGAGGAAATAAGACATGACAGTACTGGTTTTAGGTGGAGCGGGCTATATTGGCTCTCACGCAGTAGATAAGCTAATTGAGGGCGGTTATGATGTAGCAGTAATTGACAATTTGGTAACAGGACATCGTCAATCTTTGCACGCAGCTGCTCGTTTTTATGAGGGAGATATTCGTGATAAAGCGTTTATGCGTAAAGTTTTCACGGAAGAAAAAAATCTTGAAGGTGTTATGCACTTTGCAGCAGCCTCCCTTGTCGGTGAAAGCATGGAAGTTCCATTGAAATACTTTAACAATAACGTCTATGGAGCCCAAGTTACACTTGAAGTGATGCAAGAATTTAACGTGAAACACATTGTATTTTCTTCAACAGCAGCAACTTTTGGTGTGCCAAAAGAAATTCCAATTGTTGAAACGACACCACAGGAGCCAATCAATCCTTATGGTGAGAGCAAATTGATGATGGAAAAAATGATGGAATGGCAATCTAAAGCGAGTGATTTGTCTTATGTAGCACTTCGTTATTTCAACGTGGCAGGTGCAAAATCTGACGGTTCTATTGGTGAGGCACATACACATGAAACGCATTTAATTCCAATTATTCTCTCTGTTGCACTTGGCCAACGTGAAAAATTGACTGTTTACGGAGATGATTACAATACAAAAGACGGCACGAATATTCGTGATTATGTGCAAGTAGAAGATTTGATTGACGCTCATATTTTAGCACTGGAATATTTGAAAAATGGTGGAGAAAGCACGGCTTTCAACCTTGGAAGTGCAGAAGGGTACTCCAATCTTGAGATATTAGAGGCGGCTCGTAGAGTGACAGGACACGCTATTCCGACAGAAATTGGGCCACGCCGAGCAGGAGATCCTGATGTATTGATTGCTAGTAGTGAAAAAGCGAAAAACGTATTAGGTTGGCAACCAAGTTATACGACAATGGAGGAAATTATCCAGACAGCTTGGACTTGGCATAGCAAGCATCCAAACGGTTATAACGATTAGAAAGTAGGTTTTTCAGTTGGAAAAACAAAAAGTAGCAATTTTAGGTCCGGGTTCATGGGGGACAGCTCTCGCACAAGCATTAAACGACAACGGACATGAAGTACGAATTTGGGGCAATATTCCAGAACAAATCAACGAAATTAACGAACAACATACGAACAAACACTACCTTCCAGAGCTTGTGCTGGATGAAAACATTCGTGCTTTTCACGACTTATCCGAAGCTGTTGAGGGAGTGGACGCTGTATTGTTTGTTGTTCCAACAAAAGTGATGAGAATTGTCGCTAAACAATATGCCGAAATAGCAAAAGGCGTGCCGATGATTATTCATGCCTCAAAAGGTTTAGAGCAAGGTACGCACGAGAGAATTTCAACGATTTTGTCAGAAGAAATTCCGCAACAAGTTAGAAAAGATATTGTGGTGCTCTCAGGTCCTTCTCATGCGGAAGAAGTTGCGGTGCGAGATATTACAACGATTTCAGCTGCTTGTGAAAATGAGCAGTCGGCAAGATACGTGCAACATCTGTTTACCAACGAATACTTCCGGATTTACACTAATCAAGATGTGGTGGGTGTGGAAACTGCTGGAGCATTGAAAAATATTATTGCAGTTGGAGCAGGAGCATTGCATGGACTTGGTTATGGCGACAATGCTAAAGCGGCAATCATTACACGAGGACTTGCTGAAATCACTCGTCTTGGTGTGGCAATGGGTGCGAATCCGTTGACGTACATGGGGCTTAGCGGTGTGGGTGACTTGATTGTTACAGGAACAAGTATTCACTCACGTAACTGGAGAGCAGGAGATGCTCTCGGTCGTGGAGAAAAACTTGAGGACATCGAGCGAAACATGGGAATGGTAATCGAAGGAGTTTCAACAACGAAAGCAGCGTATGAATTATCCAGAGATTTGAACGTTGAAATGCCAATTACGGAAACGATTTATGATGTTATTTATAATGGCAAAGAAATCCGCAACGCCATTTGTCAGCTCATGCTACGTGAAGCAAAACCTGAAAATGAATTTGAAGATTAATTTTTTGTTAAAAACAAAATTTCTTTGTGAAGAGTAATGCTTATTTTTTGTAGAAATGGTAGACTATTTCGTAGCTAGAATAAAAAAGTGAAGAAGTGCGTTTTAAAGTCTATCATGAATAGCCGAATCTTCACCAATCAATCAAAAAAACGAGGAGAAAACTTATGACAAAAAAAGTGAGAAAAGCAATTATTCCAGCAGCAGGATTGGGGACACGTTTCTTACCTGCAACAAAAGCAATGGCAAAAGAAATGTTACCAATTGTAGACAAACCAACGATTCAATTTATTGTTGAAGAGGCACTTCAAAGTGGGATTGAGGATATTTTGATTATCACAGGTAAAGGGAAACGTCCAATCGAAGACCACTTTGACTCAAACTTTGAACTAGAAGAAAATCTTCGCCAAAAAGGAAAATCAGAACTATTGAAACTGGTAGAAGAAACGACAGATATTCGTTTGCATTTCATTCGTCAATCTCATCCAAATGGTTTGGGACACGCAGTATTGCAAGCAGAATCATTTATCGGTGGGGAACCGTTTGTGGTAATGCTTGGTGACGACATTATGGAAGACAAAGTGCCGTTGACGAAACAGTTGATTAATGAATATGAATACACTCACGCATCTACCATTGCAGTGATGAAAGTTCCTCATGAAGAAACGGATAAATACGGGATTATCAAACCAAGTGGTGAGGCGAAAAAAGGTCTTTTCAATGTAGAAGCGTTCGTTGAAAAACCAAAAGTAGAAGATGCTCCAAGTGATTTGGCAATTATCGGTCGCTATTTATTAACGCCAGAAATTTTTAATTTCCTACACACGCAAAAACCGGGTGCAGGTGGCGAAATTCAGTTGACAGATGCAATTGAAGAATTAAACAAAACGCAAAGAGTATTCGCTCATGAGTTTAAAGGCAAACGCTATGATGTTGGGGACAAATTTGGATTTATGAAAACTTCTATCGAATACGGACTCACTCACCCAGAAGTAAAAGAAAATTTACGTGATTACATTATCGACTTGGGTGTGAAATTAGCGAAACAGAATAAAAAATAATATATTAAAGAGGCGTGGGCACAATTTGGTCCACGCTTTTTTTGTAGAAATAAAATGACTATGAAAAAAACAAAAAAATATAAATCCGCCAATTTTGATAGCGATTTCTTTTAGCTATAATAATAGCAAAGGGGAAGAAAACAAGGTACCTCTAAAAAGACTTTGGGCAGGCGAAACTTGCGAGATTCTCTGCTTGAACGTAGCAAATCGGAGGTTAAAACTCAAGCGTGTACGAAGTAAATGCGAAAGGAGCAGAGCATGGAGAGGAAACAAAGGAAAAAACAATTAGCAAACATCCGACCAAGTAAGGTGCAATTGGATTGGCAGGAAGTGGAATTTTATTCTTTTTTTCACTTTGGAATGAATACCTTTACAGGAAGAGAGTGGGGGGACGGCGTAACAAGTCCTAAAGTATTCCACCCGACAAATTTTGACGCACGGCAGTGGATACGAACGGTGAAAAAAGCAGGAATGAAAGGAGTTATCCTAACGTGCAAACATCATGACGGTTTTTGTATGTGGCCAAGTCAATATACCGATTACTCAGTGAAAAGTTCAGACTGGAAAGACGGCAAGGGTGATGTGGTCAAAGAGGTTTCGCAAGCGTGTTTAGAAGAAGGGATAAAATTTGGGTTTTATTTGTCGCCGTGGGATATGCACGAGCAAAGTTATGGTACGCCAGAGTATAACCAGTATTTTCGCAATCAATTAACCGAGCTTTTGACGAATTATGGTGAAGTATTTTCTGTCTGGTTTGACGGAGCTTGTGGTGAGGGGCCAAATGGGAAACGACAAAAATATGATTGGTCAAGTTATTATGATTTAATCAGAGAATTGCAACCCAATGCAGCTATTTCAATTAGCGGGCCTGATGTTCGTTGGATTGGGAATGAGGCAGGGCATACTCGCCGTGAGGAATGGAGTGTCGTACCCAAACATTTATTTGATCAAGACAAAATCAGAGAACATTCTCAGTCTGAAGATGATACGAATTTCCGAGAAAATTTTGATGCGACAGATGATGATTTAGGCTCTTTTGAATTGGTTAAAGATGAAAAAGAAATGATTTGGTGGCCGGCAGAAGTTGACGTTTCTATTCGTCCGGGGTGGTTTTATCACGAAGAAGAAGACGAAAAAGTTCGCTCACTTGCCAACCTAATGGATATTTACTTCCATGCAGTAGGTGGGAACGCTACGCTGTTGTTAAATATTCCGCCAAATAAAGAAGGACTTATCGCAAAAGAAGACGAGGCAACTTTACTTGCAATGGGAGAAGAAATTCAGAAATTCCAGCGTGAAAATTTAGTTGCAGAGGCAAAACTTTCTACAACGTCCACTCAAAAGGATGAGGTAGTAATTGATTTCACAAAGACAAGAAATGAAGGCTATTGGTGTGCCAAAGAAGATGACGATACAGCAACCATTACTGCAAAATGGGCGGAAAAACAAACATTTACTCTAATTGAACTTTGTGAACATTTACCACTAGGACAACGGATTGAACAATTTGAAATTGCAATGAAAAATGAAAACGGAGAGTTTGAGCGTATTTATACAGGATATACCGTTGGCTACAAAAAGATTTGTCAACTAGAACAACCAGTCACAACAGATGAGTTAGAAATTCGTATTTTATCAAGTCGCTGGTACCCAACGCTTTCTTATATCGGTGTGTATGATTATGACAATCCTGTATTAAATGAATAGCTGCAAGAACGTGAGGTGAAGAAAATGAGTAGTACAACAATCCCTCGGAAAAATAAAGTTTTGAGAGATTTTAAAAAGAATAAAGAATTATTGTTGCTTTCCTTACCCGGAACAATTTGGTTCTTGATTTTTAGTTATCTCCCAATGTTTGGGATTTTACTAGCGTTCAAACGATTTCGTGTAAGTGGGTCTTTTTTTGAAAGTTTCATGAAAAGTGAATGGATAGGACTGGATAATTTTAAATTCTTGTTCAAAACAGGAGATGCCGCTCTTATTTTGAGAAATACTCTAGGGTATAATTTGCTTTTCATCGTGCTAGGTTTAATCGTTCCACTGATTTTGGCACTCGCCTTAAACGAAATGCTGAACAAGCAATTATCCAAATTGTACCAAAGCATATTGTTTATTCCCTACTTTCTCTCAATGGTTGTCGTAAGTTATATTGTCTTTGCGTTTTTAGATCCGACAAATGGTTATATCGACACCGTTTTGAAATCATTTGGCATGAAGCCAATAGAGTTTTATGTCGAACCAAAGTATTGGCCGTTTATTTTAACGCTCGTGCAATTATGGAAAACAATGGGTTACAACATGATTATTTATCTAGCAGCAATTACAGCAATGGATAAATCTTATTACGAGGCGGCAGTTTTAGACGGAGCAAGTAAACTTCAACAAATTACCAAAATTACGATTCCAATGCTTAGACCTGTTGTTATCGTTCTACTTATCATGGCAATGGGGGGCGTTTTACGTTCAGATTTCGGTCTATTCTACCAAGTGCCACGTAACATGGGGGCGTTAATTGGTGTAACGCAAACGATTGACACCTACATTTACCGAGGGTTAAAAACAATGGGCGATTATGGTTTGACATCAGCTGCCTCGTTCTTCCAGTCGGTAGTCGGACTTTTCCTTGTTCTAGGAACAAACAAAATCATGAAGAGAATCGACAAAGATTCAGGAATTTTATAGGAGGCGTGCAATGTCAAAGAAAAAACAAGAAATTACAAGCAGTGCATTCGGGCAAATCAAACCGTCTTCCAATATCATTTTGTCAATCATACTAGGGATTTTTGCTTTACTGACCATTGTTCCCTTTATTTTAGTGATTGCTGTATCTCTCACGGAGACGACTTCGCTAAAAAAATACGGTTTTAGCTTTATTCCGAAAGAATTTAGTTTAAGTGCGTACCAAACGCTTATTGAGGGCAATGAATTGTTGCAATCATTTGGTTGGTCGATTTTGATTACCGTTATTGGAACAGTGCTAGGATTGTTTTTGATGTCAAGTTTTGCTTATCCGCTTTCCAGACGAAGTTTTCGATATGGAAAATTCTTTAATCTATTTTCCGTCGTACCAATGCTCTTTAGTGGCGGAATTATCGGAAGCTATCTTGTAATGGTCAACGTTCTAGGCTTGAGAAATTCAATTTGGGCATTGATTTTGCCAATGTGTATGTCTACGTTTTCGATTATTATTTTGCGTACATTTTATAAACTCTCCGTACCAGAGTCTTTGATTGAGTCAGCCTATATTGACGGAGCAAGTGAGTGGAAAATTTATTTCCGTATTATTTTGCCACTCTCTCTACCGGGGCTTACCACCGTTGCATTATTTTTGACTCTAGGCTACTGGAATGATTGGTTCAACGCAATGATGTATATTGATGACGGAAAAATTGTCCCACTTCAATATCTACTCATTCGTATGCAAAACAATATCGAATTTATGATTGCTAATGCAATGAAAATGGGCAATGTGCAAGACATTAGCAATTTACCAAGCGATAGTTTGAGAATGGCAGTTGTCGTGATTTCAACGGTTCCAATCTTAGTTGTCTATCCATTCTTCCAAAAATACTTTATCGGCGGTCTCACGATCGGTGCAGTAAAAGAATAAAATCACAATTTTTGGAAATAAGAAAAGCTACGAGGTGCGTTTTGAAGTCAGCAACAGTGAAGCGTAGCATTTACTTGCTGGAAACATAAGTTTCCAGTGCTGTTGTGAGCAGTTGCCAGACTTCAGTACCATGTAGCTAGAAAAAATAAAAGCGTAATGGTGCGTTCTGAAGTCTGCAACAGTGAACCACAGCATTTACTTGCTGGAAACGTAGTTTCCAGTGCTGTTG
>NZ_FUXI01000025.1 GCF_900167335.1 Pilibacter termitis
CTGGTAGACGCAAAAGAGGAGCTGGACAAGATGTCCAACTCTCTTAGGTACGCTTTGTAAAATAGATGCTTTCCACACGATTTGACAAAGAGCCAGAAGTATAAGGGATTTTTTGTCATATCATTTTCTGCAACTCATACAAAGTATTCAAAGCATCAAGCGGGGTCATCTCAAGTAAGTTTAATTTCTTAATTGTATCGACAACGCCAATTTCTTCCGTTGAAATTTCTTGGAAAAGGCTTAGTTGAGCGATTTCTTCGGTTGGTTTATTTGGCAATTCTTTTTGCTCATTATTTTCCAAATGAGAAAGAATGCTCGCCGCACGTTCTAAAAGGTCTACTGGTAAACCTGCGATTTTTGCAACGTGAATACCATAGCTCTTATCAGCGGCTCCGTCCATCATTTTATGCAGAAAATGCACGACACCGTCCTTTTCCACTGCTCCCACGTGAACATTTTTCAGCTCCCCTAAACTGTCGCTTAGTGCTGTTAATTCATGATAATGTGTAGAAAAAAGTGTTTTCGCATGAATGTTGTCATGAATGTACTCGATAATTGCCTGTGCAAGTGCCATGCCGTCATAAGTTGCGGTACCACGCCCCAATTCGTCAAAGAGAATCAAACTTTGAGCGGTTGCGTGACGAAGTGCTTGATTTGCCTCCATCATCTCTACCATAAAAGTAGACTGCCCACTAATCAAGTCATCACTTGCTCCGATACGTGTGAAAATCTTATCAAAAAGTGGAATCACCGCACGCTCCGCAGGCACGAATGAACCTATTTGTGCCATAATCACCGTCAAAGCGAGTTGTCGCATATAAGTAGATTTCCCGCTCATATTTGGCCCTGTGATCAAAAGGAGATTGGTTGCCTCATTCATTTTAATTGAATTTGGAATATATTCATTGTTTCCTAGCACTCTTTCTACCACAGGGTGCCGACCGTCAATGATTTCAAGCGTTCGACCGTTTGGTACAAGTGTCGGACGTTTATAAGAATAGTTTTCCGCCACTGTCGCAAGAGATGCCAGAGAATCAAGTGTTGCCACAGCAGCAGCCGTGCGTTTCAAACGAGTGATATGCGTCTCAACGATTTTGCGTATGTCAAGGAAAAGCTGATATTCCAAGTCCACGCTCTTATCTGTCGCCTCCAAAATCACACGCTCCAACTTCGCAAGCTCCTCCGTTCCGTATCGCTCAGAGTTTTTCAGCGTTGCTTTTCGGTAAAAATAATCAAATTCCTTCATCATGGATAAATTAGAGTTGGTAACATGGAAAAAATAACCATCTTTTCGGTTGTAATCAATCCGCAAGGTCTTAATACCTGTCGCATTTCGCTCTTTTTCCTCAAGCTCTAATATCCACCTCGAACCATTTTGCATTGCCTCACGATATTCATCAAGTGTTGCATTGTAGCCAGTTTTGATAATATTTCCTTCGGTAATCGAAGCAGGAGCATTTTCATCAATTGCTTGCTGGATAAGGTCAACTAAATCAGGACAGGCATCCATTTCTGCAAGTAAATCATTCCATTCTCCCGTATTAATGCTCTCCAAAATCGCCTGTAAACGAGGAATTTGTTCGAGAGAATTTTTCAGTTGTAATAAATCTTTTGCGTTTACGTGACCAAAAGCGACACGACCACTTAGTCGCTCTAAATCATACACTCCTTTGAGCGAGTCTTGAATTTCACTACGCTCAAAAAAGCTATTTAGCAGGCTTTCTACACCATTTTGTCGATTGAAAATTTTTTCCATAGAAAGCAACGGGCGAGTAATCCATTGTTTCAGCAAACGGCTACCCATAGCTGTTTTGGTTTCGTCCAAAAGCCAGAAAAGCGTTCCATGCTTTTTCCCAGTACGAATAGAGCTTGTCAGCTCCAAATTATATTTGGAAAAATGATCCATTGAAAGAAAATGCCTTGTCTGATACACTTGTGCGATTTCTAAATGAGAAAGTTTTCGCATTTGCGTAGCGTGAAGATAACTCAGCAGTGCATTTGTTGCTTGCAACATCAACGGTTCTTTGAGATTTTCAGTCAAATGAGTTATTTCGTCTAGCTCAAGAATTTTTTCTTGCTCGGAGAAAACCAACTGCAGGCGAGTGGTCAAATTGTCTTTCAACTCGTCAGAAATGGCACAAGATAGTATCATTTCCTTTGTCTGCAAAGCACTTGCCTCGTTTAGTACCGCCTCCTCATTCTCTAGGTGTGTTGCTTTTAATTCTCCAGTTGCCAAATCGGCATAGGCAAAACCAAATTTTCCACTTGTATCGGAAAAAAGAGCGGTAATATAGTTGTTTTCTGCTTTTCCATTTTCCGTTTGAGCGACTTGCGTTCCGGGTGTGATGACTTGAACAACTTCACGTCTCACCACACCAACTGCTTGCTTAGGGTCTTCCATTTGCTCAGCAATTGCCACTTTGTAGCCATTTTCCACCAAAGTATCAATATAACCTTTTGCACTATGATAAGGCACTCCTGCCATAGGAATTGGTTTTTCTGCATTTTTGTTGCGACTTGTAACGGTCAGCTCCAAAATCTGCCCCGCTTTAAGGGCATCGTCGTAAAACAGCTCATAAAAATCTCCCATGCGAAAGAGTAAAAAAGCATCTGGATAATTCGCCTTAATATCCAAATATTGTTGCATTCCCGGGCTAATTTTCTCTTTCATCTTGATTGACACTCTCCTCTATTTTTGAAAAAATTTCTTGTAGCAATTCATCGGCGTCTCTCAATCGCTCACGGTATAAAGCGACAAGTGGTGCTTGTTCAAAAGTAACACTTAATGCCTCTGCCTCTTGTTTTTTCTGTTCTTCTGCATTTTTCAAGCCATAGTGTGAAAATTGTACGACACTTTGATTGGCATTTTTTAGCTGTTGCTCTAATTTTGATAATTGAGGGTGCAAGTTGATTAATTGCTCTGCCTCTTTGTATTCTAAAATATTCTCGTTTTTTTCAAGTAGTGCAAGCACACGAACAAGTGCTTGTTCAACCGTTTGCTCCATTTTTCACCTCATTCTACCAATATCCTTGATTGATATGTTCTTTCATTGCCTCTCTCATTGCATGAGTAGCGTTTGCGACATCTTTTTCATCCGTCAATTCTCCTTGCACAATTACACGCATGACAGCTCCGGGGTCGTTACAAGTGACAAGTGTCACTAATTTTTTTCCGGGAACATCATCTAAAACTTCCGAATGATCAGGTGTTACACGCTCAACGGAGAAAATTTTGTATTCATAAATTTTTTGCAAATCAGTAAGGTAGACAAGTTGCCCATTTTCCGCACGTTGTAGCGGTGAGAAAAGGAGCGTTGGATCATCCACACGGTGACTTGCCAGAGCGTAGTTGCCCTTGCCCATTTCTTGATCTTCTTTCAATGTGCCAGCACCGTAGAGAAGTGCGGTATTGCTCACGCCTTTGAAAATCGGCAGACGAATATCCAGTTCAGGAATCACGATTTCGCCAATGGTTGGCAAATCAGCAGTGTTAAACTGAGCGAAAAGCACCGCCTCCGTTGATACAGGTTCTACTTTTTTATAGTCAAAGGTCGCCTTTTTCTTTTTATTTTTCTGAATTTGTTCGACAGTGAAATGTTTCGTGTCATATTTTCCGCCATTTAAGCTCATCAAAAAATAACGGATTTGAACGTTAAAGATAAGTGCCAACCCAATGAGTAACAATAACAGAAGGAAAAAATTAATGATACGATTTTTCCACTTCGATTTTTTTTTATTTTTTCGTTCGTTTTTTCTACTTGCCATAATGATTACCCTCTGCTCAATGATTTTGATTTTATTATAACGTAAAAAATGAAAATGTGAAAATTGTAATACTTTTGTAACCTCGTTATTACCGAAAAGTAGACAATTGTCTGGTAAAATAGAACTATCAGGGAGAATACGAGGTGGGGAAGGTATGAATTTATATGTACAATTAGATACGACCAATCATTTGGTGACAACGAGCGGTATTTCATTGCAGGATTTTTCACGTGGTTTGACACAATTACCGCAAAATATCTTGCTCCTAGCAGGAGAAGACGTGCCGTTTACAGAGTACGATCGCCATACAGGATTTTATTTTGTCAAGGGTGTGGAAAATGTGGCGAATTATTTTTCACAATATGAAAAATCAAAAGAAGAAAAAGAATTGCGTTGGATAGATGTGGCAAATGTGGAAATGCTCAAAGAGATTAGTGAAATCGAGCTAAGTGAACTTCTCTATTTGGGGCATACAAAACATTCGCTCCATTCACCGTTTTTCTACAAATTAAAAAATCAATATGTCTATTTTGAGAACGCACGAGAGATTGGGCAAATTTATTATCGGCATTTAGACGAATTTTACCGTATATTTGCTCGAAAAATCACTCAAATGGTTTTTCAACAGCTAAATAGCAAGCGAAATTTTTTCCATAAAAAACAGCTGGTTCAAACGATTCCGCATGATTTGGTGGAGGAGTTGAGCAATCTTTTCACCGAGGGTGTACTGTTTTCTTTACATCAAGAAGGCGAAAGTGAAGAAGAATACAAAATCCCAATTTTTCTACTGGAAGACAAGATAAAATATATAGAGAATTTTGAGCAAAATAAACAAGACTTTCTTGCCATGCTCGTGTATAATATAGCTACACAAACATGGCGAATCGAAAATGATTGGTCGAAAATTAAATAATATTCACAAGGGGAGTTCATTCGGACTGAGATTAGCGTATGCTTAGACCCTCAACACCAGAACAAGATAATGCTTGCGTTGGGATGTGGTCAATTCGTTTTTTTACGGATTATGAGTATTACTCATACTATGACTTCTCTTGTGGAAAACTACCACAGGAGGATTTTTTTATGCAAACAAGGAAAATGAACGTTGGGGAATTAGCTGAAATTGCAATGCTTACAGCTTTTTCATTTGCACTAAGTTATATACCCCTTCAAATTGGCAGTGCGTTGATTGACATTTCGCTTGGTTTAGTACCACTTGCGGTGTTAGGGATTCGCCGAGGGGTGTGGGCAAGTTTGACGTCAGGCTTTATTTGGTCGCTGTTGCTCATTATTTTTGGCAAAGCATTTATACTCAATCTCACCCAAGGAATACTTGAATATCCAATCGCTTTTACTATGGCAGGATTATTTGGCTTATTTTCAAAAAGTATTTTTGAGAAAAAAGGGAAAAATGTATTTTGCACGATTCTCTGCATGGCAATTCTTGGTGTGGGGGCAAGGTGGTTTTGTCATTTTTTAGCAGGAATGATTTTCTGGGCAACCTTTGTTCCAGAACAAAATCCCTTCATCTACTCATTTACATGGAATGGCATTAGCTTTTTGCTCAATGTACTCCTTGTTACCACCGTGATTTTCTTACTATGGAATACCTCACCGAATTTGTTTAAAGCAAAGAGACCAGCCTCTCGTAGTTAGACAAAGAAAAGCGTAGAAGTGCGTTTTGAAGTCTGTGGCAGTGAGCCATGCCGTTTACTTGCTACTACACTTTGTTTCGCATACAGTCTTTCTAAGAATCAAAGATTCTTGAAAGACTAGCATCGAAACTTTCGTTTCGAGCGGCATTGCGAACAGCCACCAGACTTCAGCACTTCGCAGCTAGACAAAGAAAAGCGAGGAAGAAATAGTTTTAGGCTACCTTAAAATTTGTGCGTACGTCTAGTTTTTTTCACTATTTTTTGCTATGATATGGCTTGTAAAAGTTTTGCAAGACTCAATAGTGATAATTGTGAAAAGAGGAGAACAATGCACCCACATTTAAAGGAAATTTTATTTACACGTGAAGAAATTGAGGCAAAGGTGCGTGAATTGGCACAGGAAATTTCAGCAGATTATAAGGAAAGCTATCCTTTAGTTGTTGGGATTTTAAAGGGTTCGGTTATGTTCACGACAGATTTGCTAAAAGAACTTTTGATTGATGTAGAGCTTGACTTTATGGATGTGTCAAGCTATGGAAATGCTACGCAGAGCAGTGGTGAAGTTCGTATTCTCAAGGATTTGTCCACACGTGCTGACGGTCGAGATATTTTGATTGTTGAAGATATTGTCGATAGTGGCAACACGCTTCATTATCTAAAAGGATTACTTTTAGAAAGAGGAGCGAAAAGCGTAAAAATCGTCAGTCTCCTAGACAAGCCAGAAGGTAGAAAAATAGCAATCGAGGCAGATTATGTCGGTTTCACTGTGCCAGACGAATTTGTCGTAGGTTATGGTATCGACTACGCTGAACGTTATCGTTCGCTTGCCTATATCGGTGTATTTAACCAAGAATTTTTATAAAGTGATAATCGTTTTATTGACAATTTTTGTGAATAAAACGATTATCACTTTTGTTTTATTGCGTTCTGAAATCTTTTTATAAATCTACGATTCTTGTATAAAAAGAGAGTAGAAAATGTTATACTAAAAAAGAAGATTGCCTAATTTAGCACTTTACAGACAACAAAAGAATGGAGAAAAAACATGAAAAAATTAGTTTTAGGGTCAATTACTTTGCTTGGGACACTACTTCTTGCAGGGTGCGGAGCAGGAAATAAAGAGGCGTTTCAAAAAGAGTACGATGATCAAACGAAAGCTGCGAGTGCGACTTTTGAAATGAAATTGACCGATTTATCGCTAGAAAGTGATGATACAAATGCAAGTATCGTCAGCATGGTTGCCGCTCAGCTGAAAGATATTACGATAAGTGGCGATGTAGCAAAAGATGAGAAAACGAATGCCTCGGAAACAAAAATGAAAATTAAGGCATTAGGCAAAGAAATTCCGATTACGGCAATTGGAAAAGGGGAAGACACTTATATCTCAACAGACTATATCGAATCTGTCTTTGAAATTATGTCTAGCTTTACAGGTGAAACGTCAAAACTTGACAAAGACGCTTTAAATGCAATCAAAGGAAAATTCATCAGCACAAAAGATGCAATGGAAAACTTGCAACCAGATAAGAAAACGACGCAAGACGTATTTAATGCAGAAGAACAGAAAAAAATTCAAGAATTTATGAATAAAGAGTTCAAAGCGTTAGACGAAAAAGCATATACTAAAAAAGATGATACGATTACACTTACTTTTGGGAAAAAAGAAATGGTCAAAGTAATGGAAGATTATGCGAAAGAATTTCCAAAAAATGCCAAAGATGTTGACACAAAAGCAATAGAAAAATCGTTTCAATCGTTTGAAGTGAAAATGTCTTATGATACAAAATCTCACAAAGGAACAACAAAGATAAAAATAGCGACGAAAAAAGAAGACGATATTCCTTCAATGAAAATCGCTCTGACAATTGATACAACGGCATCAGATAAGAAAAAAACAATCAAACTTCCAGCAAAAAGTGAGATTATCAGCCAAGAGGATCTTGAGAAAGCTACGGCGAAAGTAAGCACTCCTGCTCAAACAACAAAAGAGACAACTGAAATTTCAGAAGAAGACTTTAACGAAGTGCTTGGAATTTTAAAAGAACAGTCGAAATCATTTACAAAAGAGGAAATCGAAGAGGCACTGAAAATCTATAAAGATATGGACGTGTTCACAGATGAGCAAATAAAGAAACTTGAAGAAGCGTTAGGATTGTAAAAAATGAACGAAAAAACCTCGCAAGATTAATTTCTTGTGAGGTTTTTAGAGATTTATTTTTTCTTCAATGCTTTTTTCAAAGCCTTGCGTTTTGCTTTTTCTTTTTCTCTTTCGGCACGTTCTTTTTCTTCACGTTCCTTTTGGATTTTAAAAGGATTGTTGAGCATTAACGTTTGGATTACTTGGAATGCGTTGCTGACTGTCCAGTAAAGAGAAATGCCACTTGCTACACTTAGAGCAAAGAAGAAAATCATTGCAGGCATAAGGTAGGTCATGGTTTTTGTCATACCGTTTTGGTCGGCAGAAGCTTTCATAGAGAGCCAACTAGATGCCAGCGTGAAGAGTGCGGCAAGGATTGGCAAAATAAGAAACGGATCTTTTTCAGCAAGGTTTAACCAGAGAAAATGTCCTTGATGTAGCTCCTCAATCCGTGAAATCGCTTGGTACAAAGCCATAAGTACAGGCATTTGCACGAGAAGTGGCAGACAGCCAATATACGGATTTACGTTGTTTTCTGCGTACAATCGTTGCGTTGCCTCGTTTAGCTGACGGCGACTTTCAGGGTCTTTTCCGGGAAATTGAGCTTGAAGTTTTTTTACTTCAGGCTGAAGTTCTTGCGTTTTTCGCATAGACTTTGTTTGAAAATGCATAAGTGGTAACAAGATAATCCGAATGACAATTGTAAACAGGATAATCCCCACGCCTACATTTTCACCGAGAGAAAGTGCTTTGATAATGCTACCAAATATCCAAACAAATTTGTCCCAGCCCCCACTGCTGTTTTCGGTAATAGTGCTAGTGCCACAGCCAGAAAGCGTGAGTAGTAGGAAAATTGCTCCTAAAGAAACAGATAATTGCTTGAGTCGTTTTTTAAACATGTTCTTCCCTTTCTGTTTTTTCGTTGATTAAATTTGCTAATTTTAACACATGGATGATGTTTTGTTTGATTTCATGCTTGTTTAAATTAATCGTGCTAGGTCGTGCGATGAGAATGAAATCCATAGTTGGTGAGATTTCATCTTTCAATTCAAAAACAGACTGACGAATTTTTCGCTTGATTGCATTTCGTACCACAGCCTTTTTGCTCACTCTTTTCCCAACAGAAATCCCCACCCGAAAGTGTTTTTGCTCTCCTTTTTCCAAAGAGTAGCAGACGAAATTTCGATTGGCACAAGAGTTTTTCGCATGAAATATTTTCTGAAAATCTCGCTCACTTTTCACTCGAAATGCTTTCTTCAATACATACACCCCCGTAACTTTATTAGTTTATCATAAACTATCTGGAAATTAAAGATTTATTGAATTGCGAAGGATAAAAATTGAAAATGACAGATAAAATTTTGTGTCTTTTTTGTGAAAACACGGTGGAAAACGAGCGTTTTTGGGCATATAATAGCATTAGTATGAATTAGGAGGGCGACAAGATGAAAGAGGCATTGCCAGTTTATACTCACCAAGAAAAAGATGAGGTGGATTACACGCTAGACAATCAACTTTCCACTGTTCGCATTTCAACATTGATCGTCTTTGGCTTTAAATGCTGGATTGCTTGGGTAGTGATTTCCCTATTTTTTTCCGTGATTTTTCTTTGTCTTTTACTTATTTTTGGGACGCAGTTTTGGAATTTGATACAACCTTATTTGGAACAATAACACAAAAAGCGGTTGGCAATTTTGACTCAACCGCTTTTGGCTACTTGCAATTTTTTTCGTACATTTTTTTGATTTCTTCTTTGTATTCATTGACAAAGTTTGGTGTGCCAGATAGCACTTTTACTCTTGCTCCTTGGCTGAATAGCCAGCTTTTTATGGAAAAAGGAGAGCCTTTTGTTTCAAAAGTATTATTGTTTGTTTTTTTTACATTAGGCAAATGGTCAAAAACATATTCTTCCCAATTATCGTATTCAAATGTGACTCGGATAGTATCTTCTCGCATAACTTGTTTTCCTGCAATGCGAATTTTTCCTTCTTCAAAGCGGTCAGCGTAAGAAATTGTAATTTTTTCTGAGGACGGCTTACAAGAAACGATTCTATCTAGCCTATAAGTGTAGTCATATCCACGGTTTTTGCTATGAATAAAGAGATAACAATAATCCTCTGTAAAATAAATAGCTTGCGGCAACCCTGTGTGTTGCTTGATTTCTCTGTTAAGCGTTTGGTACTCGAAAGTCACTGCTTGTTTGTTGTCGATATATTCGCTCCACTCCCAGATTTTCTCCATTATTTCCTCTTTATTGCTATAATTAGGCGAATAATGATGAAGTTCATTTTTAAGAATGTTGTCAATCAAATTTTGCTCATCTTCATGTAAAAGGTCAATAAACGATTGAGTAATGAATTTCATCTCGTTTTTTTGAAGAATTTTTGTTGAAAGCAAAAGTTTGCAGACAGTTAGCACTTGTTTAGCGGAAAAACCACCTTTGCCAATTATTTGATATTTTCCTCGTGTTTTCTCCAACTTCAAAGAAGAATGTTCATCTTCCAACATTTCTGTTATCATCTTGAAAATCCGCTGAATCGTGCGAGTTTCTACACCATATTCTTCTGCTAATTCAGAAGTGTTCAGTTTTTCGCCGTTCATTAGACGATAAAAAATAGCAACTGCTCTTTCCTGTCCAATCATTTTTTTCCCTCCTGAAAAAATATTTTATAGATTTATTATAGCAAATAATTTGCGACACATACTGTCGCATGAGTGGTGTAAACTAAGATTGCCTCAAAAGTAAAAATTGAAAACGAGAAACCCAAAACATTTATGGGCACCTCTAAAAACTCCGGTTAAGCCAAAATTAGATAGTTTTTCGATTTTCGAGGAAATCGACGAAAGCTATGTGGTTCATAGGTTGAGGAGACTGACGAAGAAAGTCGGGAAACTAGCAATTTTGGATAAGCGTGAGTTTTTAGAGGTGCCCATAAATTTTGACAAAATCCAAGTTTAGTACACTAAACTTACAAGCTATTGTTTACAATACCTTGTAAACATTAAAGGCTAGTCTATTCAAAACAAAAACATTTTGGAGAGCTAAAAATTTATGATGTTTTGAGAAAGAAAAAAGGGGTGAAATTATAGTAAAGGCTTTCTAAATTGCTATATCAAGAAAGAGAGGAGGACTTTTTCATGGGAAATTGGTATGTAGTAGACAATTTTGGCAACACAATCGCAGGACCATTCTTTGATAAACAATCAGCAGAAATGTTTGTCAATGGGAATGATATGTATCATGTGGTTTATAAAGATTAGGGGCGCCTCTAAAAACTCCGCTTAAGACTAAATTAGCTAGTTTTTCGATTTTCGAGGAAATCGACGAAAGCTATGTGGTTCATAGGTTGAGGAGATTGACGAAGAAAAACGGAAAACTAGCAATTTAGGATAAGTGCGAGTTTTTAGAGGTGCCCTTAAGACGGTGTTGTTTGAACGATTGATGAAAACCCTGTTTTTTGGTGGGATAGGGTTTTCATTTTTTGGAAATGGAGGGTAAAATGATAAAAATGAGCGAATTAGAAAGAGCTGAGGAAACGTTGTCGATGATTCCTCAAAGTGTTGTTAAAACGAAAACGGAAACAATAGCACGTGTGTTTGGAAAACCAAAGGCTGAAAATTTTATTTCAGATTGGTTTGCTTTCCTATTAAGGAACAATTCTAAAGTTGTAGAGGCATTGCTTTGCTCAGCTGGTTATGAATTTGATGGACAGGAGTTTGAAGTGAATCGGGAATATATTTTTAGTGATGGTCGAAGG
This sequence comes from Pilibacter termitis, assembly GCF_900167335.1. Lineage (GTDB taxonomy): Bacteria > Bacillota > Bacilli > Lactobacillales > Streptococcaceae > Pilibacter > Pilibacter termitis. Next base: position 11,316 of record NZ_FUXI01000025.1, read on the forward strand.
ATTGATTTTTTGCTTAAATCAGAAACAACAATTATCGGAATTGAAAATAAGATTGATTCTGGCAAACAGGACAACCAGCTAGAAGATTATTCAAATGAATTAGAAGAAATGGAAAAAGGTAAAAATATTGTGAAGATATTTTTGAAACCTTCCTATAATGTGTCCAAAGCTACAAGTGAATTTATAGAAGTGAATTATGAAGATTTGATTGAGGAAATGAAAAAAATACCATTAGATTTTATTTCTGATTTGCGTGGTTCGTTCTTTTTATTAGATTTCATAAAACATATAGAGGAGAATATTATCATTATGGAACAATTTGAATTTAGTGAATGGACAAGTTTTCTGGCAAAACACCAAAAAGATATTGCGACAATCAATCATCAATCATACGAGAATGCGAAGAATATCCGTTCTTTGGTTAAGGAAAAAATGTTTTCAATAGTTGATGAACAAGAAGAATGGAATGTTGCAGAACACCCTACTTATATTCAATTTTTCAAAGAAGAATGGAGTAAAGAAGGATTGCCATTTATCCATTTTGAACTATTAAATACTGGCAATGTACTCCCAACATCTTATCTGATTCGACTAGACATCGAGGGAAAAAGAAATAAGAAAGAAATAGTCAATTTGTTAGGACTTAATAGCAATCTCCATGTACTACATGAAGGGATTCCAATAGATTATACGAACAGCGAAACGTTTTATCAAAGTATTGATGAAACCATGGAGGTGTTGAAAGGATGTATAGAGGAGTGGGTTCCGAAAATTGAGTCAGCGATTGCAGAGATAGCAAAATAATAAAAGTAGGAGGAATTCCCGTGGGAAATTGGTATGTAGTAGACAATTTCGGCAACACAATCGCAGGACCGTTCTTTGATAAACAATCAGCAGAAATGTTTGTCAATGGGAATGATATGTATCATGTTGTTTATAAAGATTAGTTTTTTGTAGTTTTGAGTATTGATAAAAGCCTTATTTCTTTGTAGGATATAGGGCTTTTATCTTTTCCTATATTTGGGAATAGAAGAAGTGCTTGAGATGAATAGTTTTTTACACAACGACAAATACTGTCGCACAGATAACATATAGCAAAAGAAAGACTCTACGAAAAAACTCGTTTCTCCTAATCTACTTCAAACACAAAGAACTAGCCTTTTCTTCGTAAACTTTGATATAATAACAATCAGTATCAGAATCGAGGGAAAATGATGAAAAATAGAATAATGATTTTATTGCTTTCTTTGTTTGTATTGACTTCTTGTGCGAGTCAGTCGAGTGATAGTCGGAATTTGGTTGAGCAACCTTATAAAAAACGAGAGTTTTTACTTGGGACGTATGTTCAAGTGCGGATTTTTGACAAAGGAAAAGAAGATTTGCTTACTCCAGCGTTTGAGTTGATGAAACGTTTGGGGAACGAAATTGATAGTAATGATGACCAAAATGAAAGTGAAATCGACAAAATCAACGAGGCAAGTGGAAAAAAAGCGGTTGTTGTAAATGAGGAAATTTTTTATTTGGTGAAAAAAGCAAAGGAATATTCTGAGGAAAGCAATGGGAAATTCGATTTGACGATTGGTGTGATTACACAGCTTTGGCATATCGGTTTTGAGGACGCCCAAAAGCCTACACAATCAGAAATTGACCAAGCACTGCAACTCGTCAATTATCAAGACGTGGAGTTGGACGAGCAAAAACACTCTGTTTTTCTAAAAAAAGAGGGCATGAAACTTGATTTAGGTGCGATAGCAAAAGGGTTTATCACCGATAAAGTAGTGGAATTTCTGCAAAAAAATGGGGTTACCACAGCGATTGTAGACTTGGGAGGCAATGTATTTGTTCTCGGACATTCCTATCGCGGTGCGGACATACCGTGGACGGTCGGCATTCAAGACCCGAACAAAGCGAGAAACACTGAGGTAGGCACGCTTTTGGGGGTGAACGCTTCATTTGTGACGAGCGGTATTTACGAGCGGTATTTAAAAGTGAATGGAGAAGTTTATCATCACATCATGAATCCAAAAACAGGGTATCCGTTTGATAATGAATTAGCAGGTGTGACAATCGTTTCTGAAAAATCAATTGACGGCGACGGGCTTTCTACGACCGTTTTCGCTCTAGGGTTGAGTGAAGGCATGAAATATATCGAATCTCACAAAGGGGTAGAGGCTGTTTTCGTGACGAAAGATGATAAAATATACAAAACGAGCGGGGTGGAGAAAACATTTGAGTTGGATAAGGGGAGCGGGTATTTTTTGGGGGAGTAGAGAGAGAAAAACCACTTAGTTTTCTAGGTGGTTTTCTTATTTTGAAATATGGGCATCTCTAAAAACTCCGATTAAGACCAAATTAGATAGTTTTTTGTTTTTCGAGGAAATTGACAAAGAAAATCGGAAAACTATCAATTTTGGCTAAGCGTGAGTTTTTTAGAGGTTGCCTTTAACCATACTTTTTCTTACTATTTTTCAATGAATCGGCTGCAATCTATCTTCTTTTATCGTTTTTTATAATTAATTTTTTTGAATATCCACTTCCTCGATAGCTTGTAAACTTTCTCGTAAAATTAATTTCCCAGATAATACGATTCGTGTAGGCATAAAATTCTTTTCACTGATGACTTCCTTGCAAAGCTCTATTACCCAATGGACCATTTGGTCAATGTCAATGCGTAAAGTAGTAAGTGACGGTGTAAGATAACTAGTAACTTCTAAATCGTCAAAGCTACAAATTGAAAGTTCATCAGGAAGTGAAATATTTTCTTCTGTAAGTTTTCGGACGATACCTAGTGCCAATACATCAGAGGCTGAGATAATGAGGGTAGGACGAGGATTTGCAGTTGCTAATAACTTACTTGCCTCCTCGTATCCCGATTGAGCATACCACCCTTCACCGATAAAAAGTTGTTTATATTTTTCCAAATGATGTGCCGTCATCCATTCATCATACGCTCGTTCTCGCTCACCTAAAATGTCCATTACTCGTTCGTTTTTGATTCCCAAGCGTGCATTTATACCTGAAATAAAAGCGATATTGCGATGCCCAAGTTGAGCAGCGTAATCAAGCATAGAAATGGTTTCCTGATATAAATTCATTGAAACCGAAGAAAATTTGTCTGAGCAATTATAATCATCGACAATAATCAAATTGGGATTTAGCTGGTGAATTTTCTCGTGGATACTGTGTTTGATAAAGCCAATAACCACTACACAATCCACTTGTTTCACTCTCTCCCAATTATCTTCTAAGTAGGGGAGAAAAATCATAAAGTCTACACAATACTCCTGTGCTTTTAATGCTTGAGCTATTTTCTCTCTAATTTGACGATAATAGCTATCATCTGATTCAATTTTGCGTGAAATAGCTGAAATAATGCCAACGCAATTTCCTTTATTACGTCCACGGTATTTTCTAGGAACGTAATTTAGCTCTCGACAAGTTTGGTGAATGCGTTCACGGGTTTTTTCATTGATAGATAGTGTTGGGTCATTGTTTAAAACACGGGAAACAGTTCCCGGAGAAACGTTAGATTTTGCTGCAATGTCACGAATGTTTACCATAGTTTTCTACCTCGATTTCTCGAAAAATGTACTCTTTTTCAAATGATTTCTTTTTATTATAGCATTGAAATCGTTTTAATGAAAGGGTTTTTACTTGTTGAAAAAAATTTTAAAAAAGTGCTTGACAAAAAAATAAGTAAACATTAGTGTCTGTTTTGTAAGTAAGGAAAAGGTTTCCTTAACAAAAAAATATATCGGAGGTAGTAAAATGAAATTCAAAAAATGGTTAACAGTAGGTGCAGTTGCCGCGTCGCTTTTGGCACTAGGAGGGTGTGGGTCTAAAAGTGAAAGTAAAAATGGAAGCGACTCCAAGGACGTTACATTGAAGATGACGGTTTGGGATAACTTTGAGGCACCGGGAATGAAAAAAATAGCAGAAGCCTTTGAAAAGGAAAATCCAAATGTTCATGTAAAGGTTGAAATTACGCCTTGGGATCAATATTGGACGAAGTTAGAAGCCGCTGCAACGGGTGGAACAGCAGCAGACATTATTACAATGCACTCAAATGAGTCTTATAAATATATGTCAAATGGTGTACTTCTTAATTTGGATGACTTAATCAAAAACGGTGATGTTAAACTTGATGATTACTATGAAGGAACGCCCGGGCTTTTCACTTACAAAGATAGTCAATATGGGATTCCAAAAGATGTAAGTACAGTTGCACTTTGGTATAACAAGGAAATTTTTGATGCAGCAGGTGTTGCTTATCCTGATGATACATGGACATGGGAAACATTTGTTGATGTAGCGAAGAAATTGACGAATAAAGACAAAGGAATTTATGGTTTTGCCGCACCAAATAATTTGCAAGACGGCTATAACAATTTCATTTTCCAAAATGAAGGAACAGTTTTAAATGAAGCTCAAGACAAGTCAACTTTCGATAATCCGAATACAATTGAAGCGTTGCAATTTTATAGTGATTTGATTAACAAAGAAAAAGTATCGCCAACTTTGGCACAGTTAGCCGAAAATGACCCTCAAACGATGTTTCAATCAGGAAAAGTTGCAATGATTACCCATGGTTCATGGATGCCGGGAGTTTTCAAGGACAATGAATATACATTAGCAAATGCAGATTGTGCAGTTTTACCAAAAGGGAAAATTAGAGCGGCTGAATTAAACGGTTTGGGCTATTCTGTATTCTCAAAAACGAAATATCCAGAAGAAGCGAAAAAATTTGTTGCGTTCTTAGCCTCTAAAAAAGGAAATGAAATTCAAGCTGAAACAGGAACAGCAATCCCAGCATATAAAGGATTAGCAGAAGGTTGGGTGAAATCTTATCCAGAATTTAAAGTACAAGTGTTTGTTGATGAACTTGAATATGGTGTGATGAGACCATTCAATGCTACAACACTCAAATGGGAAAATCTTCAAAGTGAAGTGTTGAACGAAGCGTTTACAGGAAAAATGTCAATTGCTGAAGCAGCGAAGAAAATTCAAGAAGGCACAGATAAGATTATAAAAGAAAATAAATAAGTTTAAGGTGAGTTTATTCCTAATTCGCTAGTTTTGCGATGAAAAACTAGCGAATTGGGATAAGCGTAAGTTTGAAAACTCTCCTTGTGAAGAAGATAAGATATAAAACTAAGAACAATGAAACATTTGAAGTTAGTCGTTTGGCAGAGAATGGATTGTTTTTGGTTATACAAATGGAGGCAAGTATGTTTAAAAAGAAAAAATACGATAAGCAACATTTGATTTACGGTTATTTATTCATTGCACCAACAGCAATTGGCTTGTTTTTACTGAACATTTGGCCGGCAATTCAAACGGTTATGCTTAGCTTTCAACGCTCAACTGGTTTTGGCAACACTACATTTGTTGGGTTGGAGAATTATAAAAAATTATTTTCAGACAAAGAGGTTTGGCAATCTCTTATCAACACCACCGTCTATGTGGTTCTCTCAGTTCCAGCAATTATTGTGTTATCTCTTTTAGTGGCAGTTTTGATGAATCAAAAAATCAAAGGGTTATCCCTTTATCGAACGATTTATTTCTTGCCAGTAGTTGCAGCACCGTCAGCAGTGGCTATGTTGTGGCGATGGCTATTTAACTCAGAATACGGGCTGATCAATATTATTTTGCGAAAACTCGGAATGGGTGGCGTAGCATGGATGACCAATCCCAATATTGTGATTACGACAATTGTCATAGTGGGAATTTGGAGTGCGATTGGCTACAACATGATTTTGCTATTAGCTGGTTTGCAAGAAATTCCGAAAGACTATTACGAAGCAGCAACGATTGATGGTGCGACACCGGTGAAACAATTTTTTAATATCACATTACCACTTGTAACCCCAACGTTGTTTTTCGTAGTCGTGACAACTGTGATTGGAGCTTTTCAAGTTTTTGACGTCATTTTTATGATGATAGAGCCGGGTAGTGAAGCTATGCTCCATACGGAATCTCTCGCCTATCTCTTTTATAAACATTCCTTTATTTTAAACGATAAAGGCTATGGTTCTGCAATTGTTGTTTTGCTCTTGCTCATTATTTTAGCATTGACAGGTGTGCAAATGAAGTTGCAGAAAAAATGGGTCAACTACTAAGAGGAGGAGTGAGAATATGTTTAAAAATAAAAATTGGATTGTGCATCTAGTCTTAATTATAGGTGGCTTGACAATGATTGTGCCGTTTATTTGGATGTTTTTAACGGCGTTAAAGACACCGACGGAGTCAACTGCTATTCCGCCGATTATTTTTCCTAAAAAATGGCAATGGAATACGTTTGGCGATGTGGCGGAAGTTTTGCCGTTTATGAAGTTTTACATTAATACCGCTTTAATGGTTATCGGTCGTGTGATTGGTTCAGTCTTGTTCAGTGCTATGGCAGCTTATGCCTGTGCAAGATTGAAATTCCCGGGTAGAAATTTATTTTTCACTATGGTATTGGTGCAAATGATGATTCCGTCACAAATTTTCATTGTTCCTCAATATCTTCTAGTGCAGAAATTAGGGCTTTTGGATACTGTGCCAGCCTTGATTATTCCGGGAATTATTAGTGCTTTCGGGACTTTCTTGCTTCGTCAATTTTTCCTCAGTTTGCCAGATGATTTAGAGGAGGCAGCTGTTTTAGATGGTGCGAGTGTTTGGACGATTTTCTTTAAAATCATGTTACCTTTAGCACGTTCTGGATTGATTTCACTTGCGATTTTCACCTCGCTTTTTGCTTTCAAAGATTTGATGTGGCCGTTGATTGTTAATAATTCAATTGACAAGATGACCTTAGCTTCTGGGCTTGCCAATCTTCAAGGGCAATATTCGACCAATTATCCACAATTGATGGCAGGTTCGCTTTTAGCTATTTGGCCAATGATACTCATTTTCATCATATTCCAGAAGAAATTTATTCAAGGAATTGCAACGTCGGGTGGAAAATTATAGTAAGGAATGGTGTGAATGGAGAAATTAATGTTTCAAGAAAATGGACTTTATATTATTTTAGAAGTCACAAAAGAGCGTGATATTCGCCTACTTCATTTTTCTGATATGCCAGAGGGGGAAAATGTAGTAGACGATAAGGAAATCGCAACACATCAGAGATTGGTGGAACTTCGATTTGCAGGTGAGAATGTTGCGAAACATCACGGGCCAAGACAAATAGGAGGTCTCCCGGGACATCGCTTGAAATTTCAAAAATTTGTTGAGAAAAGAAATGACTTTGGTAAGGTTATTTCATTTTCCCTCGTAGATGAGCAAACGAAAGTTGAAGTAATCGTTCATTGGCAATTTTACGACGGAATCAAGACGATAAGAGCGTGGACAGAAGTTATCAATCACGGGGTAGAAGAAGTAGTGATAGAACAAGTTTCTTCGTTTTATTTGTCGCATATTGATACCGAGGGGAATTTGCCGAGAAATGAGAAAATGATGATTCATTTGCCGCACACTTCATGGTCAAATGAAGGAATGTGGAAAAAATATACGTTGCAAGAGTTAGGATTTTATGCAGACGAAATTGCAAGTTCCAAGCGGATTTTTGGTAGCAATACGGGGAGTTGGTCGTCGCAAGAATTAGCACCTATGGCAATTTTGGAAAATCAAGAAACAAAAGGTTTTCTTGCATGGCAAATTGAAAACAACGGCTCGTGGTATTGGGAAATTTCAGGGCTGAAAAATCTCTTGTACTTACAACTCTCGGGACCGAACGATGAAGAAAACCAATGGTATAAGTCGTTGAAACAACAGGAGCGTTTTCTAAGTGTTCCTGTTGCGATTAGTTTTTCACATGGCAAAGTGGATAACGTATTAGGTGAATTAACTCAATATCGTCGTAAGATTCGTAGGGAAAATCAAGACAATCGCAAGCTAGGTGTCATTTTCAATGACTATATGAATTGCCTTTTTGGTGACCCTACAACTGAAAAAGAGTTGCCGTTGATTGATGTAGCAGCGGAAATGGGATGTGAGTATTATTGCATTGACGCAGGGTGGTACTCTGCAGGTGATTGGTGGGACGGCGTTGGAGAATGGCAACCGTCATTTGAACGCTTTCCAAATGGTATTCAAGAAGTTACGGATTATATTCGCTCGAAGAAGATGATTCCGGGTTTGTGGCTGGAAATTGAAGTAATGGGGATTAGGTCGCCTTTAGTTGAAAAAACGCCAAAAGACTGGTTTTTCCACAGGCATGGTAAGCCAGTAATTGACCGAGGACGTTATCAGCTGGATTTTAGAAACCCTGAAGTACAAGCATTTGCTGATGAAATTATTCAAAGGCTAGTGGAAGAGTATGGTGTCGGGTATATTAAAATGGATTACAACATTGATATTGGTGCAGGAACGGATTTGAAAGCAGATAGTTTAGGAGATGGTTTGCTAGAGCATAATCGTGCTTATCTTGCTTGGTTAGACCGCCAATTTATCAAATATCCTCATTTGATTATTGAAAGTTGTAGCAGCGGAGGAATGCGTGAAGATTATGCGTTATTATCTCGTCATAGCTTGCAGTCTACAAGCGATCAGGAAAATTATCTTAAAACAGCTGCAATAGCTGCGAATGCTAGTAGCTTGATGACACCTGAACAAGCAGCAGTCTGGTCTTATCCTTTGGAAAAAGGGGATATGAACGAAGTCGTATTCAATATGACGAATGCTCTGTTACTTAGGATTCATCAAAGTGGTCATCTTGCGAATTTGACTGCAGAGAGAAAAAAACTTGTGAAAGAAGCGATAGAAACCTACAAAACGGAGATACGCTCAATGATTCCAGAGAGTCTTCCTATTTTTCCGCTGAATCAATTTGCAAACTTTGAGCAGAACTGGCATAGTTTCGGGCTTGCAAATTCGGAGGAAATTTATGTTGCACTTTGGAAAAAGACGCCGGAATCCAACGAAATAGAGCTGGATTTTCATGAATTACATGGCAAGGAAATTGATTTGAGTTTAGTCTATCCAAAAGGCTGGCAATATGATTATTCGTGGCAAGCTAAAACAGGAAAATTGGTCATTTCCATTGACGGAGAAAACACTGCAAGGGTGTTTAAAATAGTTGTAAAATAAAAAGAGAGATGAGGGTATCACTTGATTAATATTAATGAAAAAAACTTAGAATTTCACCTGAAAAATGAACAAATTAGCTATATCTTTCGTGTAATGGAAGAGACGGAAATAATGGAACAGCTCTATTTTGGAGCAAGTATTGATGAATATGATCAGTATGATTTTTTGATTGAACGTGAGTCAAAACCGGGAAATAATCAAATTGAAGGAAGCCAAATTACCAATTTAGATGACATCAAGCAAGAGTTGCCTGTGTATGGCACGACTGATTTTCGTCAACCAGCACTTGAAATTGTCTATCCAAATGGGGATAGAATTAGCCATTTTGCCTATGACCGCTATGAAATTCGTCAGGGGAAAATGCGTTTGAAAGGTTTGCCGAGTACGTTTGGGTCGTCAGAGGATGTTGAAATTTTAGTGATTTTTCTCAAAGATAGATACTCTGATATGGAAGTCGAGCTACACTATGCAATTTACAAAGATTTCCCAGTAATTACAAGACAAAACATTATCCGAAATCATGGCACAACAACTTATCAGTTAGAGAGTTTTTTGAGTTTAAATTTGGATATGCCAAATGAAAATTATGAGTGGTTGCATTTGCATGGTGCGTGGGCGAGGGAGGCACAATTGTCTCGTGACAAACTAATCATTGGAACGCAACAAATTACAAGTACACGTGGAGCGAGTTCTCATATGCACAATCCATTTTTTGCTCTCGCCACTCCTGAAACAACGGAAAATCAAGGACGTGCTTATGGGTTTAGTTTGATTTACAGCGGGAATTTCTTAGCACAGATTCAATTGGATACTTACGATATTGCACGTATCCAGCTAGGAATTAATCCTTTCCAATTTTCATGGGAATTAGCAGGAAATGCTAGTTTTACAACGCCGGAAGCGGTGATGGTGTATAGCGAGAACGGTCTAAATGGCATGAGTCAAACATTCCACAATTTTTATAAAGAACATTTAATCAATCAAAAATGGGTGCATAAAACTCGACCTGTTTTGATTAATAATTGGGAAGCAACGTATTTTGATTTTGACGAAGAAAAAATTCTGACTATCGCAAGTAAGGCGAAAGATTTGGGGATTGATTTATTTGTTCTTGATGATGGTTGGTTTGGTACACGTGATACAGATGATGGTTCTCTTGGAAATTGGACGCCTGATTTGAGGAAATTACCCAATGGCATTACAGGTTTAGCGGAGAAAATTGTAGATTTAGGTTTGCAATTTGGTCTCTGGTTTGAGCCAGAAATGGTCTCAGTTGACACACCGTTATTTTCCGAACATCCCGATTGGCGAATTGGAAATCCAAAGAAACATATTTCGCATGGACGTAACCAATTTGTCCTTGATTTTAGCCGTCCAGAAGTGGTGGAAAATATTTTTGAGCAGATGGATAAAATACTTTCAACGGCTCCGATTAGTTACATTAAATGGGATATGAATCGCTACATTTCTGAAAGTTTTTCAGCTACATTAGGAAGGAAAAATCAAGGAGAGCTTTTCCACCGTTATATTTTGGGGGTGTATGCTTTGTATGAGAAAATTTTGGATAAGTATCCCGGTTTATTAATCGAGTCATGTGCTGGCGGAGGTGGGAGATTTGACTCTGCGTTACTCTACTACGCTCCTCAAGCATGGGCAAGTGATGACACAGATGCTGTTGAGCGTTTGCGAATTCAATATGGCACGTCTATGGTTTATCCGCTGTCCTCAATTGGTAGTCACGTTTCGGAAGTGCCGAATCACCAAGTCGGTCGTTTGACCTCGCTTGAAATGCGAGCAAACGTTGCGATGTTTGGTACGTTTGGTTATGAATTAGACATTACGCATTTTGATGAAGCAGAAAGTGCAGAGATTCGCAAACAAATTAAGACATTCAAAAACTATCAAACTTTGATTCACGAGGGAGATTTTTATCGGTTGAAAAGCCCGTTTGGCAACAATGAAACTGCATGGCTGGTTGTTTCTAAGGATAAAAAAGAAGCCTTAGTTGGCTGGTATCAAGTTCTAGCGAAACCCAATCCCGCTTATCAACGGTTGCGTTTAACTGGTTTAGCTGCTGAGAAAACCTACATTGTGAACGAAGACGGTCAAGAAACATTACGAAAAGGAAAAGATTTAATGTCAGCAGGTGTGTTATTAGGCGAAAACTTAATCAATCGCTCAGAAGGCGAACAATCTCACAAGCGTTACGGAGATTTTCAATCAAGATTATTCTATCTTTCTGAAAAATAATAAACAAAAGCATTTCAAACGGACAATGGTTTGAAATGCTTTTTTCATTTGGCTACTTCTAAAAATTACGTTTAATGCAAAAAATAAATAGGTTGTTGATTATTGAGGAAATCAACGAAAGCCATGCGGGGACAAGAAAAGCGAGCGGGGCGTTAAGGAGTTTGTCGCAGTGAGCCATGCCATTTACTTGCCTGAAGCAGAGCTTCAGGTGGCATTGCGAACAGCGACCAAGTTTCAGCCCCTCGCAGCTGGACAAATTTGAGGAGGCTGACAAAGAAAACCGGAAAACTAGCAATTTTGGCTAAGCGTGAGTTTTTTAGAGGTTGCTTTAAACCATACTTTTTCTTACTATTTTTCAACGAATCACCTACAATCTGTTACATCAATCTCTTCCTCAACTCAAAATACTCTTTCATAAAAGGGATTGAAAAATCCAAGTAAGCATATCTCGGTGAGATGATAATGCCACAGTCAAGCAATCTTGCACGATAATTTGCTAGATAATTGTTTGGTTTTCCTAGTTCTTCACTGATTGTTTGGAGTTTCACAGGTAAGTCGTTTTTTGACATCGCCTCTAAAAATTGGATATCCATATCGGATAACTCGCTTATTACTTTAGAGATGACGTTGCGAAACAATTCTTCTTGAACGGCGGGGAGAATGGTGAGTATATCTTCTTTTGTTATTTTTTCGTGCAGTTCTTTTTCCCACAAATAATAGCCAAGCAATTGGAAAACGTACGCATAGCCTTTTGTTGATTTTGTCGCAAAATCAATCGCCTCCGTTTCAAATGTAATGCCTTTTGAGGCGAAACTACGCTGATAGGTGGCGTGTATATCCATTAGGTGAATCGGCTCGAGAAACACTCTTTTACTTCTTAGTAAAAATGTCAGCACTTCCTCGTTTTGTAGCTCGGAAATTTGGTGTGGCAATCCTGTCATGATAATGGCGATGTCATATTCTTCACGTATCCACACTTGATACATTGAGGCAAACTCTCGAAGTTGAACGGAGTTTTGAATTTCATCTATGGTAATCAATAGAGAAATTCCATTTTCTTTTAAAATTTCAAGCATTTCGGTGAAAATGACTTGATAGCTGAACTCTTGGCTTTTTTCATTTATCTGAAAAGAAAATCCTAAGGCAGAAAAACTGACACCGTTTAAACGGTCAAATATTTTTTTCATTTTAGGCGTGGCTTTTTTGTAAAGCATACCAAGGATATTGACGAGCAGATTTTCATTCATTGGCACGTTGACCACAAGCCACTCCTCTGAGTTGTTCATTTCTTTTGCTATATCGGTAATCAACGAAGTTTTTCCGCTACCACGCATACCAGAAACGAGTGTGGTACGATAAGGACTATTTGTATCGTTCAGTCCGTCAGAAATTTTTGCGACAATCTCTTGTCTGCCAATAAAAAACGGAGGAATTTTTCCGAATTGTGGATTGAATGGATTTCTTATCATAGCTGCACCTTCTTTTTTATAACTTTTTATTACTTTGATTTCAATTTTATCACTTTTTATAACTTTTTACAACTTTGGTTTTTGTTTTATCACTTTTTATAACTAAGATTTTTGAATCTCCACGTCCTCATTCTTTCCGAGGCTCCACACGCTCATTATCAAACAAAGAAGAACAATGAATGTCGCCATTTTTTCTGCTTATTCAAATGGACGACAAGGAATTGTCTGAGAAAATATTAGAGGAATTAGAATTGGTCAGTCAAGAATTTCTGCAAATGTGGCTATGTGTTTTGTATAAGGCATATCAACATTTTTTCAATCTAAAATTTGGAGAAAATGAGTTTTCAAGAAAAGAATTGCAGAGAATTGCTGAAGGAATTTGATTATGAGCATATTGCGTTTCAAGTGGAGAATGCGATAAGGCAGTTATAAGGGGGGTAAAAACTCACGTTTCTCCAAAATCGCTAGTTTTGGCGGAAACGGAGTTTTTAGAGGTAACCATTTAATAATACCGACTTTTCAACCCCTCAATCAAAATATCCACCGATTTTTCGGCTGCTAAATTTTCATAGTTTTGGAAAGTTTTCACCGCTGTATCGTTTGCAAAATCTGTAATAATGCGAACGCTGATGAAAGGAATTTGATAGTTGCAAGCAATTTCAGCAAGAAATGCACTTTCCATATCCACAGCAATCGCCCCGAGTTCCCAGATTTTTCGTTTTTCTTCAATATCTGTCAAAAATTGCTCTTTCGTATAAATACAGCCTATTTCACTTGACGGATAGACCTTTTTGAAAATTTGCACGAGTTTTTCATCTGCTGAAAAAGTTGCCTCGCTGTTTTCTATTTTGTATTTCTCGCCAATCACAACGGCGAGCGGGGAAAGGGAATAGGCGATAGCACCAGAAAAACCAACGCCAATCAAATGTTGCACTTGAAACTCTTGAATTAACATTTCTGCAAGCACTTGTATATTTTTCTTTTCTCGATTGTAAAGGTAGGCAAGCACGATTTTCTTGCCCTTAATTTCCCCTTTATAGAAAAGAAAATCAGCGATTTTTTCTTCGGTTAAATGCTCCATTTCGTCCAATAGAAATTCAATTTCATTATTGACAGAGCAGACGACTCCAATACGCATAGCGACCCCTCCAGTTCTTCTTTCCTTGATTATAGCACATGAGCACCTATAAAAACTCACATTTACCCAAAATTGCTAGTTTTGTATTAAACGGAGTTTTTATAGGTGCTATATGTTTATCAAAGATTATTTATATAAAAGGCTTTTATTTTCCACCATTAGCAGTTATACTTTTGACAAGGACTTTTTTTATAGAGAAAAGCGTAGCGGGCGTTCAGGAGTTGGGATGTTGTGAGCAGTCGCCCAACTCCTGCCCCTCGCAGCTAGACAAAAAGAGAAACTTTTAGAAAGCAGTGAACAAATGAAAAGAAAAAAGAAAATTGTACGCTTTGGACTTCTTCCGCTTTTTATTTTAATTTCAATGATGGTGGGATTTCTTTTCTACTATTTCAAACAGAAAACACATCAGTTAGAGCAAAACGGTGTGGCACTAGATTTTGCGTTAGATGTGAAAAAAGTGGAAAAAGGGAGCTTGCAGCTTTATTTTGTAGATGAAAACAAAAATCGGATAGATATTTATAGAGAACCTTCTTTGAAAGGTTTTCAAACGAAAGGTGTTTATTTTTTCACAGGAGATGTGGATTTGAAAGTTTCGACAACGCATGGAGAGTTAACGTTAATCAAAGGAATTTCTTCTAGCAAGCGAAACGAGCTGAAAGTGAAAAGTTCAGCGTTTTATGAAAATGAACTGTTTTCGATTTCCACTAAGTATTCTTATTATAGAAAAATTGATTTTCAAAAATATGATACGAGCGATAAGGAAACCGTGAAAAAAGGAGAATAAAATGGAGTATATTTTATACAAGGAATTTTTGACGTTAGGTCAATTTTTAAAAGAAATCGGTGAAATTCAAACAGGTGGCGGGGCGAAAATTTACCTTGCTACACAAAAAGTTTGGCTCAATCAAGAGTTAGAAAATAGACGTGGGAAAAAATTGTACCCAACAGATGTCGTACGTCTTGAAAATGGGGACGTGTATGAAATGCGAAAACCAACAAGTGAAGAATTGCGTGAACGTGAGGCGGATTTGGCGGAGAAAAAAGCACTTGAGGAGCGAGTTCGCAAGTTAAATCAAGCACAAAAGGCGAAAAAGAAACCAAACAAACGCAAAAAAGCTCCACGCTTTCCGGGGAGATGATATGCTGATTTCTCATTTACATTTACAAAACTACCGCAATTATCAAGAGGTAGAGCTTGATTTTTCTCCGTCTATCAATATTTTTCTAGGCGAAAATGCACAAGGAAAGACGAATTTGCTTGAAAGTCTATATGTGCTGGCTCTCACAAAGTCGCACCGCACCAATAATGAAAAGGAATTGATTTATTTCAAGGAAAAAGAAGCTCGTTTGACTTGTGAAGTGGTGAAACAAACAGGAAAAGTACCGCTGGAAATTCGTTTCACACCGAAAGGAAGACGAGGCAAGGTCAATCACATCGAGCAGAAAAAATTGTCCCAATATATCGGCAAACTCAACGTGATTTTGTTTGCTCCAGAAGATTTGGAGCTTGTCAAAGGAACGCCGAGCGTTCGCAGGAAATTTTTAGACATGGAAATTTCACAAGTCAGCCCGATTTATTTGTATGATTTGGTGCAATATCAGCGACTTTTGAAACAAAGAAATCAATACCTCAAGCAAACTGCTTTTGAAAAACGAACGCTAGATGAGCTATACTTAGATATTTTGGACGAGCAACTCGCCGAATATGGCGAAAAAATTCTCCAAGTCAGACGTGAATTTGTGCAAAAGCTAGAAAAATTTGCAAGTGTTCTTCACGCCAACATTAGCAATCAAAAAGAGAAATTGCACCTTGAATATCATTCGACAATTAAAGAAGATAGCGACTATCTTTCACAATTGAAAAACGCTCGAAAAAAAGACGTCAAACATTTTTCCACATCTGTCGGGATTCATCGTGACGATTTGTTATTTTTTGTCAATGAACTAGACGTGGCAAGTTTCGGCTCGCAAGGTCAACAGAGAACAACCGCACTTAGCGTAAAACTTGCGGAAATTGATTTGATGTATGATGAAACAGGCGAGTATCCGCTCCTTCTTTTAGATGATGTCATGAGCGAATTAGACAACGAGCGACAACTTCATTTGCTAGAGGCGATTCAAGGAAAAGCACAGACTTTTATTACGACTACGACATTAAAGCATTTGGAAAATTTAGATGTTGTGGCACAAATTTTTGAAATTGAACAAGGGGCAGTGAAAGACAAACAGGAGGAAGAGCATGAAGAATAACATTTTAGACATTAAAGGCATCAAAGTCGGTCATTGCGAGAACAAACAAGCAAGAACAGGTGTCAGTGTGATTTTAGTTGAAAATGGAGCGGTTTGTGGTGTAGACGTACGTGGTTCAGCACCGGGTACTCGTGAAACGGATTTGCTCAATCCAATCAATACGATAGAAAAAGTTCATGCCCTCGTGCTTTCTGGCGGTTCGGCATTTGGTCTTGCCTCAGCAACAGGGGTGATGAACTATCTGGAAGAAAGAGAAATCGGCTTTGATGTTGGTGTAACCAAGGTGCCGATTGTGCCAGCGGCAGTTTTATTTGATTTGGCAAATGGAGAGGCACATATTCGTCCAG
This sequence comes from Pilibacter termitis, assembly GCF_900167335.1. Classification (GTDB taxonomy): domain Bacteria; phylum Bacillota; class Bacilli; order Lactobacillales; family Streptococcaceae; genus Pilibacter; species Pilibacter termitis. The sequence goes on from NZ_FUXI01000025.1 coordinate 27,842, forward strand.
ATGAGAAAATGGGTTATCAAGCGTGTGAAAATGCAAGCGACACACACTTGCCAGAAGGAGATGTCGGTGCAGGTTGCGGAGCGAGAGTAGGGAAAATATTAGGAATGCAAAATTCCTGCAATAGTGGAATTGCCTCTTTTGCAAAAACGACTGAAAGTGGCATAACAGTAGCAGCGATTGTTGCAGTCAATGCGTTTGGCGATGTTTTAAAAGACGGAGAAATTATTGCAGGTGCCAAAGACGAGCAGGGAAATTTTGCAAATTCCGCCAAAGTTTTGCAAGGAATGTTCTCTCAACCGAAATTTTCAGGTCAAAATACGACAATCGGCTTGATTGCAACTAATGTTGCACTTACCAAATCTCAAGCTACAAAAGTAGCAAGCATGGCACATGACGGCTTGGCGAGAAGTATTTCACCCGTTCACACGACATTAGACGGCGACACCCTCTTTTGCCTGTCAACTTGCGAAAAAGAGCTAGAAAACGCACCCGTTGACCTAATCGGCATTATGGCTTGTGAAGTGCTAGAAAAAGCAGTTGTGCGAGCGGTTGAGGTTTGTGAGTAGAAAAAGAAACATCCGCTAGGAACGATAGACATAGCGGATGTTTCTTTTTTAAGTGCTTACAAAAAGTGTTTTTTTGTAGTCGATTTCTAATCAAAGATGTTTTGCTGTTTCTGCATCTAGCTTTTCCTTATTATCAAGGAGGTAAACAGGCTTGTCATTTTCCACTTCTAATGTCCAATTTGTAAAATCAGTCTTGCTGTTTACAGCAATTTCTCCTTTGATTTGGTCAACCCCTGCAATCTTATGAAAATCCAAAGATTTCTTTTTTTTCGCTACACTTGCAACTTCTTTATTTTCTAATGTTAAGTCAAATTTATTCAATACGAAAGTAATTTCTTCGTTACTCTCTTTTTGTTCATACCCTGTAATTTTATATTGTTTGTTGTCGAAAGAGATAGCGATGACTTCTCCAGAATTGAAATAGTTTGTTTTCAGTTCCGTGAGTTGTGCATGGGTTAAAACACCAAAAACTTCCTGTTCCTTTTTTGTGCTTGTAGAGATAGAAGTGGAATTTGTTTTTTTCTCACTTGTTTTTGAGTTATTTTCGCATGCACTCAAAAGGAAAAGTGATGCAAGTACTAATAATAATTGTTTTCTTTTCATAAAAAATCACTACCTTTCTTTTTATTGTATGTTTATGTTATCATAAAAAAAAGGAAAAGAAAACGCTTAGAAGAAAAACGCAAACTTTTCTTACATTTATGACAATTTCAAATAAAGAAAGGGGAAACTTATGGATTGGAACTATGGAAAAATATGGGCACATCTAAAAACTCCGGTTAAACCAAAATTAGCTAGTTTTTCGATTTTCAAGGAAATCGACGAAAGTTATGTGGTTCATCAAAAAGCTAAGAGGGGTGTTCAGGAGTTTGTCGTAGTGAGCCATGCTATTTACTTGCTTGAAACGAAGTTTCAAGTAGCATTGCGAACAGCGACCAAACTCCTGCCCCTCGTAGCTAGACAAGGTTGAGGAGATTGACGAAGAAAATCGGAAAACTAGCAATTTTGGGGAAGCGTGAGTTTTTAGAGGTGCCCATATACAAACAAATCCGTAAAGAGAAAGGTTTGACACAAAAGGAAATTTGTAGAGACTTTACGACTCGTGTGACGTTGTCGAATATTGAAAACGGGAAACACGTTCCTAATTTATTTTTGATAGAATACCTACGTTTTGGAATTTGTACGGAAGATAAAGAAATGGTCAATCGTGGGATTGAAATTTTAAAACTATCCGAAGAAAAAGAGCAGTTAGCTAAATTAGAATTAGAGTGTAAACGCTATTTTGAAGGTGGAAAATAAAAACCAATTCCCCTCGAGTAAGGAATTGGTTTTTTGTTTAAGTTCTTTGCCTATTAAGCAGCCAAGACCTTGCGTCCTTTGCGACGACGTGCAGCAAGTACGCGACGACCGTTTTTCGTTGACATACGTTTACGGAAACCATGCACTTTTTGACGCTTACGTTTGTTTGGTTGATAAGTACGTTTCAAAATTTACACCTCCAAATAAAAAATTATGTGTACTGTCTACATCTGCGCTTTTTTCTAAGTACTTAGACATACCTTGTAATAATAAAGCTGTGTGCGTGATTTGTCAAGTAAATTTCCTTTTTTGTCGAAAAAATGGTATAATCGTAATGATATGTCATTTTGAAAATGAAATGATTTGTAGGAGTTTTGGGCAATTTCATTCAACCGTAAAATAGCTGAAATTATTGGGTTTAAGGGATGTTCTAACTCTGTTTTTAGAGGAATAATATAGCAATGAAGGAGATTAGAATAAATGAGCGAGGAACGCAATGTAGAAGAATTACGTGAATTAGCCAAGGAATATGATGCCAGTCAAATTCAAGTTTTAGAGGGGCTTGAGGCGGTGCGTAAACGTCCCGGTATGTATATCGGTTCAACGAGTAAAGAGGGATTGCATCACTTAGTTTGGGAAATTGTTGACAATTCGATTGACGAGGCATTGGCTGGTTTTGCGACAAAAATTGATGTGATTATCGAAAAAGATGATTCCATTACCGTAGTCGATGACGGTCGTGGGATTCCTGTTGATATTCAAGAAAAAACAGGACGTCCAGCCGTTGAAACAGTATTCACCGTTCTTCACGCAGGTGGAAAATTTGGCGGAGGCGGTTATAAAGTATCAGGTGGACTACATGGTGTAGGTTCTTCCGTTGTAAACGCACTTTCCACAAGTCTTGATGTAACAGTTCACAAAGAAGGGAAAAAGTATTTCCAAGAATATCGTCAAGGGAATGTCGTAGCCGACTTAAAGGAAATTGGCACAACCGATACACATGGAACGACTGTTCACTTCGTGCCAGACCCTGAGATTTTTACTGAAACAACCGAATTTGATTTTGAAAAACTTGCCACTCGTGTGCGTGAGCTGGCATTTTTAAATCGAGGATTGCAGATTTCAATTACCGATAAACGTGGTGAAAAGGACAAAACACGTGAATTTCACTACGAGGGCGGGATTGTTTCCTATGTCGAATATTTAAATAAAAAGAAAACGCCGTTATTTGAACAACCAATTTATAGCGAGGGTGAACTTGACGGTATTACGGTTGAGATTGCCATGCAGTACACTTCAGGCTATGACACAAGCGTATTATCATTTGCCAATAACATTAACACGCATGAGGGTGGTACGCATGAAAATGGTTTCCGTACAAGCCTGACTCGTGTGGTCAACGATTATGCACGCAAGCAAAAGATTATCAAAGAAAATGAAGACAATTTGACAGGGGAAGATGTTCGTGAAGGCTTAACGGTCGTGATTTCAGTGAAACACCCAGACCCTCAGTTTGAAGGGCAAACGAAAACGAAACTCGGCAACTCTGAAGTCTCAGGAATTACCGGTCGACTTTTCAGCGAGGCATTCAACAAATTCCTCATGGAAAATCCAAAAGTAGGAAAATTGATTGTCGAAAAAGGGATTCAAGCCTCAAAAGCTCGTCTTGCAGCCAAACGTGCCAGAGAAATGACACGTAGAAAAAATCCTTTAGAGTTGAGTAATTTGCCGGGGAAACTAGCCGATTGCTCAAGTAACGACCCAGAGCAAACAGAATTGTTCATTGTCGAAGGAGATTCTGCGGGCGGTTCAGCGAAAAACGGGCGAAATCGTAAATTCCAAGCGATTTTACCAATTCGAGGGAAAATCTTAAACGTTGAAAAAGCAAGCATGGAAAAAATTCTTGCCAACGAAGAAATTCGCTCACTCTTTACCGCAATGGGCACAGGGTTTGGTGGAGACTTTGATGTGACAAAAGCACGCTATCGCAAACTTGTGATTATGACCGATGCCGATGTTGACGGTGCTCACATTCGTACCTTGCTGTTAACCCTTTGCTATCGCTATATGCGTCCACTTGTTGAGGCGGGGTATGTCTATTTTGCCATGCCACCACTTTATGGAGTGAAGCAAGGGAAAAATATCACATACGTGCAACCGGGACCAAATGCCGAGGAGCGTTTACAGGAAATCATGAATAGTCTGCCAAGCTCACCGAAACCAAACATTCAGCGTTACAAAGGGCTTGGAGAAATGGACGATCATCAGCTTTGGGAAACAACTATGGACCCAGAACGTCGCACGATGGCACGTGTTCGCTTAGAGGACGCTGAGGAGGCAAATCGTGTGTTTGAAATGCTTATGGGTGATGATGTTGAACCAAGACGTGAGTTTATCGAAGAAAATGCACGTTATGCGACACTTGATTTATAAATCAACAGGACTGTTCACGCAGTCCTTTTTTGATGAAAATTAGAGAAGAAACTATTCAAAATCTTTTCATTCTTACTTTCAGATAGCTTAGCGTTGAAATTTCAAAGGATTAGCGATAAGATAGACTTATGATAAAGTTCTAATTTAAAATAAGAGGGATTTGAAAAAAATCAAAAACCTTTATTGGAGGAATCGACATGAAAAAAACACAAATTCGCTTGTTCTGCTCTGCGGGTATGAGTACCACTTTGCTAGTAAAAAAAATGCAAAAAGAGGCAGATTCTAAAGATGCAAATGTTGAAATCGAGGCGTTTCCAGTAAGTGAAATCTCCTCTCATGCAAAAGATGCAGATGTGATTCTACTAGGTCCTCAAATTCGCTATTTGGAAGGAAAGGTAAAAGAAGAATTTCCAGAGAAAAAAATCGAAGTCATTGCCATGCGTGATTACGGCATGATGGACGGAAAAAAAGTGTTTGAAAATGCAATGGAGCTATTGAAATAAAAAAGCGAGCCTGAATTATTCTCAGGCTCGTATTATTATAGGGCACCTCTAAAAACTCACGCTTATCCAAAATTGCTAGTTTCCCGATTTTCTTCGTCAGTCTCCTCAACCTTGTCTAGCTACGAGGGGCAGGAGTTGGGTCGCAGTTCGCAACAGCACTGGAAACTTCGTTTCCAGTAAATAAATGCTGTGGCTCACTACGACAAACTCCTGACCGCCCCTCTCCGCTTTTCTATGAACCACATAGCTTTCGTCGATTTCCTCGAAAACAAGAAAAACTATCTAATTTTGGCTTAACCGGAGTTTTTAGAGGTGCCCTATACTGTAAACAATTCTGTCGGCTCATCATAGCTTGTGTCTAGCACTTTAAATTGTTCGTTTACCCCAAAATCATGTTGCATTAATACAGTTTCCATTGTCATATGTGCGAGTTCTTTGATATTATTTTCTCGGCTCAAATGTCCAAGGAAAATTCGTTTTGTCTTGTCGCCTAAAATATCCGTCATGGCAATTGCTCCGTCCTCGTTTGACAAATGCCCCTCATCGCCTAAAATGCGTTGTTTCAAATGCCAAGGGTAAGCACCAGCACGCAACATATCTATATCATGATTGCTCTCCATTAAATACGCATCAGCATTACGAATAATTCCACGCATTTTCTCGCTCACATAACCCGTATCAGTGAGCATGACAAACGACTTATTATCTTTTTGGAAAGTGTAAAACTGTGGTGCAGCAGCATCATGGCTTACGCCAAAACTCTCAATATCAATATCGCCAAATGTTTTTGTAATCCCCACCTCAAAAAGATGTTTTTGAGCAGTCGGAATTTCTCCAATGGATTTCGGCATAGCATTCCATGTTTTTTCATTTGCGTATAAATCAATCTCATATTTTCTTGCAAGCACCCCGATTCCTTTGACGTGATCGGAATGTTCGTGTGTAACGAGTAAAGCATCTAAATCACTTGCTTTACGACCGATTTTCCCAAGCAATTCTTCGATTTTTTTTCCAGAAAATCCTGCGTCTACCAAAATTTTCTTCTGTGCTGTTTCAATATAACAAGCGTTTCCTGTTGACCCACTTGCTAAAATACTTACCTTAAATCCATTTTCCATGACGAACCTGCTTTCTATGTACCCTTTACTAAAAACTCGCGGAAGTCTTTAGCGATATTTTTATTATACTTCCACAAGAGCAAAAAAACAATGAGAGAACTCATTGTTTCAGCTTTTGTTTCGTTGATTAATCTCAGTAGGAAGTAAAATTGTTTCATTCCTGCCGTCATCATAGGCATAGACTTCTTTTGGAAAATCATATGAATACTCAAATGGCAAGTCTACCGCCACTTCCATTCGTTTGTCTTTTTGTGAAAAATGGAGGGTAAGTCTACCGTCATGATTTAATAATTGGAAAGTAATTAGCTCGTCTAGCTCAACTACTCCTTGTAAATTCATGTCAATAACGACCCAAATGCTATCAATGATTTCTCCGGGTAAACTAGAAACCACCCCAAATGATGCAAAACGATTGCGATTGATAGAAAAATTTTTCATAGTAATTCCCTCGATTCTGTTCTCATAGAAAAAAGATACCTTGTTTTTTAAAGAAGGTCAAGTAATCGAATTGTTAGATGACAAATTTTTTGATATAGAGTATCTTTAGGATAATAACAAATTGGAGGTATTTTATGCAAATCTTGCTTTTTGATGTAGACAATACGTTGTTGGACTTTGATTTAGCAGAGAAAAACGCACTTTGTGCAATTTATGAAAAATATGGTATTGATGTGAACGACGAGGCTCTTTTTGTCTTTAGTGAAGTAAACAAACATCTATGGTTGCAAAATGAACGAGGAGAAATTGAACGCAGTGAGCTATTTGCTAAACGTTTCCCACAAGTGTTTGAGAAATTGGGGATTTCGTATGATTTTGATAAAAATCACGACATTGATACGGAATATCGTACGTTTCTTTCGCAAAATCATGCGTTAGTTGACGGTGCGTTAGAGATGTTGAACCATTTGCAACAACAATCTGCACAGATGTACATTGTGACTAACGGGACACCTTCTGTTAGCCGACCGAGAATTGAGGGGGCTGGCTTGTCTAATTTTTTCCAAGATATTTTCATCAGCGAAGAAATTGGTGCCAATAAACCAGACAAGCGATTTTTCGATTTTGTCTTTTCCAAAATTCCTCCTGTCGAGAAAAAGGAAGTGTTTATCATTGGAGACTCACTTTCTAGCGATATACTTGGCGGAAAAAATGCAGGAATCACAACAATTTGGTATAATCCTAAGAGACAAAAAAATGAACAATCCTTCTCAGCTGATTATGAAATTCAGCATTTAATGGAGTTGGTGGAAATATTGAATAAAAAATCGTAAGGAGCTAAACAATGTCAAATCGGAAAAAACCAATTATTATAGGTGTTACAGGCGGTAGTGGAAGTGGGAAAACGAGCGTAAGTCGTGCAATTTGTACTAATTTTCCCAATCACTCGATTGCCATGATTGAGCATGATAGCTATTATAAAGACCAAAGCGACATTAGCCTTGAGGAAAGGCTAAAAACCAATTATGACCACCCTTTTGCTTTTGATACGGATTTGCTTGTTGAGCATTTGAAGAAAATGCTCCGCTACGAGCCGATTGAGATACCGATTTATGACTATGTCAATCATACAAGAAGTGAGAAAGTCATTCATCAATTGCCTCAAGAAGTCATTATTTTGGAGGGGATTCTGATTTTAGAGGACAAGAGACTGCGAGAGTTAATGGATATAAAAATTTTCGTAGACACCGATGATGATGTTCGTATTATCCGCCGTATCAAGCGTGATATGCAGGAAAGAGGGAGAAGTCTGGACTCTGTTATTGAGCAATATCTTGGTAGTGTAAAACCTGCCTATCATCAATTTATCGAGCCAACCAAACGATATGCTGATGTGATTATTCCAGAGGGGGTAAGTAATAGAGTGGCGATTGATTTGATTAATACAAAAGTAGGAAGTATTCTCAAGGATTAGAGTTGCATTTAAGTTTGAGGTAAGTCAGTATAAATTTTTTTTAAAGTCTGAGTGATATAGGTTAAATTAATCGGGAAAATTTAGTATAGTAGAAGTGAAGTAAGTATATAAGGGGGAAGCAAATTTGAAGAGAAAGGAAATCATCTGGGCGTTTTTATTTATTGGACTTTTTCTGTTCCAAAGCACTGCCTTTGCAGAAGAGCCTAAAGAAGTACCGATTGAGAAAAACCAAGTAGATTTTATTGATATTTCAAGTCATAACGGCTCCATGAGTGAAAAGGAGTTTAAAATATTAAAGAAAAATGGTGTCAAAGGGGTAGTTGTTAAAGTTTCCGAGGGGACTTTGATGGAGAACGGCAAGTTTTACGTCAATCCGCTCGCCAGAAAACAAATAACCGAGGCAAAAAAAGCAGGTTTGGCAGTCTCAGTGTACCATTACGCCAAATTTTCCAATGCAAAAAGTGCCAAAGAGGAAGCGGAATTATTTATTCAAGAAGTGCGAAAACTAGGGCTTTCCGAAGATACACTCCTTGTAAACGACATGGAAGACAGCTATACGCTAACTAATGAGGACAACAAAAAGAGAAATACACGTCAAGAAATCACCAACAATATGCTCTTGTTCCAAAATACGTTGAACAGTGCAGGTTTTTCTTATGTGGTGCATTACACGTATGAGAATTTTCTCCGCAATAATCTGGACGGCACACGTTTAGGCAAGGCGAGTCTATGGATGGCGAATTATTTGCATACGACAGAAAGTGATAAGTACAAGGAAAATCTTGCGTGGCAATGGACGAGTAGCGGTCATGTAGAAGAGGATATTGTGCCAGAAGATGCCACTACCTCACGATTTGACTTTAACGTTGATTATTCTGGGATTTTCACCAATAATTTGCCAAAAGTAAAGGCGAGTTATATTAGTAAAAATCCAAGTGAAGTCGTCGCACAAAAAGAGATTTCGAGTTATTGGGATATTCATTTGACAGGAAAAAAATCCAAAACATATAAGCAAGGCGAAAAAATAGAAGTTGCAGCGATTCAAATGCAAGTTGACGGCACGCCAACTCTGCTGTTAAAAGACGGTAGCTATCTAAGTGCCAACCTACAAGACGTTTTGCCACCTGTTGCACATATTCAAAAAATGGCAAAAGAAAAACGGAAAAACATTCTTTTAGAAGAAGTGAAACGTGAAATGGCTGAAGAAACAGGCGAACAAGGTGTTTTAAAAATGCTAAAAAGCCCAATTGTCACAATAGAAAATGAAATCCCCACTCGTGAAGTGAAAATTTTACCCGGAGGGATTTCAGAGGTGATTGGGGAAGTGAAAGAAGAAAAGATTGTGAAATAGCGATTTTCCAGAGGTGCTTGTGGGTGCCTATGAAAACGAGGTTGGAAATACTCCAAACCTCGTTTTTTCTATTTCATTATTTTTCCACGAATAACAGCTCGCTCATAAGGTTTTGGTAAATCTATTTCGCCTGTTAATTCAGCTTTTGCGTGCAAACACCAATAAGGTGAAGTTAAAAGCGGACGTCCAAGAGCGATAAAATCACTCGCTGCACTTTCTATGACGGCATTAGCGATTTCAGGATTTCCTAAAATACCTACCGCAATCGTAGGTAAGTTGATTGCATTTTTGATTGTTTCTGCAAATTTCACTTGATAACCTGCATAAATCGCAGGAGGTGCAATTTCGCTTTCTCCGCCAGAACTAACGTGGAGAACATCAACACCTGCCGTTTTACATTTTTTCAAAATAGGTAGCAAATCGTCCAATGTATAGCCACTTTCCGCATATTCCACCGCCGAAACACGAAGAAACAACGGTATTTCATCTGGCATTATTTTTTTCACCCGCTCAATAATTTCTAGCAAAAAACGCTCGCCCTTTCCGTATTCGTCCGTTCGAGTATTGCTCAACGGCGAGAGAAATTGATGAATCAAATAACCATGAGCGGCGTGAAGTTCGATAAAATCCACCCCAGCAGTCACAGCACGATGAACGGCAAGTGTAAATTGTTCGATAATTTCTTTGACCTCAAGTGTAGTGAGAGCGTTCGGCGTTTGATAATTTTCAGAAAAAGCAATAGCACTTGGTGCAACAGCTACACCACCTCCTTTTGCTTTTCGTCCTGCGTGTGCAATTTGTATGCCGACTTTTGTGTCGTGACGGTGAATTTTTTCGACAAGATTTGCTAGTGGTGCGATTTGTTCATCTTGCCACAATCCCAAATCGTTTTTGGAAATTCGCCCGACAGGCGAAATGGCACAAGCCTCTAAAATAATTGCCCCTACTCCGCCAACCGCACGAGAAACATAATGCGTTTCATGCCAATCATTTACACAACCGTCTTCGTTTCCTACCATATACTGACACATTGGAGCCATAAACACTCGATTTTTCATTTTCATTTGTTTAATTTTTACTTCTTCAAAAAGTTCCATTGTCAACCTTCTTTCCATTCCGTGAGTTGTCAGTCAAAAAATTTTTGATAGGCAATTCTAGGACTTCCGTCTTCAACTGTTACAATACCACGCTTTTCAAATGCCAAAGCGGCGATTACCTTTTGCATAATCTTATTTTTTTCATGCGTATCAACACGCACTTCTTTAAAACCTAATCGTTTTGCTTCATATAATAGGAGGGAAAAGAACAACTTGCCCACACCTTTTTGTCGAACCGAACTTAAAGTAGACAGGCGGTGAATGGTTGCGTAGTTGTCATTATTATTTTTCCACGACCCTTGTGAAATGGTGCGATAATTTGCATCAGGCGTTTGTTGCAACGCTGCATAACCAATCACTTGTTCATCATCAGTCAGTACATAAGCGAAATTTTGCTCTATATCTTTTAATACGTCCAATTTATTTGGATACTCTCCTTGCCATTGAGGAATTTCCTGCTCATGCAAAAACGTTCGTGCGTCTGAAAAAATTTGTAAAATTGTTTTCATATCTTTTTGTGTTGCTTTTCTTATTTTCATTTGACCACCTTTTTTTATAGATATTAGTATTATATCATGGAAATCCGTTTATTTTCAGTTGAAAAAGCGGGCTTTTCTCCCGTTGAAAATAAAAAGCGAAAAATTTTTTTGCTTATTTTATGGAGTGAAAGCTCATTATTATTCAAAGTTTACAACGAATTATCGAACATTCATTATATTTATATCTCTAAAACAACGGGAAAGACAAACATTGAAGCATAAACGAAGAAATAAGCCTTAAAATTTTTACATTAAATTCCTTGCACTCTCCCCAAAAACATGGTAAATTATTCCTTGTCGTCAAGCGAGTAACAAACGCTTGTGAAAAAGACCTCAAAAAACTTTTTTAAATTTTTTACAGAAAATCGTTGACAAACGAAAAGAAGTAGAGTAAGATATAAAAGTTGACTCGTGAAGTT
>NZ_FUXI01000046.1 GCF_900167335.1 Pilibacter termitis
AGTTCCATGTTTATAGTAATCTGCTGAGCTCTGAAATAGAACCCCACAACTCTCGCAATGCGTAGGAACTTTCGCATATAGCCCATCAATTCTGTTGAATTTTCTATTTTTCTTATCTACCCCTCTAGAAAACCAACGGTCCTTTTCAAATATCAAACTTTCATCTTGAAATCCTAGTAATTCTCTTGTACACTTATCCATGAAGACATCTCCTTTACTGTTGGGTTAGGCACTTACATTGTAAACGAGATGTCTTTTTTTATGCAAAAAAATCGCATGGAATTTTTGTTATTCCACACGATTTAGTATAGAGCCTGAAAACAATAAAGCTCACGTTTTTTACAATTCGTGAGCTTTATTTATTTAATGGCAACACTAAAAACTCACGCTTACCCAAAATTGCTAGTTTTGGCTTAACCGGAGTTTTTAGAGTTCCCCTTAATGACTTCTCCGTAACAATTCTTTTACCATTTTCAAAAGAATTTTTTTCACTTCGCCATTAGGTAATTGTTCAATATCTGCTAAGGCTTTTTCAGAAAAATGTGTTGCCAGTTTTTTACTTTCTGTCACCCCACCATGATTTAATACGAGTTGTTGGACGTTTTTTCTTTCCTCTGCTGTTATTTTTTCACGTCTTTCCAAAAGTTTTTGTAGATTTTCTGTACTATTTGGCAAAGCAAGAATGAGAGGAGCTGTATAAACACCTTTTAGCAAGTCCTCTAATACAGGTTTTTTCAATTCTTTTTCACTGGAAGTATAATCTAAAATATCGTCCAATATTTGAAAACACAGACCGATATTGTAGCCGATTTTTTCAGCAAGCAAAACATTTTCTTTTTCCATGCCACCAAAATAAGCCCCAAGCCGTGCAGAAAGAGCGAAAAGTTCCGCGGTTTTCCCTGTAATCGTTTGAAAATATTCCTCCAAGGAAATATCCGTTTTAAAACGTGTAGACATTTGGTCAAGTTCGCCAAGCAAAATATTTTTCATCGCCCGTGCATTGACCGAAAAGTATTCGCCCAAATCGCCCGATTTCGCAAGCAATTCAAAATAAATGGTAAAGAGGAAATCTCCAGTGTAAACTGCTACATCTTTGCCAAAACGAGACTGAATACTCGAGCAACCACGTCTAAGCGGAGCATCATCAATGATGTCGTCGTGAATAAGTGTTGCCATGTGCAAAATTTCTACACTAGCCGCCAAATACAAAATTTTTCTGCGATTTTCCTGAAATCTGTTGCCAAGGCGAGCAAAATACAACAAAAGCGACGGACGCAACATTTTCCCGCCACCACGCTGAAGTGCAAGGAGTGCATCAGAAATCTCCTGATGTTCTAATACCAAATGTTCTTCAATAATTTTGCGAACCTCTGCTAAATCTTTCTCAATCAAAGGGGGTGCCTGTATATTTTTCATAATAACCTCTCAATTATCTTCTTCCTTACTAGGATAGCATTTTCTTTTGGGAATGAAAAGGAGTAGGCACGGAAGGTGGAAATTTACGAAGATAGATAAGCAATCCTTTTTGCTTTATGTTAAAATAGGGGAAGGATAGATAAAGAAAATGGAAGGAGACTATATGAGCTGGAAAGTATTTTGTGAATTAGTGGAAATGAAAGCTAAGACAGCGAGTGTTTTTCCATTTTTGTTAGGAATGGGGTATAGCTGGTATGCGTATCAACAATTGAATGTTGTACCGCTTTTGATTTATTTTGTGGCGATGTTTTTGTTTAATTGCTTTGTGGATGCGTGGGATAATTATAATGACTATCATCGAGCGGTTGACGTAGAAGATTACAAGCAAAATACCAATATTATCGGACGTGAAAATATTAGTGAATACGTTATGCGTTTTCTCTTGCTCTTTCTTTTTGGTGTCTCTCTTGTTTTAGGTGTGTTAACAAGTCTACTTACAGGTTGGGCAGTGCTTTTTCTGGGGATTTTTTGTTATGCGGTAGGCATTTTTTACTCTGGCGGAACGAAACCTCTTAGCAGTTTGCCACTTGGAGAACTTTTTAGCGGATTGACAATGGGGTTTTTAATTTTTTTGATTTGTGTATATATCAACACTTACCAAGTGTTTGAATGGAATAGTGAGACTTTTTTTAAGACATTTTTGGTGTCCCTTCCCAATACGCTTTTAATTGCGAATCTTATGCTTGCGAACAATACTTGTGATTTAGAAGAAGATGAGCGAAATCATCGTTATACCATTGTTCATTATATTGGCAAGAAAAATGCGTTGATTTGGTGGACTGTGGCAAATGTTGCGGTATTTTTCTTGATTGCACAAGGTGTGTTTTGTCATATTTTACCAAAAATGATGCTTGCAAATTTATTCATGATTCCTTTTGTCTTTCAATTTGTCAAGCCTTATTTAAAAGAGCAAGTGAAACAAACTACTTTTATTTGCTCTGTTAAGATTTTAGCTCTGCTTGCCTTTACGCAATCCTTTTTTCTAGGTATAGGTGCTATTTTGGCACATTTATAGCTGTGGAAAACTAAAGATTTTTCTTGATTTTTCCACATAAAAACTTGTAAGAACGAGCGAAATAACGTATAGTAGAATTAATAAACGATTTTAGAAAATACAATGATTGCCTATACTTTTTGGTAGAAAAAGTAAAATTAAGTAGTCATTTGATATAAATTTGCGAGGAAGAAAATGAACCCTGAACAATTTGTGTCGTATATTGCAGAAAAAGGCATAGAGCTGACAGAAAAACAGCAACGACAATTTGAAGATTATTTCCATTTGCTTGTGGAATGGAATGAAAAAATGAATTTGACGGCGATTACTGAGGAGTCAGAAGTGTATCTCAAGCATTTTGTTGACTCACTTGAACCGCTATTGCGTCATTTTGTGGAAAATAAACCTATTCGACTGGTAGATGTCGGTGCAGGGGCAGGATTTCCGAGTGTTCCGATGAAAATATTAGCACCGAACATTCAGCTTACGATTGTTGACTCGTTGAACAAACGTATTACATTTTTAACAGAATTAGCAAAGAAATTGGAGCTTGAGCAAGTGCAATTTGTTCACGCCAGAGCGGAAGATTTCGGACAGGACAAAAAATTTCGTGAACAATTTGACTTAGTCGTAGCAAGAGCAGTGGCACGCATGAGCGTGCTAAGTGAACTTTGCTTGCCACTTGCCAAAAAAGGCGGGAAATTTATCGCTCTAAAAGCAAGCAAATCAGAGGAAGAACTCCAAGAAGCCAAAAAAGCAATCGCCACACTCGGTGGGAAACTTGGAAAAATAGAACAATACAACTTAGCAACAACAAACGAACAACGCACAATCATTGAAATCGAAAAAAGAAAAGAAACACCAAACAAATATCCAAGAAAAGCAGGACTACCAAACAAAAAGCCAATTGTATAAAAAGCATTGAGCGGAATCGAAACACAAAGTGTTTCAGTGTAGCGAAATGCTTTTGCGAAGTGAGTATTAAGTCTGCAAAGCAGACCGAAACGAAGTTTCGCTTTGAACTTGTTCAAAGTAATACTCGCTGAGCAGTAACCTAAGACAGAACAAAAAACTAACCAACAAAGATCAAAAGCATTGAGCGGAATCGAAATACAAAGTATTTCAGTGTAGCGAAATGCTTTTGCGAAGTGAGTATTAAGTCTGCAAAGCAGACCGAAACGAAGTTTCGCTTTGAACTTGTTCAAAGTAATACTCGCTGAGCAGTAACCTAAGACAGAACAAAAAACTAACCAACAAAGATCAAAAGCATTGAGCGGAATCGAAATACAAAGTATTTCAGTGTAGCGAAATGCTTTTGCGAAGCGAGTATTAAGTCTGCAAAGCAGACCGAAACGAAGTTTCGCTTTGAACTCGTTCAAAGTAATACTCGCTGAGTAGTAACCTAAGAGAGAACCAAACACAAAAGTTCACCAAAACACTAACCAACAAGGAGGAAAAACAAGTGGGAAGAATCATTTCAGTTGCCAACCAAAAAGGTGGGGTAGGGAAAACAACAACGACATTAAATTTAGGTGCTTGTCTTGCTGAAATCGGCAAAAAAGTGCTGATAGTAGATATTGATGCTCAAGGAAACGCAACAAGTGGAATTGGTATTGAAAAAAGTGAGGTACAAGCAAATATTTACGACATACTTATCAACGAGAGACCAATTCAAGAAGTAATTATTCCCACAAATTGTGAGGGGCTTTGGATTGTTCCGGCAACGATTGATTTAGCAGGAGCTGAAATTGAGCTTGGTAGCTCGATTGCACGAGAGGTACGGTTGAAAAATGCACTAATGGAAGTGCGTGATGACTACGACTACATTCTGGTTGATTGCCCGCCAGCTCTTGGGATTTTGACGATTAACGCATTTACGGCAAGTGATTCGATTTTGATTCCTGTTCAGGCAGAATATTTAGCACTGGAGGGATTGACTCAGCTGTTGAAAAACATTAATTTAGTTCGCAAACATTTCAATTCTGAATTGACGATTGAAGGGGTATTGATTACGATGTACGACGGTCGTACCAATTTGAGCGAAGAAGTGGCAGAAGATGTTCGCAAATATTTTCGTGACAAAGTGTATGACACACAAATTCCACGCAATGTTGCACTTGCAGAAGCTCCAAGTAGTGGGTTGAGTATTATTGCATATGATTCCACAAGTAAAGGAGCTCAAATGTACCGTATGCTTGCAAAGGAAGTGATTGCTCATGGCTAAGAAAAAGGCAATGGGGCGAGGGTTAGAAGCGTTGTTTGAAGATGCACCAAGTCTTGAAGAACTTGAGGTTATCGAAACAAACGAGCAAATCATCGACATTCCACTTGTAGATTTGCGTCCAAATCCTTACAATCCACGTAAAACGTTTGATGAAGAAAGTCTTCAAGAACTTGCAAACTCCATTCAACAGGACGGTGTGTTTCAGCCGATTATCGTTAGAAAATCAACGGTAAAAGGCTATGAACTCATTGCGGGAGAACGAAGATTTCGTGCGTCAAAAATTGCAGGTTTAGAAAAAATACCTGCGATTGTGCGGGAATTTACAGAAGATGCCATGATGCAAATTGCGATTTTGGAAAACTTGCAGCGTGAGGATTTGAATCCACTGGAGGAGGCAGAGGCTTATGAAACATTGATGGTTCGCCTCAATTTAACGCAAAACCAAGTGGCAACAAGACTTGGAAAATCTCGTTCAGTTATTGCGAATAAATTGCGTCTGTTGTCCTTGCCAACCGAGGTGAAAAACTGGGTAACCGAAGGAAAAATGACCGATACGCAAGCACGGACGTTGCTAGGACTAAAAGACCGCAAAAAAATCATTCCCCTTGCTGAAAAAGTGATTGCAGAAGGGATAACCGTTCGTGTGCTAGAGCAAATGGTGGCTCAAATCAACGAGGGTGGAGCGAAGAAGAAAACTAAGCCGAGCAAAATGCCCAAACCGCTATACATTCGAGAAAGCGAAGAAATGCTCACGGATAAATTTGGCACAAATGTCAACATTGCAGACAAAGGAAATAAAGGAAAAATCGAAATTGAATATGTATCTGAAAGTGATTTGACACGCATTTTGGATATTTTGGAAATTCGATTGGATAAATAAAAAACGTTAGGAAACACTCTCAATCAAAAGTAATGAGGTTTCCTAACGTTTTTTTATTTGTTCAATTTTTCTAAAGCTAGAGCGAAATTGCCGATAGTTGCACTGGCGTTGTTTTCGATAGCAGGGAGGCAGAGATATTCATCGAGAGTTTCGACTTCCACGTATCCGTTTAGTAAAGTGAGAAACTGAGTTTTCACTTTTTCAAGCAAGCTAGAAGAGACGACACCTCCGCCAAAAATAATTTTCTCTGGTGCGAGTGTTAATGTCGCATTGACCGCAGCTTGTGCGATGTAATAGCTCAAAATATCCCAAACTTTATGCTCAGGTTCGTTTTCGGCAAGTATTTCACCACGAATACCAGTACGTGCCTCTATTGTAGGACCACTTGCTAAGCCTTCCAAGCAATCTTGGTGAAACGGGCAAATTCCTTTGAAATCGTCATCTTCTGGATGACGTTTGACGAAACCATGACCGATTTCAGTATGAGATTTTCCACCGATAAATTGTCCATTTTGAATCGCACCGCCACCAATTCCTGTCCCAATCGTAAAATAGACGAGACTATTTATTGCTTTTTTTGACAATTCCAATTCGCCATAAGCACTTGCGTTTACATCTGTCGTAAAACTGCATGGCACCTTTAGACTTTTTTGGATAGCTCCAAGAATATCTGTATCTGCCCAGTTTTTCTTTGGTGTAGTAGTAATAAAACCGTATTTTTCATGCGTTTCTCTTATTTCAATCGGTCCAAAAGAACCAATTCCGATTGCTTTGACACCAGAGTTAAGGAAAAAATCAATGACTTTTTGAATCGTTTCCTCAGGTGTAGTTGTTGGAAATTGAGTGGTTTCTAAAATTTCTAACTGCTCATTCCCAATAGCACAAACAAATTTTGTACCTCCTGCTTCAATGCTCCCAATTTTCATGTCATGCTCCTTTCGATTTCTTCAAATTTTAATTATATAATATAACTTTTCCTCTTGATTGTATATAGTTTTCAAGAAAATAACCTCACTTTTTATTCTCTTGAAACAACGTCAATAGTTCTTGAAAATTATTTGTCTGAACGATTTTTCTTCGTAATGGTCGGTTGTTTAGCAAAAGAATGAGTTGTTCAAAGAAATCGTCTAGTTCTTTGAGGTCGCATTTTGCAGGAGCGATTAGGAAAATTAATTCCGCTTTTTTTCCGCTTTGATTCCAAGGAATTGCCTTTTCCAGAGAAAGTATGGCGATTTTCGTTTCTTTAAAATAGAAATCAATCGGATGTGGCACAGCAATGCCATTTTGAATATAAGTGTCTTGTATGCGTTCTCTTTTTAAAATAGACGTAAGAAATTTTTCGCCATTTTCGAAATGATTGCATAGAAAACTCAAGGCTTCTTCTTTGTTTTTGAAATTCATTTTTGGGAAAAAGAATTTCTCCGAGAAAAGTTTGGTGCTATTCCTCGTTTGTTTTACTTTTTCCAAAAAGGCATGGATTCGCTTGTTATTGGAGATAAGATGACTTAAATCAATGCTCAAGCAAGGAATACGGGAATGTGTGATTGGAATTGTTGAAATAATAAAATCAACATCTAAATCTTCTTGTATCCTTTTGTATTCAGAAAGCGAGCATTTTTCAAGTGTGATGTTCCATTCTTTAGAGCATAGCTCTGTTTCAAGCAAACGAGCAGTTGCATTCCCACTTCCACAAACTAAAATACCTTTTTGAGTAGAAGTATTTTTTCTTTTCCGCTTAATCGCTGCTTCCACATGAATGGCGAAAAAACTTAAATCATTTTCAGTAAATTGATATGGGAATCTTTCCTGCAACCGAGCGTACGCTGTAAACGTAGCATTATAGCTCAAAGGATAATTTGCTTTGATTTCTTGGGCGATTGGATTGATTTTTGCGTGTTGCATTTGAGCAAGTTGGAGAATACTTGCGATATGCAATGTCAAATCATGCTTTAACACTTCGTCCAGAGTAAGCAGGTACTGATGATTGAAAAAACGATCAATTTCTAAAATGAAACTCTCGGCATATTCTTTTTCACTTGTACTTAGTGCAAGACATTCAAAGCTATTTGCCTGCATATGAGCAAGGATATAGTCGATTTCTTCTTTTGGTAATGTGATCGAACATTCCTCCTCCACTCGTTTGAGGAAAAGCAAAAGCTGCATTTCGTTTGCTGTTGAATGAGTTTCTTTAGTAGTCGTAATCGTATGTGTTGCCAAATTTCTGGAGAGAGAAATGGCGATGTGCAATAAAATATTTTTCTTGTTGTAATCCGTCGTATTTTCCAAAAATGGTGCCAATTCTTCAAAGAAAATTTTTTGTAATTTTTCACAATCTAAGTTATGAAAAATCGCTTGCTCCGCTGAAGTGAATCCCGTGATATAAGTAAAAAAGTTTTTCTCAATTAAAAAATTCACAATGAGCGAACGTTTCTGTTCTTCGTCTCCGTCAATTGAAATCCCCTTATTTCCATGATTGTGAAGAGTTAGCTGGTACTTCCGCAATATTTGACGTAACATTTTTAAATAGGTGTAAATCGTACTATCAGACAATAATAATTCTTGCATTAAATCTTCTATTAAAATTTCTTCTTTCGCTTGCAACAAGATATTCAGTAAATACAGCACTCTCTCCTTTTGTGTATCGAGATTTTCTAGTGAAAGCTCTTGAACAATTTCGTCTGCGATTTTTTCCATATTTGCACGGTTTTCCGCAAGTAAAAAATATCCCTCACCCTTTTTTAGTTTTATTTGCACTCCCTCTTTTTCAAGCTCCTCATTGATCAAACGAATATCTGTCCGCAAAGTACGATCAGAGACAACAAGAGATTTCGTTAAATCAGAGATCGGTAAAGGAGTTTTTGATTGATAAATGGCTAAAAACAATTTATTTAATCTGGAATAATGAAAATACATGACTGTCTCCCTCCCTTACTATTGTAGATAAAATGCTTTTCCTTAATGGTATTATACAAAGAAAATATGTCTAATACTATACAACCATTTTCCGTTTCCAACTGGAAAACGCTAACCTTATTTTTATTTGTTTATTGCGAGATAATCAATTATCAAATCATTTTAGAGGGTCCCACATGAATGACTTGAACGGAAAAATTCAAAGGCACTTGCTTGGAGGTAACGAAAGCAAAGTAAACGAGAAGAGAGGAGGAGAGAAAATGAATTTTACAGAGGAAAATATTTTATTGAATGTAGAGAGAGCTACGAAAGAGGAATTGTTGCAATTTATTTCCGAGTACGCACTTGAAATTGGTGTCGCAACAAATGTAAAAGAGGTAATGGAAGATTTTTTACAGCGTGAAAAAGAAGTTTCAACAGGCTTTACGCATGGGATTGCCATTCCTCATGCCAAAAGTGTTGCTGTAACAAAATGCTTTGTTCTCTACATTCGTACAAAGGAGGGAATTGACTGGGGAACGCTTGATGAAAGTGCGGTAACGGATGTTTTTGCAGTATTTGTACCAAAAGAAAACAGCAGTGCTCTTCATCTAAAAGTAATCAGCTCATTAGCAGAAGAATTAATCGAACCAGAATTTATCGAAGTCATCCGTTGCCTAAATACATCAAGTGAGTTAGCAAATTATCTGAACAAAAAACTACGAAAGTAAACAAGAAAAGCGGAGAGGGGCGTTCAGGAGTTTGTCGCAGTGAACCATGCCATTTACTTGCCTGAAGCTTTAGCTTCAGGTGGCATTGTGAACAGCGACCAAACTCCTGCCCCTCGTAGCTAGGCAAAGAAAAGCGGAGCGGGGCGTTCTGAAGTCTGCAACAGTGAGCCACAGCATTTACTTGCTGGAAACGCAGTTTCCAGTGCTGTTGCGAACAGTTGCCAGACTTCAGCCCCTCGTAGCTAGACAAAGAAAAGCGGAGCGGGGCGTTCAGGAGTTTGCGACAGCGAACCACGTCGTTTATATAATCGAAACGTAAGTTTCGATCGACGTTGAGAGCAGTCGCCCAACTCCTGCCCCTCGTAGCTAGACAAAGGAGAACACCATGAAGATTGTAGGAATTGCTGCTTGTACTTCTGGCATTGCTCATACTTATATGGCAAAAAAATCGTTAGTACAAGCAGGAGAGGCATTAGGTCATGTGATTCATATTGAAACACAAGGAACAATTGGTACAGAAGATGAGTTGACTCAAAAGGAAATTGAGGCAGCAGACGTTGTACTGATTGCAGCAGACATCAAAGTTGGGGGAAAGGAACGTTTTGAGGGGAAAAAAATGGTAGAAATCCCAACGCACGTAGCGATTAAATCTCCCAAGGGCATCATCAAAAAAATCGAAGAAATTTACGGAGGATAAAATGATGTTAAAGAAAATGCAGTTAAAAAAACACGCACTTACAGCGATTTCTTATATGCTTCCATTAGTTGTAACAGCAGGGTTGTTGATTGCGATTGGGAATTTGACGGGTGGAAAAGTTATCGCAGATTATTCTCAATCATACAATATTCCTGATGCTCTGGTGTCTCTTGGAGTGCTGGGAATGGGCTTGCTTTCTCCTGTTATTGCGGGTGCGATAGCGTATTCGATAGCGGATAGACCAGGGATTGCACCGGGATTATTTATGGGGTTAATTGCCAATTCGATTGGAGCAGGATTTCTTGGTGGTATGCTAGGAGGCTTTATTGTTGGTTGGTTTGTCTTAGTCTTAAAAACACATTTACACGTGCCAAAATGGGCGGAGGGCTTAATGCCAATGTTGATTGTCCCTCTAGTTTCTACGGTGATTATAGGGGTGTTAATGTATTTTGTTATTGGCGTTCCGATTGTTTGGGCAACGAAAGCGTTGACGAGCTTTTTAACAGGAATGCAAGGAAGTGGAAAACTTGTTTTTGGTGGCATTATGGGCATAATGGTTGGCTTTGATTTTGGCGGACCAGTGAATAAAGTGGCAAGTCTTTTTGCAGACGGTATGTTGTTAGAAGGAATTTATCAGCCAGAGGCGGTAAAAGTGCTTTGTTCTATGGTGCCACCTTTTGGTGTTACGATTGCTTTAGTGTTATCCAAACTCTTTAGAAAACCGAAATTTAACAAAGAAGAAGAGGACAATATCGGCATTGCTTTTCCAATGGGAATCTGCATGATTACAGAGGGGGTTATTCCGCTGGCAGCCGTAGATCCGCTTAGAATTATCTCCTCTAGCATGGTTGGTTGCATGGTATGCGGTGCGTTTTCAATGATGTTTGACGTAGGAAGTCGTGTACCAAGTGGTGGAATGTTCATTGTTCCAACGATGACAAATGCACCGTTTGCTTTTCTTTCGCTACTATCAGGCTCTCTTGCAATGGGGATTTTACTCTTTGCCATTCGTAAAGAGCCGAGTCAAGAAATGCTTGAGGAAGTTGAAGAAGAAGAGTTAAATCTCTCAGAAATTACGTTTCATTAATCAGGAGGTTGAGCATGTATAGTTCAATGAAAAATATGCTAAAAAAGGCAAATGAAGAAAATTATGCTATTTTAGCAATCAATGCGTTCAATTTAGAAACTTGCAAAGCAGTCATTGAAGCAGCCGAAGAAAATCATGCCCCGATTATCATTGATTTGTTGCAAGAACATTTGCAACATCATATTGATTTTCGCTACATGGCAGACGGACTCATTCAGATGTGTCAAGAGGCAAAAGTAGAAGTGGCGATTAATTTAGACCATGGAAAAGATGTTCCTCATGTAAAGCAAATGTTACAGCAAGGAATGAAAAGTGTCATGATTGATGCCTCAGGCGAGAGCATTGAGGAAAATATCCGAACGACAAAGGAAATCGTTTCACTGGCAGAATGTTTTGCTGCAAGTGTAGAGGCAGAGCTTGGAAAAATGGGGAGCGTTGCTCAGGAAAATTGGACCACGGAGGAAATGTATACCAATCCTCAAGAGGCAATTGATTTTATTCAGCAGACAGGAGTGGATTGCTTGGCAATTTCTTTTGGAACGACACACGGAGAATATCCAGAAGGTTACATTCCGAAGTTTCGTTTTGACATTGTAGAAGAAATCAAGCGTTCTACGTCATTGCCTCTCGTTTTGCACGGTGGAAGTGGTGCAGGCGAAGAAAATATTCGTAAATCCGTTCAAGCGGGGATAAATAAAATCAATGTAGGAACAGATGTTATGAACGCTCAGCGTGAATATGTGAGAAAAGCAATTGAAGAAAATCCATTGATTGAATACCCAACCTTGATTCACGGCACAATTCAAGCAGCCAAAGAAGAAATCAAGCGATACTTAGAAATATCAGGGTCAATCAACAAATCTTAACTAAAAGAAAAGTATAGCGGGGTGTTGAGGAGTTTGAAACAGTGAGTCGTGTCGCTCGAAATTAACGTTGCGAGCGACACGGCGAACAGTCGCAAATGCCTACCCTCGTAGCTAGAAAAACAAAAGCGTAATGGTGCGTTTTGAAGTCTGCAACAGTGAGCCACAGCATTTACTAGCTGGAAACGTAAGTTTCCAGTGCTGTTGCGAACAGTTGCCAGACTTCAGCACCATGTAGCTAGAAAAGGAGAAAAAATATGTTAATCAACATGAATCAAATGCTAGAAGTAGCGAAAAAAGAAAAATTTGCCGTAGGAGCGTTTAATATTTCCGATTTGGCATTGTTTAGAACGGTTGTTGAAACGGCAGAGGCGGAGAATGCACCAGCAATCATAGCCGTTCACCCAACAGAGTTGGCGTATGCCAAAGATGATTTTTTCAAATATGTCGTTGCACGAATTTCTAACAGCAAAATTCCCTTTGTTCTTCATTTAGACCATGGAGATAGTATGCAGTCTGTTTTGCGAGCCATTCGTTGTGGGTTTAGCTCGGTTATGATTGACGGGTCACTTCTTCCATTTGAAGAAAACTTGAAATTGACAAAAGAAGTGGTTGATATTTGCCATGAGTTAAATGTTTCTGTTGAGGGAGAATTAGGTACAATAGGCTCAATGGGGGCAACAATGGAGGAAGGAGTTGAGGGGGTTACTTATACAGATGCGAATGATGCAAAAATATTTGTTGAACAAACGGGAGTGGATACGCTTGCTATCGCAATTGGTACAGCCCATGGCATTTATCCAAAAGGTTTCAAACCAGAGTTGAAAATGGATATTTTAGAGGCAATTAAGGAGAAAATCGAAATTCCGCTTGTTTTACACGGTGGGTCGAATAATCCAGATTATGAAATTCAACAAGCAGTCAAACTAGGAATTTCTAAAGTAAACATCTCGTCTGATTACAAATGTGCTATCTACAAAAAACTGCGTGAAATATTGTCAACGCAAGAAGGTTGGGACCCGAATAATTTATTCCCAGAATGTATTGAAGAAGGGAAAAAAGTAGTCAAACAGAAAATGGAATTATTTGATTCTATCGGGAAAGCTACGTTATATGCCAATATTGACGCTTGGCGATGTGAAAGTTTATAAAGGATACCTCTAAAAATAATGCAAGCCTCTATTTTGTAGGCTTGCTTTTACTTACAATCATGAAAACAAAAGAAAATAATAGTAAAGATTTTCAAAAAGTGCTACAATAGTAAACGTGGATAAGCTTGCCTTATCAAATAAATTTTTGGTTTGAAGATGTTCTCGTCTTTAAAAAACCACAAATCAAGGAGGATATTGTCAAATGGCAGTAGTATCAGCAGAAAAATTCGTTCAAGCAGCTCGTGAAAATGGCTATGCAGTCGGCGGATTTAACACAAACAACATGGAATGGACTCAAGCTATCTTGCGTGCAGCAGAAGCGAAAAAAGCACCAATTTTGGTACAAACATCAATGGGTGCAGCAAAATACATGGGTGGCTACATGGTAGCTCGCAATTTAATTGCAAACCTAGTAGAGTCTATGAAAATCTCAGTTCCAGTAGCAATTCACTTGGATCATGGTCATTACGAAGATGCAAAAGAATGTATCGCTGTTGGATACACATCTGTAATGTATGATGGTTCTCATTTGCCAGTAGAACAAAACTTGAAAGAAGCTCGTGAAATCGTTGAACTTGCTCACTCTAAAGGTGTTTCTGTGGAAGCAGAAGTTGGCTCAATCGGTGGTGAAGAAGACGGAATCGTTGGTGAAGGTGAACTTGCTCCAATTGAAGATGCAGTAGCAATGGTTGAAACTGGTATTGATTTCTTGGCAGCTG
Source organism: Pilibacter termitis (assembly GCF_900167335.1). GTDB lineage: Bacteria > Bacillota > Bacilli > Lactobacillales > Streptococcaceae > Pilibacter > Pilibacter termitis. The sequence continues at coordinate 13,715 of NZ_FUXI01000046.1, forward strand.
GTATTGGAAACATCCATGGCCCATACCCAGAAAACTGGAAAGGTTTGAACCTTGACCACTTGAAGAAATTAACAGATGCAGTTCCAGGATTCCCAATCGTACTTCACGGAGGTTCAGGTATTCCTGATGACCAAATTCAAGATGCGATCAAACTTGGTGTTGCCAAAGTTAACGTAAATACAGAAGCTCAACTTGCTTTCTGTGCAGCAACTCGTAAATTCGTTGACGAGTTCAACGCAAACGAAGCTGAATACATGAAGAAAAAATTATTCGACCCACGTAAATTCTTAGCTCCTGGTGTGCAAGCAATCCAAGACGCTGTGGAAGAACGTATTGAAGTATTTGGTTCTACAAATAAAGCGTAATTTATAAAAAACAATAAAAGCTAGAGAAGTGTGTTTTGCATTTTCTCTAGCTTTTTTGAGATACAAGCCTTACTTTAGAGGTATCCTTAAACAGTTTCAAAATACTCCGCAAACTCCTTTGTCAATCTCTCTAGTAATTCATCAACATTATTCAAATGTTTAGCAACAAATATCTCCACTTTCTCTAGCTGTCGATTTTGGATAATTTCCAAAAGTTCTTCGTGTTCATCTATTCGTTTTTCGACATTGCCAAGCATGATGTCGAGTTTTCTTGCTCGGTTGAATGGATTGCTGAAATTTTGTAGTCTTAGCCAGATTTTTTCTTTCCCAACTGCACTGTAAATCGCTTGATGAAACAAATTGTCTAAGGAGAAAAGCGTGTCAAATTCATCAGGCAAAGTAAGGAGTGTTTTTTGTGCATTGAGAATTTGGATAATTGCCTCTAAGTCTTTCGTATTTAGCTGTTGACAAGCCAAACGAATGATTTCAGTTTCTAATACTTTTCGCATAAATACAACCGTTTTTATAGAGTTAGAATTAATTTTGGTTACAAAAGTTCCCACTTTTGGTCGCACTTCAATCAAACAGTTTTTTTCCAGTAAAATTAACGCTTCACGAACAGGCGTGCGACTAAGGTTTAATTTTTCAGCAATGGCAATTTCGTTAATACGATCATTCGGTCGCAAATAGAATTCGACAATGCTTTCTTGGATAGTTCGGTAAATATACTCTCGATTTGATTCGGTTGAGAGTTTAAATGTTTGTTTTAGCATAAAATTCTCCTTTTTTGTCTAGCTGCGAGGGGCTGGAGGCTGGCAACTGTTCGCAGTGTCGCTCGAAACTAAAGTTTCGATGCTAGTCTTTCAAGAATCTTTGATTCTTAGAAAGACTGTATGCGAAACAAAGTGTAGTAGCAAGGAAACGACACGGCTCACTGTTGCAGACTCCAGAACGCCCCTCTACGCTTTTCTTTTTGTCTAGCTACATAGAGCTGAATTTTGTTGGTATTCCTTGCTATTTACTTATGTATCAGTTCAAATAAACATACAATTATTTATTGGAAAAGTAGTTCTAGCTTGAGTATTTTCCGTTTATAAGGCGAATGGATATGTATATAACTTATTGTCGCTAAAGGTAGTCATTGAATCATTGAGAGTTTCTATGTAAAGGTTATTCAAATAATAAACGTAGACTATTTAGTAATCCGAGTATAGTACGATTTAAAAGGGAGTTCAAGATGAAATTAAATTTTGTCACATTTGTCCACCAATAATGTCACTATTGTCTATTTTCTTCTGTCAAAAAAAGAGATAAGATGTATATATGAAAAAGAAAACGATTGCAATTGTGGTTATGTAATCAAATTATTCGACAGCGTGCTTTCAAAAAAAAAAGAAAAGCGAGCGGGGCGTTCAGGAGTTTGCGACAGCGAACCATGTCGTTTATTTACTCGCAACGCTAGTTGCGAGCGACATTGAGAGCAGTTGCCAGCCCCTCGTAGCTAGAAAAAAGAGGAGGACAAAAAATGTCTTATTTTCCAAATGTAGAAAAAATTAAGTTTGAGGGGACTGCGAGCGAAAATCCATTTGCTTTTCGTCATTACAATCCCGAGGAAGTCGTTTTGGGTAAAACGCAAAGGGAACATCTTCGATTTGCTCTTGCATACTGGCATACAATGACCCAAGACGGAAGTGACCCGTTCGGTTTGCCGACCAATCAGCGTACTTGGTTTGGGGCAACAGCTATGGAAACGGCGAAAAATCGTGTGGATGCGTTCTTTGAAATTTTGGAAAAACTAGATGTCGATTATTTCTGTTTCCATGATATTGA
>NZ_FUXI01000026.1:0-10449 GCF_900167335.1 Pilibacter termitis
TTTGGCTTGCTTGTTGGGTTAAAATTTTAGCACGTTCTTTTGCCCAAATATAAGGGTCTTCTCCATTTGCTTTTTGGATAACCGTTTCGAGATTTCCAAGGTTTTCAACAACTTTTGAGGAGCTCTTTCCATTAACTCGGACAGATTTAATAATAGAAAAATGCTCAGAATGCTTTGATTTTGTCACTTTAAGCCTCATAAAAATCGCCTCCTTATCTCTATTATAACACACGTACTCAAAACGTACTACTAAAAAGTGTGAGAAATTTGACAAAAAAATAAGGAATGAAGCCCTGTGTTATAATGTTTTAGAAAAAATGTTTAGGATGGAAGTGTCAAACTCCCGCGACTCTACGGCTAATAGTCTTGTCTTTTTATGGTTTGAAATTAAAATTTTTTTTATAATAGAGTCTTTCTAAAAATGTTGAATTTCAATTGTTTCTAGTTGTCTATTCTTTAGTTGATGAAAAAACAGAGTTTTATTAAGACACCCACCCACCCTAAGCTATCCCTTGACGACACTCAAACATTATGATAATCTTTTAATAATCAGCAGTATCTTTCGTAGTTTTTTGTTAGATAATATGAAAAATTCTAAAATGACTAGAAAATGCACTGTATAAAAATGAGGTTCTTTTTTATGCGGGTGTTTATTTCGTGTCGATAAAGCCAAAAGTGCTGTCTGTATAAGTCGTGTTGACAGACTTATTGAAAAACATATTACAAGGAGAACATTTATGTCAATATTAAGAAAAAAACCAATTCCTAAAACTCCAGATGAGTCAAAACTTACACGTAATTTGACGACATTTGATTTGGTTTTTCTAGGAGTAGGTGCAATCGTTGGGACAGGAATTTTTATTGCGACAGGGCAAGGTGCACAAGCGTGGGCTGGTCCGGGACTTTCGCTTAGTTTTCTGATTGCGGCGTTTGCTGTTATGCTTAGTGGGTTGATTTTTGCAGAATATGCCTCACGTATTCAAGCAATTGGCGGACCCTACGCTTATCTTTATTCCGTTTTCGGAGAATTTTTCGGTTGGCTTGGCGGATTTTTTGTCATTGTCGAATTTGTCCTTGCAGGAAGTTCGGTGGCGACGGGTTGGAGTGGCTATGTGCGTGGATTTTTAGGCGATATAGGGATTCACTTGCCAAGATTGATTTCAAGTGCATCAAATTTTGAGGACGGCAGTTTTGGTTTTGACTTGATTGCAATGGTTGTCGCATTTATCGTGACGGTCTGGGTGGCTCAAGATGCGAAAGAAGTTTTACGTTTTAACTCGGTTATTGTCATTATAAAATTAGCAGTTATCGTGTTGTTTATTCTTGTCGGTGTATTTTTCATTAAGCCAGAAAATTGGATGCCATTTATGCCGTATGGTTTTATCGGAAGTGAAAATGGGAAGGGCGTTTTTGCAGGTGCAGCACTTGTTTTCTTTGCCTACCTTGGCTTTGAGTCGATTTCCATGTCGGTTGAGGAGGCGATTAACCCGAAAAAGACGATTCCACGTGGAATTTTGCTCTCTATCGCTTTAACAACGGTACTTTATATTCTTGTGACAGTTGTTCTGACTGGTATGGTCAATTATAAAGAATTAGGTGTTGACGACCCCGTAGCTTTTGCCATGCGAATGGTACATCAGCCACTTGTAGCAAGTATTATTTCGATTGTTGCGATTTTGACACTTTTGACCGTATTAGTATCTATGACTTACGCTCTATCGCGTTTAGTTTACGCAATTGCTAAAGACGGTTTGTTGCCGAAATATTTAACGCAAGTAAACGACAAACATCACACACCGCAAAATGCGACATTTACAGCAGGGTTTATCGGTTTAATTTTTGCAGGATTTGTCCCTCTTTCGACTTTGATGCAGGTGGTCAACATGGTTACGCTGACTTATTTAATTCTTATGGCAATCGGTATTCTCGTTCTCCGTAAAGGTGAAAAAGAAGCACCCGAGGGAGTATTTAAAACCCCTCTTGTGCCAATTGTACCAATTTTGTCAGTGATTATTAGTGCCTATCTCATGTTCCAGCTCTCATTGCTCACATGGTTAATCTTCGGCGGACTAATAGTGATTGGTGTCTTGATTTATCTACTATATGGCTACAAACATTCCAAACTTGCAAATGTGGAAAGTGAATAAGACATTGTAGAGAAAAAACAGCTCAATAAAGCACAAAACGCATGAGTGATTTTCATGCGTTTTTGAATTTAGAATACCTCTAAAGGGCACCTCTAAAAACTCCGCTTAAGACTAAATTAGCTAGTTTTTCGATTTTCGAGGAAATCGACGAAAGCTATGTGGTTCATAGGTTGAGGAGATTGACAAAGAAAATCGGAAAACTAGTAATTTAGGATAAGTGCGAGTTTTTAGAGGTGCCCTAAAGATATTTACTCCCCTCACGTTTTGCAAGAGCAGATAGCGAATGTGTTGCGATGAAATTTTTCACCCATTTTGGATTGGTTTTGCTAAATTCACGCAAACTCCAGCCAATTGCTTTTTGAATAAAAAATTCATCTGTTGATAAATCACGTAAAATTGCCGTCTCAAGAAGTGTCGTATTGGTTTTTTCTTTGAATTTTAGTTGCAAATTAATGCCGATTCTGCGAACCCAAAAGTTTTGATCCTCTTTAAAAAGTGTTGCGAACTTTTCAAGAGTTTCAGGGTGAGTTGCTACATAGTCGCCAAAAACCATTCGCCAAAAATCTACACTATCCCACCATGACTTTTGAGAAATATAGGGAACAAGCGAAAAAATCGCTTGTTTATCCAGACGTTTCACATTTTTTAAGGCAAGTTGAATGGCTAAATATTGGTATTCTCTCTCTTCTTGATTGTAGTAGTAGTCGATTTCCTCGAGTAATTCGCTGAGAGGGATTTTTTTACTTTCTGATAAAATTTCTTTTGACTGAGCCATTTGTTCAGGCTTTTTCACACCGACAAATTTGAAATGGTGTTTCATGTAACGTTCTTGCTCGCTTGCAACCGTTGAATTGCCAATAAACTTTATTTTTTTCATGATTTCGGACCCTCAAAAAAGATTATTCTTTAATTTTAGTTTATAGTATATAGCGGTAGGAGAGAAAAGTCCAAAGAAAGTGGTTAGTCATATGAAACGAAAGAAAAAAATTCTCGCACTGCTTCTACTTCCGTTGCTCGCAGTTGCTCTAACAGCTTGCGAGGGAAAGAGTAAAGTAGAACAAGTCTCCATTCAATCAGGTCATTTTGCTCAAGAAGGATTAAGTGGTGCAAAACAAGAACCTCTCGAGTATAAAGACGCTAAGCAGATGATTATGGCAGACACAGACGAGTTGCATCGTGCGGTGGATAGCCATATTCAGCTGAAAGATAGCGAGGAGCCAACAAAAAAACGTAACGAACGTTTGACGTATGATCCTGTCGGCTGGCATAATTACAATTTTTATTACATGGACAATGGCGAGAAAAAGCAGAATTACTTGATGAGTCGAGGGCATTTGGTCGGCTATCAGTTTTGCGGATTAAATGATGAAGAGCGAAACCTTGTGCCAGAAACAAGTTGGCTCAACGCAGGCAACTACAAGGGCATGAATGACAGCAATCAAGATTCTATGCTGTATTATGAAAATCGTCTGGATAGTTGGCTTGCCAATCACCCAAACTTCCGCTTGGATTATCAAGTGACCCCACTTTACAAAGGGAACGAATTGCTCCCTCGTCAAGTGCGACTTGCGTATGTTGGGTATGACAACAAAGGAGAAAAAATTCGCATTCGCTTTAATTCTCCACGTGAAGAGGAGGGAAATGGTGAGGCGACGGTTGTTTATTTAGACAATGTTTCACCAAATGCGAAACTGAACTATGCGACAGGAACGGCTGAAAATATTCTTGAACAGGAGAATGAAACAAGTGAAAGCTCCAAAGATTCTTTTTCAAGTAAAACCGTCTACGTTGCCCAAAATGGTTCGTCAAAAGTTTATTGGTATGACAAAAACGCCATGCCTAAGAGTACGAATTTTGATAAAGTGAAAAGCATGAGTGAAAGCGAGGCACTGGAGAAAGGAAAAACGCACGCAACAGGTGAAAAATAAAAAAGAAAAATAGAAAAGAATGTTTCTTATGAACATTTTATGATAAAATATTATGAATGAAGAATATGGAGGCAAAATACAAATGGTTGAACCAAAATACAGACGTGTGGTATTGAAATTGAGTGGCGAAGCACTTGCGGGTAGTGACGGGTTTGGAATTAACCCAAACGTTGTGCGTGAAATTGCTAAGGAACTGAAAGAAGTTTACGAGCTAGGTGTAGAAATTGCGATTGTTGTTGGCGGAGGAAACATTTGGCGTGGACAAGTCGGAGCGGAAATGGGTATGGAGAGAGCAGCAGCGGACTCTATGGGAATGCTTGCGACAGTGATGAACGCTCTTGCACTTCAAGATACGCTTGAATCTCTTGATGTGCCGACACGTGTGCAAACGAGTGTGGATATGCAAAAAATTGCAGAACCATACATTCGCCGTAGAGCAGAACGTCATTTGGAAAAAGGTCGTATCGTGATTTTTGCAGCAGGAACAGGAAATCCGTATTTCTCAACGGACACAGGAGCAGCCTTGCGTGCAGCGGAAATCAACGCAGATGTAATTTTAATGGCGAAAAACAATGTGGACGGTGTGTATTCAGCTGATCCAAAACTAGATGCCAATGCTGTCAAATATGACGAATTGACACACTTAGATGTGATTAGCAAAGGACTTCAAGTAATGGATGCCACAGCAAGCTCGCTTTCTATGGATAATGATATTCCACTTGTAGTATTCAATCTAAATGTAGCAGGCAATATCAAACGTGTCGTGCTAGGAGAACATATTGGAACAACTGTAAAAGGAAAATAATCGCTTTAGATAACGTAAAGCACTAAAGACCAATAAATTACGAATTAACAAGACAAAGCGAGCGGGGCGTTTAGGAGGTTGTGAACAGGTGCCAATCTCCTGTCTCGCGTAGCTAGAAAAAGAAAAAGCGAAGAGGGGTGTTTTGAAGTCTGCAACAGCGAACCATGTCGTTTATTTACTTGAAGCTTTAGCTTCAAGCGACATTGAGAGTAGTTGCCAGACTTCAGCCCCTCGTAGCTAGAAAAAGGAGTGAAAAAGAATGAAGAATTGCCTAAAATGCGGTGAAGAGATTGCAGAAAATAGTTTGTTTTGCACGTTTTGTGGAGCAAAGCAAGTAGTCGAAGAATCCGAGGAAACTGTTGTGAGCGAAACGATAGAAGAAGTAGCAGAAAGTTCTGTTCAAGAAGAGACGACAGAAACAACTGAAACAGAGGAAGTGGATAAAAGTGTTGAAAAGCAAGCGGTGAGTGCTGAAAAAACACTTGAGCAAACGATTGTTCAGCCAACTCTTGAGCAACAACCGACAGTTTCAGCAACATCAACGATTTCACAGGAAAGTAAACTTCCTAAATGGAACTGGGGTGCAGCAGGGCTTGGTTGGATTTGGGGAGTTGGAAACAATGTGCCAATTATGCTACTTGGCTTATTACCATTCGGAAACATTGTAATGATGATTGTAGGTGGTATAAAAGGGTATGAGTGGTTACTGGAACGCAATAAGCACAAATATTCCACAGTTGATGAAATGCTCAAAGATCAGAAAACGTGGAACACAATGGGAATTGTTTTCTTTGTTCTAAATGTCCTCTATCTGATTTTTATTATTGTGCTTGTTTTTATCTATATTGCAATTATTATTGCAGTAATACGAGAAGGAAATTTTAACGATTACGACTATAATGGTTTTGATGACTATTAAGAATGATTGACAGGAGAGAAAAATGGCTGATTTAATGACAACAACAAAAGAAAAAATGGCAAAAGCTGCTGAAAATTTGACACGTGAGTTTGGACATATTCGTGCAGGACGTGCAAATGCGAGTTTATTGGATCGTATTCAAGTAACGTATTATGGTGTACCGACACCACTCAATCAACTTGCCTCTATCCAAATTCCAGAGGCACGTGTGCTGTTGATTACACCATTTGACAAATCAACAATCAAAGACGTGGAACAAGCATTAAATGCGAGCGACTTAGGATTGACACCGATGAGTGACGGAAATGTTATTCGCTTGGTTATTCCCCAATTAACCGAAGAACGCCGTAAAGAACTAGCAAAAGAAGTGAAAAAAATCGCTGAAAATGCAAAAGTTGCAGTCCGCAACATTCGACGTGATGCAATGGACGGAGCGAAAAAACAAGAGAAAAACGGCGAAATCACCGAGGACGATTTGCGTGATTTAGAAAAAGACATTCAAAAAGCAACGGATGATGCAGTAAAAAATATCGATCACTTGACGACTGAAAAAGAGCAAGAGCTTTTGGAAGTTTAAGTAGAATGGAAAATGAACTAAGCCTGTTAAAAAGCTCACGAATTGAAAAAATCGTGAGCTTTTTATATGGAGTTTTTAGAGGTACCTTTTAAAAAAGTGCGTGTGCGAAACGGACGTGTAGGAGTAAATGAATGGTGTGGTTCGCTGTTCGCAATGCCACCTGAAGCTGTGCTTCAGGCAGGTAAATGGCAAGGCTCACTGCGACAAACACCTTATCGCCCCGCTCGCTTTTCTTTGTCTAGCTACGAAGTGCAGAGGTCTGGTGGCTGTTCGCAACATCGCTCGAAACTTTCGTTTCGAGTAAATAAACGATGTGGCTCACTACCACAGACCTCAACCCGCACTTCTCCGCTTTTCTATGTCTAGCTACGAGTGGCAGGAGTTTGGTCGCTGTTCGCAATGCTACTTGAAACTTCGTTTCAAGCAAGTAAATAGCAAGGCTCACTGCGACAAACTCCTTATCGCCCCGCTCGCTTTTCTTTGTCTAGCTACGAAGTGCAGAGGTCTGGTGGCTGTTCGCAATACCGCTCGCAACTGGTGTTGCGAGTAAATGAACCGTATGGCTCACTACCACAGACCTCAACCCGCACTTCTTCGCTTTTCTATGTCTAGCTACGAGGGGCAGGAGTTTGTTCGCTGTTCGCAATGCCACCTGAAGCTCTGCTTCAGGCAGGTAAATGGCAAGGCTCACTGCGACAAACTCCTTATCGCCCCTCTCCGCTTTTCTTTTTAAATCACATCTCCGTTGTAAATAGAGTTTTTTAAGATAACGTAGTCCACTTTTGTTAAGGCGGATAGGTTGTGTCCTCCAGCGTAGGAGATTGAGCTTTGCAAGTCTTGTTCCATTTCTATTAGTGTGTGGACAAGTGGACCTTTATGCGTCACCCAAATTTTCTTGCCTTCCACATTTTTCTTTTCACCTTTTTGAAATTCAGAGGCACTGCCAAAGTATTCTTTCATCAAAATGCCGTCTTTTTCAATCGTCTCGCCCGGGCTTTCCTCATGTCCTGCAAAAAGCGAGCCAATCATGACCATTGTGGCACCAAAACGAATACTTTTGGCGATGTCACCATGTGTGCGAATCCCACCGTCAGCAATAATTGGTTTTGTTGCAGCTTTTGCACACCAGCGAAGTGCGGCTAATTGCCAACCGCCCGTTCCAAATCCTGTTTTAATTTTCGTGATACATACTTTGCCGGGACCAATTCCCACTTTTGTTGCATCTGCACCAGCATTTTCCAGCTCACGAACAGCATCAGGTGTTCCTACATTTCCAGCGATGACAAATGTATCGGGTAAATGTTTTTTAATATGCTGAATCATCTCAATGACACTATTGGCATGACCATGTGCAATGTCAATCGTAATATAATCAGGAATAAGATTCTCCCTCGCCAATTCTTCAATGAAGTCATATTCATAATTTTTCACGCCAACAGAAATAGAAGAAATGAACCCTTTTTCTTTCATTTTCCGAACGAACGGCAAACGTGTTTCCTCATCAAACCGGTGCATGATGTAAAAATAGCCATTTTCAGCTAAAAATTCTGCGATTTTTTCATCAATAATCGTCTGCATATTGGCAGGCACCACAGGGATTTTAAATGTGTGTTTGCCAAGTGTAACGCTTGTGTCCGCTTGAGAACGTGAGGCAATCAAGCATTTGTTTGGAATTAGCTGAATATCCTCATAATCAAAAACCTTTACTTCAAACATATTATACGCTCCTTTTAAATAATTGAGCGATTTCGGAGTCGTACTCTTCGGTTATTCGCCGTAAATATGATAAAAGAAATGGAATTTATTTACAATAAAAAAGCTGGTAAATTGAAAGAAATCACGCTAAAATGTTCGGGTTTTGTATTTCGGTACAATTCTCTCAAAAAAATCAACGAAAACTTGGACTAAAGAAAACTACCAATAAGCGAGATTTTTTAGTAAAGTTAATAGTGAAAGGGAGCGAGGAAAATGACTAGTCAAATTATAAACTTTCTTCATTCAAAGGAAACAATTGCTCTAGGGGAATTAAGTGAAACTCTTGGTATTACAAGGGAGAGCTTGAAAAATGAGGTTGGGAAAATCAATGAAATTGCTCGAATGATTCAAATTTCGGAGATAGAGATACGAGGAGAGGAATTATATCTTCCGTATAAATTTCGGAAAAATTGGGTATATGTCAAGCATGGTGTCAATCCTTATGAGATAGAGTTGAGCGAAGAAAAAAGAAGAGCTTTTATCTATCTCTTGGTTTTTGTCAACATGGAACCCACGAGCGTAGCACTTTTTCAAGAGTTTAATCGTGTGAGCAAGAACACAACGTTAGCCGACATAAAGGCGTTGCGAGAAGAAATCGAGGAATTTGGTGTTCAATTAGAGTATTCAAGAAAGCAAGGTTTTTTATTAGTCGGATCAGAATTAGCCATTCGTCAACTCAGCTATCGCTATGGCACAAATTTGGCGGCGGAAAAGCAATTTAGAGCGAAAATGGAAGCCTATATTTCAGCATTTGATCCTGATTTTATTTTGAGAGTGGTCAATGGTTTGGAAAAAGTCTTGAAAAAAACCGAGTTGCGTGTCATTCAGAACCGATATGAGACGGTTTTATGCTATCTTCCTTTTCAGTTAAAAAGAAGTCAAGAGCATTGCGTAGAATTAAGCGAACAGTCGAAGAAAACGATTGAACAGCTGTCGAGTTTTCAAATAACGAGGTATTTTTTGCAAACGCTTGAGTTTCAGTTAGACGAAGAACTCTATTACTTGGCAATTCTTTTCACTACGTTTTTTGAGGGGACGTTGACAGATACACGATTAGATTTTTTGCTTGAATGTGGGCAACAAATTATTCAAGAATTGGAACGTTTCACGGCTGTACGTGTGAGAAATAGGGAGGATTTTTTAATTCAGCTTTACAATCATCTCGTTCCTGCATTTTTCCGATTGCGATATGGTTTACAGCTGAAAAACGAGATGACGTGTGAAATCAAACTTCAATATGATGAATTGTTTCAGTTGACCAAGGAAATCATCCAGCCACTAAGGCGGTTGTTAAAAGGAGCGGAAATTACAGATGATGAGCTTGCGTTTTTCACTATTTTATTTGGCGGAGAAATTGAAGCACAATCGATCGAGGAGATTGCTCACTACCGAGCATTAGTTGTTTGCCCGAATGGCATGAGTTCTTCAATGATTTTGAGCAGTGAGCTGAAAAAAATGTTTCCAACGATTCAATTTATGGCAACGAGTCAGATCAGCAACATCTCGCAATTCGATCCCAATTCTTATGAGGTAATTTTCACAACATTTCCGATTAAAGCGGAGAAAACAATTTTCCATTGCAAACCAATCATGACGAAAAAAGAGAAAAGCTCATTGATTGCCAAGGTGAACAAAGAACTTTATTTAACAAGCAATGTTTTACCAGAGGCAAGAGAAATATTAGCTGAATTGATGCCGTATATTGAATTAAAAAAAGGAGTGAGCGAAGAAAAGTTATTGAAAAAACTTGAAAAGAAATTTTATCAAAAAAGCATTTATGAGGAGGAATTTAAGCCAATGCTATCTGAATTATTAACAAAGGACATGATTCAGTTTTCAGATGAACAGCTAGACTGGGAGGAAGCGATAGAACTCGTTGCCACACCACTGCTAGAAACTGGGAAAATTGAAACTTGTTACATTCAAGCAATGATTGACAAAGTAAAAGAATTAGGAGCATTCATTCAACTAGGAGAAAAATTTGCCCTACCACACGCAAGACCAGAAGAAGGGGTCAACGCTTTAGGAATGAGTTTACTAAAACTGTCCCAACCCACCTATTTACTAGGCAAAAAAGAACATGAGGTTACCTTATTCATCTGCCTAGCAGCAATCGACAACGAAGCTCACCTAAAAGCTCTTGCCGATCTAACAAAAATCTTATCAAACAAAGAAAAATACCAAACCCTACTAAACGCAAAAACAAAGGAGGAGATACTAGAAATTATCCATGAAAAATAAACAAAAACATTGAGCGGAATCGAAACACGCAGTGTTTCAGTATAGCGAAATGTTTTTGCGAAGTGAGCAATAAGTTT
>NZ_FUXI01000026.1:11572-35841 GCF_900167335.1 Pilibacter termitis
GAAGAAGTGCGTTTTGAAGTCTGTGGCAGTGAGCCGTGCCGTTTACTTGCTCGAAACCGTCGGTTTTGAGCGGCACAGCGAACAGCCACCAGACTTCAGCACTTCACAGCTAGACAAAGAAAAGCGAGTGGGGCGGTTAGGGGATTGTCGCAGTGAGCAATGCCATTTACTTGCCTGAAGCAGAGCTTCAGGTGGTATTTCGAACAGCGACCAAGCCCCTGCCCCTTGTAGCTAGACAAAGAAAAGCGAAGAAGTGCGTTTTGAAGTCTGCGGTAGTGAGCTACGTCGTTTATTTACTTGAAACTTTAGTTTCAAGCGACGTCGTGAACAACCGCCAGACTCCAGCACTTTACAGCTAGACAAAGGAGAATAAAAAAATGAATGGAATACTAAAAGTATTAATCGACATTGCCAGCACTCCTGCAATTTTAGTAGCAATGATTGCAGTTTTAGGATTAATTTTACAAAAGAAAACAATTGCAGATATTGTAAAGGGAGGAATTAAGACATTTGTCGGTTTCTTGGTAGTAACAGCAGGAGCGAATTTTGTTGTTTCAAGCCTTGACCCGTTTGGTAAAATGTTTCAACAAGCCTTTCATGTAACAGGAGTTGTGCCAAACAATGAGGCGATTGTAGCGATAGCCCTTGAAAAATTTGGCACTTATACCGCCTTAATCATGCTTGTCGGCATGGCGTTCAATATTTTGTTTGCACGTTTGACACGGTTCAAATATATTTATTTGACAGGGCACGCAACACTTTATATGTCTTGTATGATTGCGGTTATCTTGCAAGTAGCAGGATTAGAGAGTGTATTGCTTGTCTTGTTTGGTGGAATTGCCCTAGGGCTTGCCAACACGATTTTCCCAGCGATTTTGCAAAAATATACACGTGTAATTACGAAAAATGACAAAGTAGCTCTTGGGCATACAGGAAACTTTGGCTACGCTTTTGCAGGAGTCATTGGCGATATGGTCAAAGGAGACGGCAAAGTAAAATCTACGGAAGAAATCAATTTTCCAAAAGGACTTGCTTTTCTTCGTGACTCGACGGTATCTATTACGATAACTATGACAATTGCCTATGTGATTGTTGCCGTGTTTGCAGGAAGTGAGTTTATCACAAAAGAATTGTCAGGCGGAACCAACTACATCATTTATTCAGTTCAGCAGGCAGGCTCATTTGCAGCAGGAGTGTTCATCATCTTAGCAGGTGTCCGTCTGATTTTAGCGGAAATTGTTCCAGCGTTCAAAGGAATTTCGGAAAAATTGGTACCAAATGCCAAACCTGCACTGGATTGTCCAATTGTTTTTCCGTATGCACCAAACGCAGTATTGATAGGATTTTTCAGTTCTTTCGTTGGTGGAATCGTTTCACTTCTTATCATGGTCGTGTTGAAAACACCGATTATTATTCCAGGAGTTGTCCCACATTTCTTCTGCGGAGCGACAAGTGCGGTATATGGCAATGCAAAAGGTGGTGTGCGTGGAGCAGTGCTAGGCTCTTTCTTGCAAGGGGTTCTGATTAGCTTTATGCCAATTTTCCTCATGCCAGTTTTGGGGAATTTAGGTTTTGCAGGGTCTACTTTTTCCGATACAGACTACGGTGTGGTAGGGATTCTTCTAGGCAGTATGGCAAACGGAGGAAAAATGTTCGTGATGATTGGTATTTTAGTGGCAGTTGTCCTATTATTTATTGCAAGTAGCATTTTGACAGCCAAAGAAAAAGCTAGTTCTAAGGGAGAAGTGGCATAATGGAAAAATTAAGAGATACGATTCGGCTTGATGTGTTGAAAACACTGAAAACAATGGGATATGGACATCTTGGCGGTGCGTTGAGCATAGTAGAATTGCTTGCGGCTCTTTACGGTAGCGAAATGAAATTCGATGCGAAAAATCCCTCATGGGAAGAACGTGACCGTCTAGTTTTATCCAAAGGTCATGCAGGAATTGCACTTTATGCGACTCTTGCAAATGCTGGCTTTTTCCCAAAAGATTGGCTTGATACCGTCAATGTCGGTGGCACGAATTTGCCAAGTCATCCAGACAGGCTGAAAACAGCAGGGGTAGATGTGACAACAGGGTCTCTTGGGCAAGGTACTTCTATTGCAGCAGGGATTGCTTATGGCTTGAAAATGAAAAAAAGCTCAGCGTTTACTTACTTGATTTGTGGAGACGGCGAGCTAAACGAGGGGCAATGTTGGGAGGCATTTCAATTTATCGCTCACAACCAACTGGATAACTGTCTAGTGATCATTGATGAAAATAAAAAACAGCTAGACGGGCGGACAAAAGATATTTTAAACCCGTTTGACATTCAAGAAAAAATGCGTGCTTTTGGTTTTACGACACAAAAAGTGGACGGTAGTGACTTGAGTTCCATTCAAAAAGCCATTCATGAGTTGAAACAAGTGAAAAACTCCGCAATAGCACTCGTGCTTGACACTACAAAAGGACAAGGGATTCCTTATTTTGAAGAATTGTCCGATAACCACTCAGTCAAATTTGACAACGAAGAAAATAGATTAGCTCTTGAAAAAGCAATTGAGGAATTGGAGGTGAGAATAAATGAGCAAACTAACGAGTAATCGAGAAGAATTTGGCAAAGAACTTCGACAAGTTGTTGTAGAAACTTTGAACGAAATGATTGAAAAAGATCCGACAGTTGTTGCGTTAGAGGCAGATCTCGGCGGGGCAAGTGGATTTTCTAAAATTGCTAAGGAAAATTTGATTAACGTGGGGATTGCCGAGGCAAATATGGTAGGTGTGGCGAGCGGTCTTAATTTGACAGGATTTGTTCCGTATCTTCACACGTTTTCGCCTTTTGCGACAAGACGTGCTTTCGACCAATTGTATTTGTCAGGAGGTTACTCGGATACGCATCTCAATATTTACGGCTCAGACCCCGGATTTACAGCAGGTGTAAATGGAGGAACGCATACTTCCTACGAAGACGTTGCACTCATGCGTATGATTCCAAACTCCGTCATTTGTGATGCAGCAGACGAAGTACAGTTGAAATTTATCGTACAGGCATTCAAGGAAAGGTGCGGGGTAAATTATTTCCGTGCCAACCGAAAAGCCGTTCGGAAAGTTTACCAACAAGACAGCGAATTTGAGCTAGGGAAAGGTGTAGTGTTGCGAACAGGTGAAGATGTTGCTCTAATCGCCTCAGGACAACTCGTTAGCCAAACGCTTGATGTGGCGGAAAAACTTGCAACTGAAGGGATTCAAGCAACGGTCATTGATATGTTTACCGTAAAACCAATCGACAAAGAGCTAATTTTGAAAACAGCACAAGAAATCGGGAAAATTGTAACTATTGAAAATCACTCTATTTATGGCGGTTTAGGAAGTAGCGTTGCAGAATTCTTAGCTGAAAACGGCAAAGCAACGCTCAAAAGAATCGGCGTAGATGAACGTTTCGGTCAAGTAGGAACTCCAGATTTTCTGCAAAAAGAATATGGATTAGATATGCTCTCAATCTATCAGAAAGTGAAAGAAATTTTATAAAGATAGCGAACAAAAAAAGTTGTAATGCCAAGAATGGATTACAACTTTTTTATTTATTGATGAAGAGTATATTTCTTTTTCAATCTATAAAACTCAATGGAAAGAATGATAAAGAAAAGCCCAAATATCATGAATGTGTTTTTCTTTTCTCCTAACTTAGGAAGAACATCATTTTTTGATGTAGTCCCATTCGTATAGGGGAGAGTTGGGTCGTTACGAGAAAGACTAGCTTTTTCGGTAGTAGTAGAACTAAATGTACTTGACGAATTAGTAGACGAGCTAGTTTTCCCTGTTGTCGTAGTAGAACTAGACGTACTTGAGGAGTTAGTAGATGAACTCGGTTTTTCTGTCGTAGTAGTAGAACTAGACGTACTTGACGAACTAGTAGACGAGCTAGGTTTCTCTGTCGTAGTAGTAGAACTAGTTGTACTTGTCGACTCAGTAGATGAACTCGTTTTTTCTGTTGTCGTAGTAGAACTAGACGTACTTGACGAGTTAGTAGACGAACTCGGTTTCTCTGTCGTCGTCGTAGTAGAACTAGTCGTACTCGTCGAATCAGTAGATGAACTCGGTTTCTCTGTCGTTGTCGTAGTAGAACTAGTTGTACTCGTTGAATCAGTAGACGAGCTAGGTTTCACTGTGGTGGTAGTAGAACTAGTCGTACTTGTCGAATCAGTAGACGAGCTAGGTTTTACCGTAGTCGTGGTAGTAGAATTAGTCGTACTTGATGAATTAGTAGTCGAACTCGGTTTCTCTGTTGTCGTAGTAGTAGAACTAGACGTACTTGACGAGTTAGTAGATGAACTCGGTTTCTCTGTCGTCGTGGTAGTAGAACTAGTTGTACTTGATGAATCAGTAGACGAGCTAGGTTTTACCGTAGTCGTGGTAGTAGAACTAGACGTACTTGACGAGTTAGTAGACGAGCTAGGTTTCTCTGTTGTAGTAGTAGAACTAGTTGTACTTGACGAATCAGTAGACGAACTCGGTTTCTCTGTCGTCGTAGTAGTAGAACTAGTCGTACTCGTCGAATCAGTAGACGAACTCGGTTTCTCTGTCGTTGTAGTAGTAGAACTAGTTGTACTCGTTGAATCAGTCGTCGAACTCGGTGGCGTAGTTGTACTAGTAGTAGATTTCTTTACATAATAAGGTATTTTCAAGTCATATTGGTAAAATAAATCTTTATAAACATAAACATGGTCG
Source organism: Pilibacter termitis (assembly GCF_900167335.1). GTDB lineage: Bacteria > Bacillota > Bacilli > Lactobacillales > Streptococcaceae > Pilibacter > Pilibacter termitis. Next base: position 16,285 of record NZ_FUXI01000026.1, read on the forward strand.
TATTCTTCATATGTTGGAATGAACGATCTGCTTTGATAATTCCAACTAAATACGTTGACGGACATACTTTCAACAGTTGTGTTTGTAACTTGGTAGGCGTAATTATACGCAGTCAATCTATCCGCACCATAAAATAATTCTGCTTTTGTATAGTAATATTTGTTCCATGTATAGACAATATCGCCGTCATTTGTTCTCAAACCAGAATCTATAATATCCATGAAAATATAATTTCCTTCTGGTTGTTCTCCGTTAGGAAAAGTTATAGAACCAAGGTTACGATATTCTTGAACCGTTGTTCTATATGTCCCAACAATAGAATTAGCTGAACCGATATAACTTCCCACATTGTTTTGCTCTAATCTTTTGGCAACCGTGCTAGTATCTATTACTTTTCTAAACTTAGCAGAAGCCATGCCGTTATTTCCTGCCCAAGATTCAATATTTTGTTGCATTGTTCCATAGTTATTTTGGCTCAAAGAAGCGGCAACTCTATCTTTAAAAGATTCATAGTTTGAATCGCTCGGTTGTTTTAAAAATGTAAACCCACGACTTCTATTGATTGAACCAAAACCGTTGTTGTAAGCATCTTGAGAGTTGTCTAGCTCTTTTTTAATAGGATCGTTTCCATTGTCTGGACTAACGGCTATAACATTCATTATAGTGTTGCCATTTTTCCAATGATAAATTTGTCCATGAATAATTTTATCCGTATCTTTAAGAGGTTGATTATTCAAATCAAGAAGTTCACTTTTCCTGAACGTTTTAACTGAACCATTTGAATCAGTGATCGGCTCAAAATAATAATCTTGGTTTTCCGTCATGCCCTCTAGTTTGCTGTAATCTATTTGCCCATTCACATAAAGATTTTTGATAAATACCGGTTCTTTTGAATAAGCGTTTTGGTCAACGATTTCCTCAGGCAAAGCGTCTAAAGAATTTTTTAGATGAATCCCTTCTTCTAAATCAGAAGTGTCATTTGCAAAATCTGGATTTCCGTCTGCACTAAACTGTGTTGGGAAATCAACGGCAGAATAGCTGTGAGTTGAAGTAGAGAAAAAACCAGAATGAGCAGCCACTTGTTGCCCAGTAGTAACGGTTGCATCAGAAGTCAAATCATTTGCGGCATTGAAAATTTCTTTTCCATTTTGATAAACTGCTTTTCCTGAGTCGATTAACTCTTGGACTTTGGAAATAAAATCTGTTTGTTCGCTGCTTGTATCAGAGACATCTAAGTTGGAGAGCGTTCCGTTTAAATCAGGTGTTCGCCATTTACGGTTTTGTTCACCTTTATCTTCCGTTAATTGTTCAATAGGAATTTCGTCATAATCCACTCCAACTTGTGGCGTTGAAGTGACGGGCTGATTTTCCCAAGGTTCCAATACATCTGGCCCGATTGCATAGTCAACCCCCTCTACTCCGCTTGGTTTTGTTGTAGTAATATTTCCTGTTGGATTTTTTCCAAGATAAAACCAAAGAGTTTTCCCGTCTTTTAAACTTAAATCATTGGTAGGACGTAAATCCCCAGTTTGTACGGAAAAACTATCTAAATCAGCGTAATTAGGTAGTTTGTTTTGTAAAAACTCTTTAATTTTGACATTCATAGCCCCTTTATACAGTTGTAAATTGAGTAAATCGCCTTCGTCAGCATAGATTTTTAAAACATCCAAGCGATTATCCTGTGCTAAATAGTTGTCATATTCTCTTTGAATTTCATCTTTTTCTTCTTGAGTGAAAGTGTTATTAATAATATGTTCCACCTGATATTCTAACGGTTGAACTAATTCGTAGTCATTGATATCATATCCATTTTCTATAATTTCTTGTTCTGTTATTTTTTGTGCATTTACAGGAATAGAAAAAAGTAAAGAAGAAAAAAGTGCTAAAAATCGAACTTTGTTTTTCATGGTTTTCCCTCTCTTTCTAATTTAATACATTGTATAGTTTAACCTATTTCTAATAAAACTGCAAAAAAACAATCGGAACCTAATTTATACCTAATAATTAAAAAATAATGTTTTTTTAATAAATGGATACATATAAAAAAGGTAGGCAAAATGGTTTGTTTGCCTACTTTTTATTTTATTTTACAATTTCCAAAAACTTCAAGACCATTTCACCACTTCTTTTTCCAGCCTCTACGATAAATTCATCAAAGCTCTGAGTTGCCTTGTGGTCTGCGGTGTCGCTCATTGCACGAATGACAAGGAATGGAATGCCAAACTGATGAGCGACTTGGGCAATAGCAGCTCCTTCCATTTCAACAGCCAACACATCTGGAAAATGCTCTTTGATTTCTAACACCTTGCTCGGTGCATGAACAAAACTGTCGCCCGTTACAATTAACCCTCGATTTGTGTGAAGAGAGCTTTTTTCAGCCGCCTCCTCCATTGACATTAAAAGATACTTGCTCGCCTCAAAATAAAGCGGTTGAGCTGGAAGTTGCCCGTAAGCATACCCAAATCCTGTCACGTCCACATCAAAATAAGCATTTTTGTCACCAATGACAAGGTCGCCAACAGAAAGTCCGCTCCCAACTCCGCCAGCAGAACCAGTATTGACGATAGCATTCACGCCAAACTCTTGAATTAAAAGTGACGTAGTCAATGCTGCTTGTACCTTGCCAATTCCGCTTTGCACTAAAACAATCTCGTGCTTGCCAATATTTCCTTTATAAAAACTAATTCCTGCACGAGTCCAAGACGTCCTCTCTTGCAGTTTTTCTTTTAATAGCTTAATTTCTTCTTCCATTGCACCGATAATACCGATTTTCATAATGTTTTCCTTTCTACGAACTCACTTCGTGAGAACGTAGAAACTTGAACTTCGCTGTCGCTTCGTCCAAGCTGGGTCACGAGCGATCTTACGTCCGCTCGAAGCCTTTTCTACGCTCTCATTCATGAGAGCTTGAAACTTGAACTTCGCTGTCGCTTCGTCCAAGCTGGGTCACGAGCGACCTTGCGTCCGCTCGAAGTCTTTTCTGTGTCTAGCTACGAGGGGCTGAAGTCTGGTGGCTGTTCGCAGTGCCGCTCGAAACTTGCGTTTCGAGCAAGTAAACGGCACGGCTCACTACCACAGACTTCAAATCGCCCCTCTTCGCCTTTCTGTGTCTAGCTACGAGTGGCAGGAGTTTGTTCGCTGTTCGCAACAGCACTGGAAACTGTGTTTCCAGCAAGTGAATGCTGTGTCTCACTGCGACAAACACCAAACCGCCCCGCTTGCTTTTCTGCTTAAAAGAAAATAATCAACACGATTAAAATTACAATCAATAGGGAAATAATGCCAATTGCTAGGTTTAGGCGGTGTCCTCGTTTGTCCATTTTTTCTTTTTCGACCACTCGGCTTTTTTTGATTGTTTTTCTATCTTGTTTTTTCATTTCTTTTCTATAAAAATTAGAAATTTCATTTTCCTTTTTTGTGAGTTCTTTGTCGGCTTGTTTGCTTAGTTTTGCTCGTTGTTCTTCGAGTTCTTCTAGTTGCCGTCTTCTCTCACTTCTTGACATTGCACTCAAATGTTTCACCCCTTTAACTCATTTTTCCTTGCAATCTCCAAATTTCCCAATACATTAATGCCATAACCGTCTTGGAATCACAAATCAATCCTTCACGCTCAGCTTGTTTTGCCTCCTCGTAAGTGAGTTCATAGAGTTCTAAAATCTCATCTTCATCTTTCGGACGTGGATTTTCGACTTTTTCGAGGTCTGTGGCAACGTAAAAGCGTAACAATTCGTCACAAAAACCGACGGAAAGATAGACTTCAGTCAATTTTTCAAATGTATTTGCCTTGTACCCTGTTTCTTCTTCTAACTCACGCTTAGCGGCATTTTCTAAATCATCGTATTCATCTGGTTCAATTTTTCCAGCGGGAATTTCCAAAATCACCTTTTCAAGAGGTTTGCGAAATTGTTTGACGAGAACAATTTTTCCCTCTGGCGTAATCGGAATGACCGTCACACCACCCGGGTGAAAGACAAGTTCACGCTTGGCAGTGCCTAGATTGTTTGGCAATTCCACCGTATCACGAGCCACTTTAATGACAAATCCGTCAAAGATTTCTTCTCGTTCAATCGTCTTTTCTTCAAAATCTTTCAGTTCTTTCATTTGACACACTCCATTCTATTACTGCTATTTTACAGTCTGACGAATGATTTTACAAATGTATCGCTATAATTTAAAAAATCCGCCTGAAGTACGAAGAAAATAAAACTTCATGTGGTATAATGGTTTCAGTATATAGTTAGAAAGTTGGAGAATGGAATGAATAGAGTGGCGATGTTCCTATTGAAATATTTTTTCCCTTTGGTTGTCTTTTTTGGTCTTATAGATAAGATGCCAAATGATATTTTTGCACTTGCTTGGTTTGGCTTGCTTTTAGCTTATTATGCGTTTGTGCCAAAAAGTAAAAAACATAAGGAAAAGAAAAAACTCAAGAAGAAAGGGATTCCGCTTTTATCTAGTGATAAGTGGGAGCATTACAAACAAGTCGGTTTAAGTGACAATGAAATCGAACTTTTTCGTGAGACAATGGCAAACTTGCAAAGAGATATTAAGGATTGGGAAACTGCTATCCATGCAAACTCCAAGCTAAGAGCGATTGACTTGAGAACGGACGGATTGAAAGCAGCAAAAGCGTTGTTCAAAGAATTGGTGCAAGAACCAAATCGCATGAATGAGGCGAGTGATTTTATTTACAAGCACATTCCGAGCATTCGTGAGTTGACCGCAAAATATCAAGAAGTGGCAAGCCATGAAGTGAAAAGTAGTGAAGTATTTGCGACATTGCAAAATAGTGCGGATATTATTACGAAACTTTCCGAAGAAATTGCAAGAGATTACACGAAATTTGTCAAAAATGACCTTGAAGATTTGGAAATTGAGCTTACAGTTGCCAAGAAAAGCATTTCAGTAGATAATGAAGAAATAGGAATACCAGATTTTTCAAAAGAAGTGCCAGATTACTCGCAATATCTGAAAGAAAAAGATGAAATAAAAGTGTAGTAAAAAGTGGGAATTAGACAAAAGAATGGAAGTGTGAAAATGACTGAGGAAATGACAAATAATGAGCAAGTAGTAAAAACAGACAACGACGTGCTAAATAGTCTTTTACAAGATTCTTTTGGTATGCCAGAAAGTCTGACGTCAACACAACAATCAGAAATTCAAACAATGGGTGAACAAGTAGTAGCACCACGTGTGATTGACAAATTGACCGCTGAAAATAGGCAAGCAGCTGAACAATTGGCAAAACAAATTGATGTGACCAATTCACAAGCGGTATTAAGCTATGGTTCGAATGCACAAGTAAAATTAAGCGAGTTTTCACAATCTATGCTTACTCGTGTGCAAAAAAATGATGTTGGGGAAATTGGCGATACACTCTCAGATTTGATGTATAAACTAAGCGAAGCCAATCCAGAAGAACTCCGAGCGGGCGAGAGTAATGTTTTCAAGAGAATGTTTGGGAAAGTAAAACAAACGATTTTTGAAATTACAGCGAAATATCAGTCAATCGGTGCTCAAATTGATAAAATTGCCGTGAAATTGGAGAAAGAAAAAAATGGTTTGGTGGAAGACAATAAAATGTTGGACGGTCTTTACAAGCAAAATCTGGACTATTTCAATGCGTTGAATGTTTATATCGCAGCAGCCGAGCTAAAAATGGAAGAACTTTCTACTCAAATTGTGCCACAAGCGATTGAAAAAGCACGGGCAACGGGCGAACAAATGGACGCTCAAATCGTACAAGATTATCAACAATTTTTGGATAGATTAGATAAACGCACGCATGACTTGAAATTGGCTCGTCAAATCACCATTCAACAGGCACCGCAAATTCGTTTGATTCAAAACACGAACCAAGCGTTAGCGGAAAAAATTCAAACATCAATCAACACTTCTATTCCATTGTGGAAAAATCAAGTGGTGATTGCTTTGACTTTACTGAAACAAAAAGATGCAGCGACAGCACAACGTCAAGTGTCAGAGACGACAAACGATTTGTTGATGAAAAATAGTGAAATGCTTAAAATTTCTTCTATTGAAACAGCAAAAGAAAATGAGCGTGGGATTGTAGACATTGAAACGCTACAAAAAACGCAAAATGATTTAATTGAAACAATTGAAGAAACCCTTCGTATTCAAAAAGAAGGGAAAGAAAAACGTCGCCATGCTGAAATTGAATTGGCACAAATGGAGGACGATTTGAAGAAAAAACTTTTGGAAGTCTCACGAGATGCGAATTTGTAAGAGTTTTGGAACGGCTTAGGTCGTTCTTTTTAACTATCAATAGTTGCTCTGATATAATGTTCTATAATAATAGTAGAAAAGAACACCAAGAAAAGAGGTTTTCCATGATAGAACGTGATACCACAAAAAAATTTAAGTTAGTCAGTAAATATTTTCCCGCAGGAGATCAGCCGCAAGCGATAGAACAGTTGAGCGAGAATATTGAAGGTGGCGAAAAAGCACAGATTTTGCTAGGTGCGACAGGAACGGGAAAGACTTTTACCATTAGCGAAGTCATTCAGCGAGTCAATAAGCCTACGCTTGTGATTGCTCACAATAAAACACTTGCAGGACAGCTTTACGGTGAATTTAAGGAATTTTTTCCTGAAAATGCGGTGGAGTATTTTGTTTCTTATTATGATTATTACCAACCAGAAGCCTATGTGCCGAGCAGTGATACTTATATAGAAAAAGATGCGAGCGTAAATGATGAAATTGATAAATTGCGACACTCAGCGACAAGTGCATTGCTAGAGAGAAATGACGTGATTGTGGTGGCGAGCGTATCGTGTATTTACGGTTTGGGAAGTCCGAAAGAGTACCAAGATAGCGTTGTTTCTCTTAGAGTTGGCATGGAATTAGAGCGAAATGCACTGCTCAATCAGCTTGTTGATATTCAATTTGAACGCAATGATATAGATTTTCAGCGTGGACGTTTTCGTGTCAGAGGAGATGTGGTGGAAATTTTTCCTGCCAGTCGTGATGAACACGCCTTTCGTGTAGAATTTTTCGGAGAAGAAATCGACAGAATTGTCGAAGTGGAGGCATTGACAGGGAAAGCAATCGGTGAAGTGGAGCATTTGGCTATTTTTCCCGCCACTCACTTTGTGACCAATGAAAATCATATGGAAACTGCGATTGAAAATATTCAAACAGAGCTTAGTGAGCAATTGAAACTTTTCCGTTCGGAAGAAAAATTGCTTGAGGCACAACGCTTGGAGCAACGGACGAATTACGATATAGAAATGTTGCGTGAAATGGGTTATACCAATGGTGTGGAAAATTATTCTCGGCATATGGACGGAAGAAGTGAGGGAGAGCCTCCTTATACGCTTTTAGACTTTTTTCCAGAAGATTTTTTGATTGTCATTGATGAAAGTCACGTGACTATGCCACAAGTGCGTGGAATGTATAATGGTGATAGAGCAAGAAAAGAAATGTTGGTAAATTATGGTTTTCGTCTGCCAAGTGCTTTGGATAATCGTCCACTTCGTTTGGAGGAATTTGAACAGCACGTGCATCAAGTGATTTATGTATCCGCAACACCGGGGCCATATGAGGCGGAGCAGACAGAAACGGTGATTGAGCAAATCATTCGTCCGACAGGATTGCTTGATCCAGAAGTTGAAATACGGCAAATTATGGGGCAAATGGACGATTTGCTTGGTGAAATCAACGAACGTGTAGAGAAGAATGAACGTGTTTTCGTGACAACATTGACCAAAAAAATGGCGGAAGATTTGACGGATTATTTCAAAGAAATGGGTGTCAAAGTCAAATATTTGCATAGTGACATCAAAACGCTTGAACGAACGGAGATTATCCGAGACTTGCGATTAGGAGAGTTTGACGTGTTGGTCGGAATTAATCTGTTGCGTGAGGGGATAGATGTACCAGAAGTGTCCCTTGTGGCAATTTTGGATGCGGATAAAGAAGGATTTTTGCGTAGTGAAAGATCCCTTGTGCAAACGATTGGGCGAGCTGCCAGAAATGAAAACGGAAAAGTGATCATGTATGCGGATAAAATCACTGATTCGATGCAAAAAGCGATTGATGAAACCAATCGTCGTCGCAGTATTCAAATGGCATATAATGAAAAACATGGCATTACCCCTAGAACGATTAAAAAAGAAATTCGTGATTTGATTGCCATTTCTAAGACAAGTAAAGAAAATGATACAGAAGAAATGATTGATAGTGTGGCAAAATATGCAAAACTTGCGAAGAAAGACAAAGAGGCAATGCTTGAAAAACTAGAGCTTGAGATGAAATCAGCTGCGAAAGCTCTTGATTTTGAGCAGGCTGCGTTGTTAAGAGATATGATTTTGGAGTTGCGTGGAGTGAAATAATGATTATGGGACAAGCATCAAAAAATGGTGCTTGTCTATTTTATTATAAAAACACCAGAGTTTTAATGCGGAAATAATCATATTAATTAACGGAAATTCAAGGTTTTGATTGTTTTATATTTGTAAAAAATCCCGTCAAAAATTTCTTAAAAAAAGAAAAATGTGAAAAAGGAAAATGGAGCAAAAAATAAATGAAATTAGTAAGAAAACAGACGTAATCTTTTATCGCAAGGGTTAATAATTTTTAAAAATAAATAGAAATACTCAAAAAGAGAAATTGGAATTTAACATTTGTGAGTAAAAGTATAATTAAAAAATGGTGAGGTGAAAGAAAATGTTCTCATGAAGAAAAACACGAATTTTGATAAGAGTTGAATTTAAAAACCAAAGCATATATATTTAATAAAAGGGAATTTACTGAACGACAAAGAGGGATTGTTGTTTAAAAGGGTTAAATGCTCATTATTTAAAAGGGTTTCGCATAATTTTAAGTATTTTGTAGAATTATGCGAGTGAGCAATAGAAAAGGGTGGGTGAAAAAATTGAAAATAGAAAATTATAAACGTGCAAGATTAGTTGGAGGGGTGCTATGCGTAGCTGTCTTTTTTGCACTCATTTTCCAATTGACACATTTAACGAAAATGTTTGGGCTTGAACAGCAAGACTCAGGTTATGCACTCAAAATACAAGAATTTAAGAAAGTAGCCAATAAAACGGCAAGTCAGAACATACTAACGATAGAAAAACCTGAAGATGAAGAGCTTTCTATTGTATTAAAAGGAGCAAAGTTTTCAAAAGAGGACATTCTTTCTGAAGTCAAGGCAGATAAAAAGCAATTCGTCAAACTTGTTGATAAAACTCGCAAGAACGAGAGTGAAAAAACAATTGAAGTAAAATCTTCAAAAGAGAAATTAGAAATTCCTTTTGAAATTTTAGCCAATAGCGGAGCGGACAAAGTAAAAGTCGAAGTCAAACGTGGCAAAAAAGTATTGGCAAGTGCTGAAAAAGAAGTCATAGTACAATCGGCACAAGCAAAAACAGTAGCCTTAAAATCAGAAATTCTAAACAGTGCACCAAAAGCATTGTCAAGCACCAATATAACAACATTTGCAAATACAAAAGCTCTACCTCCGGGAGTAGGAGTTGGTATAACACCAAATGCAATCAATTTACCAACACCAACAAATCCAGTAGGGGTAACCAATTGGGGTCAATTTGTAGCTGCCTATAACAATCAATCGGTTGACGCAATTATCGTTATGAACGACATTACCGATTGTCCGACAGGAGCGACAACAGGATTAAATACTGTTGCAAGAACAAATACCTTACAAATTAGAAGTAATGACCCAAAACAAAAACGAAAAATCGTAATCAATGATCGTTATTTCCAACCAACATATCGTCGTGGTTTCTTGCTGGGTGCTTTCTCTTATCAAGGACCAAACAATACGAGAACTCTCTTTTTGCAAAACTTAGATATTCGTACAGATAATGGATATAACCCTAGGTATCGTGCATTGATTCGTGCGGAGTCAGATACAACGGATATTTCAGGCTGGCAAATTCATCTCGATAATTTTGATTATACTCTTTCAGCGGACAACACCAACTTGCCACAAGAGCGACTTATTGGTGGGCAAGAGAACTCAATCAATGGTTCCAATCCGACATTAGAGCCGTGGGTTGTAGGGATAACAGGAGATTGTAATTTCGCAAACAACTCACAAAATTCTTTCTTGATTCGAACATATGAGTTGGGGATAAATACTGCAAGTTCAGTATCACCAAATCCTACCATTTCGAATATTTCTTATAAGAATGGGAACAATGATAGAAGTAATTTTGTGCAAGCGACTGCTAGTGCAGGAGTTTACAATACCAATATTACAATTGACGGAAACCAAACAGGGTCGTTTTTAGCAGCTGCAGGTGGAGTGCAGGTAGAAAATGCAACCATTTGGCAAAACAGACCATATTCTTACAATGGTACTCAATATTACTATCAAAGTACAATTTTTTATGGTGGGACACTTTCTCTATCAGCCAATGATGACAATGGTTTGAGTGGTATGGCGATTTTGAGAAATGTAACGCTAAAATCAATTGCAACGGAAATTCCAATGCGAACACCACGAAGTGCGATTGCCAAAGGAAAAGGTGTCTATGTAGACAAATTTACGTCGGATAATAAAAATATAAACCTTGGATATAGTGGAGCGTTGTTTGTCAGCTCAGAATATATCAGTATTTGGGATAGTTCTTTAACAGCAACTGGCTCAACGAATGGCAGTCCATTTGAAGTAGGAGCAGGGCAGGACTTTGAGACATCGAATGTTTACATGAACTTCGATACAGTAACGGTACCAGTGGTGAAATCAACAGATGGCAACGGTTCAACGCAAGTAGGGAAAGTTCTCTTGACAGATAAGACCATGCTAAACTTCAAAGCGACAGCTACCCAAGGTGAACGTAGAACTTACGCATTTAAGAGTAAAGAATTTGAACTATCTGGTGAGAGTAAAATCGCAGCAGAGTTTACGACAACACAAAACTCTAACGCTGAAGGAAACGGTTTTTGGGAGTACAACTCGGGTGGATATAAATTCACCGTTAGCGAAAAAAGTAAAGTTGATTTAACCCTTGGGTCATATGGTCGAGCAATCAGCGTACAATACAACCAAGCCTCGCCAACCTACTATCCAGCAAACTCAGGGAATTTAGTAGGTGAAATCAATATCAAGGGTGACCCAACGCTTGCGACTACCCAGAACAATACGCAATTTAATGTTCATTCAAGCAATCCAGTTGACCAATATTATTCAGGAAGTATTCGAATTTGGAACAAACCAGATGCAATGGCATTGACTACCTTTAGTGGAACGGTCAACTTCAGTGTAAGTGATTATGCTGAAATGAATATGGATAACACTTCTTCAACGAATGGGAATACCAATAACCATATTGTATTCCAAAGTTTGAATGGGAATCTCTATGTAGACAACCATGCAAAACTAAATATTCGCTCACAAGGAGGAAATGGTGGTTGGACGGCAGCGATTCGTTATCGTTTCTCAGGTAGAAGTCTGTTAAACGTGAAAAATGGCGGTATGCTTTCTGTTGTGCAAACAGGAACAGGGGCTCCAGCAGTTCGTATGAATGGTCACGAAAACGAAATGAAAATCGAAAATGGCGGGAAGTTCTATGTTGAAAATGAGGGAATTGGAAATCCAGCCAATGGGAATGTAGACTCAGGAACAACATGGGGTAGCACAGCTGGACATCAAGCAATTGTTTTCCTTGGAAATCCAGAAACGGCAGGGTTAAATCCGAGTAGATTTACACTGATTGGTGCAGGCTCAATGGTGAAACTCGTAGCAGGAAAAGGTACTGCACTTGATAGCGGTGGAACGATTGAAGTTACTCAGGGACAAGGGACAGAGTTTGAAGCAATCGGGAATACTGCTGGAAATAGCATATTGGAATCAGGTATTTTCCGTAGTGATTCGGGAGCGTTCCGTTTCACAATGAATAGACCTAGATACTATAACTTTGAAAATAAAACAGCAAGTACAGATGCGGGCAGTCATCATATCTTCTCAAGTCATAATGCTACTGCTCAGTCAAACAATACGTACTTTAAGAGTTTAAATTCCTTTGTTTCTATTTGGAAAAAAGGGAATGTAGGTGGAACGGCAGATTATAACTTCTACGATCAGTCTATGAATTATCAGCTGAACACGCATAACTATATCGCAGATGATCCAACGCAAACACCGGACGCAACGATACGGACACTATTTGGCCCGACTGCTCCAGCAGGTGCGACACCATATCGTAGATTAAGTGCCAATAACAACGAGGCAGAGCCAGTATGGCTTGCTCAGCCGACAGATGCGGACAAATTCATTCACATCAAATCTCAAGTGCGTGAGGCAAGTGATGCGAACGGAAATCCAGTTTACCGCCCAGCAATGACAGGTGAAGTACACGCCAAAGTGCAAGTACAATATCCTGCGGGTAGCGGTTATACTGATGCGGTCTTGCTCGGTCATTCCGTTGATTCTGGCAATATGTACGGCACAACAGTTGGTGGACTAATTAAAATTCCAGTAGGGCACTTCTTGCCAGCAGGAACACAAATTAAGATTTTGGAAATGTGGCGGAGTGATAGTACGAGTACAAGTAGTGCGGGGAACTTGGCAACAGATCCTGCAAAACTTCTTGCGATTGGTACAAAAGAAGTAAAAGACGTTAGAACACCGCAAACACCAAACAATGTTGAAGGTCAAAAAGGTACAACTAACGGTGAGTTGACGAATGCAAGCGATAGAATTGTTGGGAAAGCAGAACCGAATAGTATTATCGCACTCAAAGTCAATGGAAGTTGGTTGATGAAGAAAAGTGTTGCAAATACTGTCTTGACATCAACTACTGACGGGAATGGCGATTTCTCTTTCCAATTGGAAGATTATCTAACAGACGGTGATGTTGTAGATGTTTATTCTAAAGATATTTCTGACTTGTCAGGTGGCGACTGGTCACTTTTCGCACCGCCAACAAGCAACAAGAGCGAACCAAACAATCTAGCTGGGAACTTAGTCCTAGATGTCGGTTCAACAGACGCTCAAAGAGAATATCATGATGCAGTTGGTGCGGATAAATTTGGTGTTGCAGTAAGATTGAACGTGAAAAACGTGAGAGCTACTCAAGCGACCATTGTCAAGAGTATGAAGATTTACCGAAACGGTGCGGAAGTTACGACTGCACAAATCGGTGATACTGTTCGCTACAAATTAGAAGCGAAAAACACAAGTACGACGGGGCTTATGTACGAGCCGTATATCCTTGACAATATCAGCCCACATCTCTCTGTCAACCTTAGTGAGTTAGACGCAAAACTCAACGGTGCAACTCTACCGAACACTTCAATAACTTGGAATACTACCTCAAGAGATTTAACTTTAAGAGGGTTTGAAAATCAGACTTGGGCAAGTAATACAAGTGCAATCTGGGAGTTTTCAGTGAAAGTAGCAAGTTCGGGGATTAACCAAAATATTGACAACCAAGGGTCGTTTAAATACGGCACAGAACGCTGGGCTAATGGTCCAAGTCTTATCGGTCAAACAGGTTTGACGCGTGAAATTCTCTCACATCTTTCAAACATTGTTAGTACGCCAAAAGTATTTGGAGCTCTTGAAATTACTGAGGCACCTAAGTTAATGGACTTTGGTAAGAAAACGGTCAGTACCGTAAATGAAACGTACACCTTACCACAATACAAGAAACAAGATTTGACGACAGATGCTGAATTTATCGTGTCAGATTCTCGTGCAACGAAAGATGCGTGGAGAGTTACAGCGAAATTAACGACACCATTTACGCATGAGCAAAATCCTGCTCAATATATGCACGACATCTTGTACTATCAAAAGGGTGCAGGGAACACACCGCAACTCATTACAAGTGCAGGAACAGAGATTTACACGAATCCAGCCTATACAGGAAGTAGCCCAACAGTTACAACGCAGATTAGCACAGGTTGGAGAACGCCTACCGCACAAAAAGGATTTATGATGAAAGTCGATCCAAATAAAGTGAAGTTGTTAGGAGATTACAAGGCGGAAATCACCTACACACTGGAGGCGGCACCGTAATGAAAAATACCGAGAGATTTTATAAAAAGGAAAGAGGGGAGAATACAATATGAACACTCAAAAAAAAGCAAAGCTACTGTTATTAATCTTCCCTCTTTTCGCCCTCTTAATAATGGGGGATAGTCAAAGGAGTTTTGCTGTAACAAGTGAGGGAGCAGTAGAATTTACAAAAAGGGGAGAATTGCCGAATACAAATCAGGTAACTCCGCCAAAGGCTGATGTTCCAGCACCAAATAAACAATTGCCAAGTACAGGTGAAAAAATCGTCAAAAGTATTTCTATACTTGGAGTTGTACTTGCAGTCTTAGCGATTCTTTTCCTATGGCGGAGGAAGAAAAGAAAGGGGGTGGCAGGAGATGAAAAATAAAAAACTTCTTTCTGTCACCACGCTCTTTCTTAGTTTATTCCTCGTTTTGAGTAGTGTTGCTTTAGCTGAGGAAAAGTTAGATGAAGCAATCGGGGAGGAAAAGGTAGGTTTTACTGGACCATATCCAGATGAAGTGGTGAGTCCAGAAGAGCCAAACACTCCAAGCAACCCCGGACAAACAGATAAGAACAAAGGCGAGTTAAGGATTGATTATGTACCGTATTTCTTTTTTGATAAGGCAAATATCACAAAAGACGGTAGCTATACACTGAACGCCCATGCACAATATTATACTAAGGGCGAAAGTCCAACTGGAAATTTTGTGCAAATTGTAGATGAACGAAAAGCAAACGGATGGTCGTTAACTTTAAAACAGGAGGACGAATTTACTCTTGTGGGAAGTAGTGCGGTTGATCCTAAGGAGCAATTAGTTTATATCACGCCAACAGGTGAAAAATATCATGCCTATAAATGTGGGAATGGAACGTATATGCAAACGACATTAAGTGATGCCTTGTCAGGTGGTTATGAGCCATGTGAGAAATGCTATCCTAATGGAGTGAATCCCTCAGAGCCGTATAGACTAAAAGGTGCTACGCTTTCTTTAAGTCATCTATGGGCGAGTAGCGTACATCTTGGAGTAGGAACGACTACTACACCAACTATACACAATGACGTTATTAAAATGGATAGCGGTAAGGTATATGAAATTGCAAACGCCAAAGGTGAAGTTGGAAAAGGTCGTTGGGCGATTGTAGCGGGTTACAGTGATGAATACGCACAAAAAATAGGTGCTACGTCAGGAACGATCAAACCAATGTTTGATTCGGCAAACAATCCTAAACTACTCAAAGATTCCATTCAAAACATTCATAGTTATGGTTTTGATATTGAAAAGCAACAGGTGCATACAAATGAGGCAGTGAAATTGAATGTTCCTGCACAAGATATTCGTGCGGGAGTTTATCAAGCAAAATTCACATGGACCCTTACTGCTGCACCATAAGCTATCTATACAATAATCGACTTTGCACAGAGAGAAAATTCATCATCAAATATTTGAATACTATGGTATAAAGAGTATCTATAAATAGTTTTAATAGAATTTATGGAGCTAAAAAAGATGAAAAGAACAACAATCGAAAAATTAATCTTTATTGCAATCGTTGTAGGCTTCTGTTTCGCTTTATATATTACTCCAAAACATGGAAAATTAGAGAATGAGCCTGGAGGTGGGAAAAAGCCAGAAGAAAATGAGGCAAGAACTATTCTTTACCATGGAAAATTCGACCAACTTGCGAACAATAGTCAAGAACTTGAAACGAAAAGTCCTATTATCGTTGTTGCTAAAAAATTATCTGATACTCAACACGTAGAAACCACAGAAGATGGTACACCAAAGTTATTTTATTCTATGTCAAAAGTGAAAATAATTAAGATAGAAAAAGATGAAAGCAAGAAATTAAAAATCGGTGACGTTATTCAATGTTTGGAAGAATCAGTAACGAATGTGGAAGTTGATGAAGAAAAAGTAAATTTAAGTTTGGAAGGCTATCGAAAAATGTTACAGGATAGTGAGTATCTACTTTTTCTTCGCCCAAGTACCACTGGAGATAACTATGTTTTAACTAATTCTCTGCTAAGCAAATATGCTGTTTCTGGGGAGGAACCTTTTGATAATCCAAGAGACGAAAATCCAATTTCCGCTGAAACAGAAAAATTACAAAAATCATATTTTGAGATATATGATGAGCTAGAGGAGAAATATGATTTAGACCGATAAATTTTCTATTTGTAACATTTACCACAATGGAGCTTATCAAATGAGTGAAATTCTGGTGAAGTAATTGAAAAAAGGGTATTCTGCAAAGAATATTACTCTAGGCTTAAACTGCTGATAAAAATTGTTGATTTCCTTTTATTGCGTTGCCAAGCACTCACAATAATTATTGCAACGCTACCCACTAAAAGACATTGCGAGTTTCAACTGGCAGAGCATAATTGGAAATTAGCGATTTTTACGGAATTTACTAAAGGCTAGATAAATAGGATTTGCTTACCATTCTCAATTTTATAATTGGGAGGAATATAAAAAAATGCTACGTGAATAGATAAAAGGGCTATTCACCAACAGCGAGTAATCGCAAAAAACAAGGAGGACACATCTTATGAAGAAAAAGGTTTTAGGCACAGTCTTAGTATGTGCAAGCGTACTTAGCGTAGTAACTCCATTAGTGGCAAATGCTGACACGTTTGATGGAACAGGTAAAATTGCATGGCTAGGAAAGGGTCCAGACCCTAAAGACCCTGCGAATATCACACCTGCAATTGACCCTGACCAAGTCGGTGGAGATTCTGGACGCTTGAAAGGCGGAATCGGGCAAACTATGCACGCTGGGGAACTTACAATTGATGCAGTAAGCCCACTTGATTTTGGTACACAAACCATTTCAACTACGGCTAAAACGTATCAAGTAGTTAACAAAGCAGTTATTGAACAAGGTACTTTTAGAGCACCGACAGCGGCAGAAGTAGCAGCAGGAGCAACAACTGCAATTTTTGCTCCTGCTGCACCAGCGAAACCTGATTTGGAACGTGGACATTTTGTTCAATGGACAGATGCTCGTGCGGATACAATTTCATCAACAGGTTCTGTTACAGCTGCGAAACACGGTTGGACATTAGATGCTAAATTGACGAAACAATTCTCTGTTACAGCAACTCCATCATCAGGAACACCTGTAACGTACACATTGAATGGTGCAACACTTGATTACAGCAACCCATTGCGTAACCACACAAATGGTGTAGGTGCTACATTAACAAAACCTGCGTTCACGTTGGCTTACAACACAAGCGTTCAAGTAGCGACTGCAGACCAAACAAATGGTCGTGGTACTCACACGCTTGAATTTGGTCAAGTAGGAGATCACTATGCAAACACTCAATCAACTTATGCAGGTGCAACAGCTCCAGCAGACAATATTGACAAAGCGTTGGCAGTAACAAGTGGTACAGATTCTTACAAGAAGAGCGTACTATTAAACGTACCAGCAGGGAACAACATCCAAAAAGCAATTTACACTGCGGATATTACTTGGACACTTACTGCTGCTCCATAATTAATTTTCTAACCTTTCCCCAGACAAGCTGTGTTTGCAGTGGTCTGGGGTTTTGTTTATTTAGTTTCAAATAGGTGTAAAATGTTATTTTTTGTACTATACTAAAAGTATATGAATCACTACTTACATTGTGTAAAAACCGTTGATTCGTTAGATGATCAATAGTACATAAAAATAAGTCTATACATAAGGGGAAATTCAATGAAAAGAAGAACATTTTTATTTATTGGTTGTATAATGCTTGCGATACCTATTTTTTTATTGCGTTTTCGCCCAGTTTTGCCGAGGAATATTGTCTCCATTCAAACGAATGTTGAAAGTATTGAAAAGAAAATTGAGATAAGGCGAGAATTTTTGAATGGAACGGAGATGATTTATTCGGCACCTAAGATTGAAACGGTGGAAAGTCAAGTGAGGAAATCATCTAATATTGGTGAAAGTCATATTTTTCTTACCATAGGTGAGCAAGAATTGGAACTGGTTCCCTATGTGAATGAAAATGTTTCATTGTTTGATATTGAGATTATCGTAAAAGAAGTGAATCAAAAGCTAAAAGTCAAGACGAGTTATAGAGATAAAGTAACGAATCAAGTGAAAAACGTTACGATAGAATAGATAACAACCTTTTTTAAAAGTATCTAAAAGCCCACGGTTTCTAAAATCGTGGGCTTTTTAGTGATTTTTAAAGTGTAAATATATTTAGGGCACCTCTAAAAACTCGCACTTATCCTAAATTGCTAGTTTTTAGAGGTACCCTTTAGCGAAGAATAAAAAATATCATGATTGTCCACTAACAATGTCAAAATTGCACGTTTTTTTCTTTGGGAGATAGGATATTATAGTTACATGAAGAAAAAACGTTTACAACTAAGAGAGTTCACTTAAAAAAGAGAGGAGTTTTTCCAAACTTTTCTTGGTGGAGAGAATTTGTTGTTGGTCAATGCTAGTCGTCTGTGTTTTTTCCATTTTGCTGTTGGCATGAGGTTGCAATTTCCGATATTCCTTTGGCAGTAAATTGTGTTTTTCTTTAATCGCTTGATTGAGGTATTTTACATCGGAAAATCCACATTCAAAAGCAATTTCAAGCAAGTTCAACTTGGAACATTTGAGTAGACGTTCTGCCTCGGTGGTGCGTAAAGATTTTAAGTAATTTTGAAAAGAAGTTCCAAAATTTGTTTTGAAAAAATGCGAGAAATAGTTTGGCGAGAAGAAATAGCGTTCTGCCAAGGCGGTCATGGAAATCTTTTCTCGAAAATTTTCATGAATAAAGTCATAAATGGTTTCAATCTGTTTCAGTCGTTCATTTTTCGCCTGTCGCTCTTTCGTAGAAAGAATGTTGGTGTTCATGGATGAAAGCAGATGATACACAAAGAAATAAGCGTGTCCTTTGACTAGGAGCTGGAAATTTTCTTTTCGTTGGTAAAAGTCAATACCACAATGTAGAAAATGTTTCAAACTTCCCTTATGTTCCTGTAAAGAGGAAAGTGATATTGGAGTGGATAGAAATTCCACTTCGTTTAACCTCTCTTTAAAGGAAGAAAAGAAAGTTGGTAAAAATTGTAGGACGTAGATGACTGCTGTATCGTTCGCAAGAAATTCATGTGGCTGAAACGCATTGAAAACGATAAAATCGCCTTTTTTCAAGAGGAATTTTTCTTGATTGGTGAAAACAGTCAATTCTCCTGATAGTACGAGGATAAATTCAATTTCCTTATGTAAATGAGTGCTGCGATAGTGAATGTTGTTGACAAACACACGCATATCAGTTAGCAAGTCATGATGAACGAGCTCAACTTCTCTTTTCATGGTAGGCTCCTTTCTGCGATATTACGGTCGTTAAAAATAAGTTTAATTTTTCTCTCTCTGTCTATTTTAACAAATAGATAGAGAAAGGGAAGTTAAAGTTTTATAAGAAAACTTTAATGTTTCTTTATTAAAGTACGACAGCCGTGCTTTCCAAAAAAAAGAAAAGCGAGCGGGGCGTTCAGGAGTTTGCGACAGCGAACCATGTCGTTTATTTACTCGCAACGCTAGTTGCGAGCGACATTGAGAGCAGT
>NZ_FUXI01000027.1 GCF_900167335.1 Pilibacter termitis
CTGGAACCTGAATCACTCGCTTATTTGCGATAGTTCCATGTTTATAGTAATCTGCTGAGCTCTGAAATAGAACCCCACAACTCTCGCAATGCGTAGGAACTTTCGCATATAGCCCATCAATTCTGTTGAATTTTCTATTTTTCTTATCTACCCCTCTAGAAAACCAACGGTCCTTTTCAAATATCAAACTTTCATCTTGAAATCCTAGTAATTCTCTTGTACACTTATCCATGAAGACATCTCCTTTACTGTTGGGTTAGGCACTTACATTGTAAACGAGATGTCTTTTTTTATGCAAAAAAATCGCATGGAATTTTTGTTATTCCACACGATTTAGTATAGAGCCAAAAGATAGTGCCAAAGAATCAAAAATACGGATTATACAATTTCTCCGCTCCAATCGTTGTGACGTCGCCGTGTCCTGCAAGGACGGTTAAATTTTTATCTAAGGTGAAAAGTTGTGTGCGAATGCTCTCAAGTAATTGTTCCTTATTGCCTGTTGGCAAATCCCAGCGACCAATACCGCCTTTGAACAACGCATCCCCTGAGATGACAAACTCGTCAAAGACAAAACTCACGCCACCAATCGAATGTCCCGGTGTCGCCAAAACTTTGAACTCCATTCCGCCAAGCTCATAAATTTTGCCGATTTCAAACTCAAATTCCGCAGGTTGCACCACTACATTTTCCATATCGTCATGCCGTGCCAAGCCTGAAAGATTCAACTCTGGCGTATAAAGCCAGCTTTCCTCCTCATGCGAAACATAAAGGGGAATCCCAGAATATTTCGCACGAACTGCCTCTACGCTCATAATGTGGTCGTAATGCGTGTGAGTCAACAAAATCGCAACAGGTGTACGATTTATCTCTTCTATCGCACGCAAAATCTGCTCCGTATCACTTCCCGGGTCAACTAAAATAAGGTTTTCGTCATTGTAAATATAGTAGGTATTTTCATACGCAACTGCGTTCAACGTTTTCGATACTTTTGGCATAATACTTCATCTCTTTCTATTCTTTACAAATTCTTCTACTGAAATTTTAGCACAACTCTATGTTTTTTACGTTAATTCTGCTTATACCAAAAGAGGCTTACCCAGCCCCTAACATCATCGCAAATAGTAAAATACACAACACCACAATCGTAATTCCTACATAAAGTTTGTCACGCTCACGTGCAAATGAATAAATAGAGACAACTACACGCAAGATAGGTGTTAAAATCAATAAGAAAAGTCCTGCCATTAGAAAAGCGAACGGTCGAATTTGGGTGATTCCTTGAAAAATGCTTGAAAGTTGAGTGGGAAATTCATCTCCTTGGTAACCACTTTTTCCTGTTATCAAAAAAAGTAAAAAGCCAAAAATCATTACCGCACAACTAATGCCCACACCAATACGCAAAATTTTGCCAATGACTTCTTCGATATGAGCCATTTCCAATTTTTCCTTCTCTGTCATTTGAAAAACACCTCACTTCCACGGTAAAGCATTTGCAAGGCAATAATTGCCAAAACTGGAATGAAGATTTTCCTAAGTGTTTTCGCCGGAAGTCTTGGCATAATGCGACTACCAATCGTGGAGCCAACAATAATCCCAAGAGCAAGTGGTACGGCAATCACTGGCTGAATAACGCCTTGAAAGAAATAAACGACCGCACTTGCTGCTGCGGTAACGCCCATCATCAAATTACTTGTTGCACTTGACGGTTTTAGTGGCATCTTCATCGCTCCGTCCATCGCCATTACTTTAAACGCACCGCTCCCAATACCTAAAAGCCCGCTCGCAATCCCTGCTCCAAGCATAATCAAAGAGCCTTGTGGCACTTTTTCCACTTGATAAACCACTTCTTCATTTGTCGCCTTGTCAAAATAACTGCTGTTTAATTTCAGTTTTTCAGACAATTTATCCGCCTGAGCATGATTTAACACTTCTTCTCCTGCTTTGAGTTTTTTATACATATTAAAACATTGAAACGCAAGCAAGCAACTGTATAGCAAGAATAAAAACGTACCGTTAAATACACCTGCTAAAACGGCTCCAATAATTCCACCAATTGTCGTAAAAATCTCTAAAAACATTGCCACCCGAAGATTGAGCAAATCGTCCTTTAAATAGGCAATCGTAGCCCCTGAACTTGTCGCAATCACTGCGATAATGCTTGCACCTATCGCATATTTTATATCCACACCAAACAAAAGTGTCAAGACAGGTGTAACGACAATACCCCCACCAAGACCTAAAACTGCTCCCACACACCCTGCCACAACTCCAGTTACTAGCATAGAAAGAGCAAATTCCACTAAATTTATTCCATTCATAACAACTTCTCCAACACTTCATCTGTCGTTCTCACACGTGCAAATTGAGGAAACATTTTCTCTACGATTTGTGTATGCAATTCTCCGTCAAAATCTGTAATAGCATCTTTGACAATCACTTGATTGAACCCACGCTGAAACGCCTCACGTGCTGTCGTATCTACTCCGTAAGCTGTCGCAACACCTGTCAAGATAATATTTTCAATCCCACGTCTGCGTAGTTGAAGTTCCAAATCCGTGCCATAAAACGCACCCCAATTGTGTTTGTTGACGACAATAACATTTTCCGCCTCCTCGTCATGAGCCACCTCAAGCAATAAATCGCTAAAATTCTTCGGTGGAAAACCGTTTGTCTGAGGTAAATGGTCGGTCAACGGTGAAAGACGCTCCGCACCATAGTTTTTCACACGCACCAGTACAATCAACGCCTCAGTATTTTTCAAACGCTTGGTCAATCGCTCATTTTGAGCAATCACTTCTTTTGCAGAAAATGGTGCCAAATCCTCACGTTTCGCACTTGAAATCCCCTCTTGTAAATCAATGACCACAAGAGCCGTTTTGGATAGTTCTAGTTTTAAATGATTCATCATACCCCTCCAAAAAAATTATTTTTTCTCTCTTTTCGAGTTCAAATCAATGATTTTAGATTGTTTCGGTGTAGCTTTTTTCATTAAATGAGGTTCATCAAAAAAATCCTCTTCTCCAAATAATTCATCATGCAAATCCATTTCATTAGATAAATCCATTTGCATTAACAGTAAATGAGCGAACATTTCTGCTTCTGTTAACGGAATTTCTTCCTCTTTCGCCAACGGTTCTGGATAGACAGAAAGACTTCCTCTCATGTTCAAATAAGAACCAAGATATTGAATTTTATTCGCCGTTTGCTCTCCAAGCACTTGCAACCCTTTATCCAAATTATCAATTTGTTCCCCTAAAACTTTCATATTGGTCAGATTATTTCCTGAAAAAGCATCTGGTGAAAAGTGCTTGTCCACAATTTCATCAATTTTTCGTTGATAAACCTTTTTTAAATCTCCGTTTTTTGTATAACAATCCAAATCTGCATAATAAGCCAAATTTAAACGTAAAACGGTTGTGTCACTCATTACTTCTAATTCAATGTTACCTGCTTCTTTCGTCATTTTTTCCTCCCATTCTTTGCCCTAAATCTTTGGCAAAATAATCTCATCGTCATCTTTTGTAATCAAAATCACGCCATCGCCAAGAGGTAAAATCGTACTTGTCAGCTGTGGGTGTTCGATAACCGCATCAAAAAATTGATTTAATCCACGATGAATTGCTCGCTGATTTCGTTTGATGTCTTGAATATCCTTTAACACATCACCCGCTTGGAAAATGTCATCCACCATAAGCACCGCACCACGTTTCATAATGCGTAAAATATCTGGTAAAAAGACAATGTATTTAGACTTTGCCGAGTCCATAAAAACAAAATCATACGTGTCACTTGGCAAAGTAGACAAAATATCGACTGCCTCTCCCTCTAAAAGTGTCACTTTCTCTTGCAAATTCAAGCGTTCATACGTTTTTTTCGCTGCCGCGATCATCATATCATAGCGGTCAATCGTTGTCACGTGTGAATTTTCTGGTAAACAATTCGCCATAAGGCTTGATGAAAAACCTATTGCCGCTCCAATTTCCAGTACGTTTTTTGGCTTGATTTGTTTCAAGAAAAATTCTAAAAATACCGCCGTTTCATGAGGAATAATCGGCACACCTTTCTCTCTTGCCTCGCTGGCAACACGTCCAAGTTCGCCTGCCGTCTGCTTTTGTCTTGTTCTAAGGAAATGCACAATATCCTCTTGTACAATTGGACGCCTCATCATTGGATTGATTCTTTCTTTCTCTGCCATTTTTACTTCCTTTACTAAAATAAAGGGTACTTCTTAAAGGTACCTCTAAAATTTTAAACTCGCATGAATTTTCGCTGCTTTTATTTTCCTTTTACAAATTGTTTTTATCACAATCAAAGCAATTGTTAAAATCAATAGAATGATACCAAAAGGAATCATCGTTGCATTGATAATTGTTTTATCGCTTGTTTGTTCAAATAAAAACAATAGCCGCACGAACATTGATAAAATCACTGCAATGTAAACAATACCTGAAATTAAACTCAACATTCTTAGTTTGCCTATTTCGTCCATTTTTTTGCTCCTTTGTCTAGCTGTGAGGGGCAGGTGTTGGGCAACTGTTCGCAACAGCACTTGAAACTAAAGTTTCAAGCAAGTAAATGCTGTGGCTCACTGTTGCAAACACCTGAACGCCCCTCTTAGCTTTTCTTTGTCTAGCTGTGAGGGGCTGAAGTTTGGTGGCTGTTCGCAGTACCGCTTGAAACTTACGTTTCAAGCAAGTAAACGGCACGGCTCACTGCCACAAACTTCAAATCGCCCCTCGTAGCTTTTCTTTGTCTAGCTGTGAGGGGCAGGTGTTGGGCAACTGTTCGCAACAGCACTTGAAACTAAAGTTTCAAGCAAGTAAATGCTGTGGCTCACTGTTGCAAACACCTGAACGCCCCTCTTAGCTTTTCTATTTCCCTAAATCTCAAATGTTTTCCGTTTTTTTGCTAGTTCGACGGTTACTTTTTCTCCTGCTGCCTGTTGAGCTTGTTTGTGTAATAAGTTCAAATCTTTTTCCTGTGGCAAATGTGTGAGGACTAATTTTTTCACTTGTGCCACTCGTGCAATTTCTCCTGATTCTTTGCTTGTGAAATGTGCATGATGTCGCTCTTGTCCCTCAAATAAATAAGTATCTGCTAAAAATAAATCTGCATTTTTTGCAAACCCCTTAAACTCCTCCATATAGCCAGAATCCCCTGTAAAGACAAACACTTTCCCCGTTTTTCTTACGGTAAAACGCATCGCATAACAAGGAACAGGATGAATAGTTTTCATAAACGTTACATCAAAAGGACCGAGGCGAAGGGTTTCGTCAGGGTTATATGCTACCCCTGTGGATACATTTGGCAAGGTCAAATCATTAAAACGGTTCTTATCCTCCGTATGACCATAAATCGACAAATTCATACCGTCCCAATCGTCCTTGTCCCAAAGCTGACGGTAATATTGCAACACCCCTAAATCAGCGATATGGTCATGATGATAATGGCTCAATATCACCGCATCCAAGCATAACGGACTAACAAAATGCTCTAACTCCGTCACCGCACGACTTCCACAATCAAGCAATAAATTGTAACTCCCCTCTTGCAAAAGGTACGCACTCGTCCCCTCGTCATTATGCGGAAACCCTCCAAGACAACCTAAAACTGTCACTTTCATTTTCTATACCTCACTTCTCTCGTTCATATTACTCATAATGTCTATTATAACATTTCAACCATACAATTAAATCAATTTATCCTTATGAATTTGTTCAAATGTATTTTTGCCGTCATTGAGCTTTTCCCAAATAACTACTTCACCTTTGGCAAGAGATTTTTTCACATCAATAATTCGTTGGTTGCTACTGCCACGAAACTGGAGCATTAAATTTTTCTTTGACAACTCAAAACGACCGTCCACTAAAATATCAATTTCATTTAAAAGCTCTAGTTTATCTTTTGTCTCAAGCATTAATTCTTCCCAAGTGTAACCTGTCCAACTCCAAATATCTTTCGTATCGCCAAATTCCTTGCGTAATCGCCTCACAAGCGTAAGGCAAACTTCTGTATTTAAAAATGGCTCCCCACCTAAAAGCGTCACTCCTTGCACATACTCATGAGCGGTATCTTTTACAATTTGATCCTCTAGTTCTTTTGTATAAGGAGTGCCGTAGCGAAAATTTTGTGCCACAACATTGTAACACCCCTCACAAGCAAAAGGACAACCCGACACATAAATCGAATTGCGTACTCCCTCGCCATCAACAAAATTAAACGCCTTATAATCAGCAATATAACGTTGCGACAACTCCGAACTCTTCCACTCTTGCGGTTTCGGATTTTTCATCTTGTTCCCCCCTTGTAGTATTCATTCTCTTCATGTTTTATTATACCTATGGGTACCTCTAAAAAATCTTTGATTCTAGTGTAAAAAAGAGACACTGAAATCCCAGCGTCTCCAAAGATGATTCAGGAGGGATTCGAACCCCCGACCGTTCGCTTAGAAGGCGAATGCTCTATCCAACTGAGCTACTGAACCCAACAAGAATAATTATAGAGAAATTTGCTCAGAGTTTCAAGTAATTTGAGAAAAAATTTTCCATTTTTATTTATTCTGTTGTTTTTTTGTTGATATTCTTGAGTTTCAAGCCATTTTGCTTGCTCAATAATTATCTATAAATTTACCAATAATTCTTCCAAAACATCTTTATACGTGTACGTGCATTTTGCTCCTTCTTGAATAAGATGATGACACCCGCTACTTCTGCCCGAGAGTATTTCACTTGGAACGGCAAATACTTCTCTCCCACTCTCCATTGCCCGTTCACACGTTATTAGCGACCCACTCCTCATTTTCGCCTCAAACACAACTGTACCTGCACTCAAGCCAGCAATAATTCGATTTCGCTCTGGAAAATGATGTTTGCGTGGAGAAGTGCCTGACGGATATTCACTCAAAACTAAATGATTTTTTGCAATATGTTTTTGAAGTAATTCATGATGTTTTGGATAGAAAACGTCAAGTCCCGTTCCAATTACTGCGATAGTTCGCCCATTATTTCCAAGTGTTACCTTATGAGCAATGCTATCAATTCCTGTCGCAAGACCTGAAACCACTACAAAATATTTGGTCAAAGGTGACAAAATCATATTGACACTTTTCACTCCCAGCTCACTCATATCCCGACTTCCCACGACAGACAGACAAGGACGAGCAGTTAGCGAAAAATCTCCACGAAAAAATAACACCGTTGGCGGATTATAAATTTCCTTTAACATCTTTGGATATTGGGGATCTAAAATACTCACATATTGCTCCAGTTTTTCTTTTTGCAACAATTCTTCGATATTTAATTGCCTAAAACTTTCAAGAAACGTTGCCGTAGAGTCTTTTAATTCAGCAAAATGTGCCAGTTCTGTTGGACTAAATTGGAAATTTTGAGCTTTAAGTTTTTTGATGTTTTCAATCAACTTCAACACTTGTAAATTACTGATTCCCTTTGTGTGTTTAAAAAGAAATAACAACTCTCGATTTAATTCATACATAAAAAATCCTCCTGCGACCTTTATAGTATAAAGATACGCAAAAAAATTGAATTTTACACAAAAGATTTGATTGGCTCAAAACTTTTTCGGTGAATAGGGGTAATCCCATGTTCTCTAATTCCCTCAAGATGAGCTTTCGTGCCATATCCTGCATTGTTTTCAAACGCATAATAAGGATATTTTTTGGCATATTCTTTCATCATATTGTCACGTGTAACTTTTGCCACAATACTTGCAGCGGCAATTGAATTGCTTTTCATGTCGCCTTTGATGATTTTTTCCTGTTCAATTGGCAAATCAAGTGTGAGAGCGTCAATTAATAGAAAATCTGGCGAAATCGTAAGTTTTTCTATCGCTTGTTTCATCGCCAATTTGGTCGCTTCCAAAATATTGATTGTATCAATGACCTCTGGAGAAACAATGCCTATACCAATGGCAAGTGCTTTTTCTTGTATTTCAGCAAACAACTCTTCACGTTTTTTCTCTGACAATTGTTTGGAATCGTTTAAGCCTAAAATCTGGCTTTTTTCGTCCAAAATGACCGCACTTGCTACGACAGGTCCTGCTAATGGTCCACGTCCTACTTCATCAATTCCTGCGATAAACTTCGCACCGTTTGCTCGAGCGTTCTTTTCATAGATATTTTTTTCCTCGAAAAGTTGAGCCAAACGCTTTTGTGCATTTATTCTCTTTTGAAAAGTATTCACCGCCTGTTGCACACCTTTTCGCTCGTCTGTGAGAATTTCTGTAAGTCTTGGGTCGCTTTCGTCTTTCATCTCGGCAAGTAACGCTTTGATTTCTGCGATTTTTCTACTCATCACGACCACCTATTTCTTCATAGTTATCTAGCGTAAAACGTCCTAATTTTCCACTTCGCACTTCATTGACAATCATTTCACTTGCTCGGTCGTAATCATCACGAAAACCACGAATTTGTGAAATTTTCATCAGCAGTTCTGGATAAGGGAGAAACAAATCATCATCATTCAATTTATAGCGTTCCTTCAACTGCTCTGGGTAAAAACGTGCCAGCACTTCAAGAGCGTAAATCGCTAAATCGTCAAGATGAAGTAACTGATCTTTGATCGCCCCAGTCAACGCAAGTTTTTTCGCTACTTCTTGGTCTTCAAACTTCGGCCAAAGAATCCCCGGCGTATCTAAAAGTTCCAACTCCGCATTGTGTCTCAACCACTGCTGCCCTTTGGTAACCCCCGGCTTATTGCCTGTTTGGGCGATTTTTTTCCCTACCAAACGATTGAGCAAGGTCGATTTCCCAACATTTGGAATCCCTATTACCATGGCACGAATGGCACGAGGTTTCATGCCTCTGCCCTTTTCTTTTTCAAATTTTTCCGCCAACACTCGTTTGCTTTCGGCAACAATTTTCTTCGCATCACGATTTTCTTGTGCATTAATCACAAGTGCCGAGTAGCCAAGTCGTTCAAAATAACTTTTCCATTTCTGGCTTTGCACCGTATCCGCCAAATCACCTTTATTCAGCAACACCAAGCGTGGCTTTGATTGCAAAATATTGTCAAGCATTGGATTGCGACTACTCAAAGGAAGTCTCGCATCAACAAGCTCAAAAACAATGTCAACAAATTTTAATTTTTCCATTACCTCACGTCTAGCTTTCGCCATATGACCCGGGAACCATTGGATTGTCATAATAATTACTCCTCGTTCTTTTGGTTTTCTGTTTATGCTCTATTTTAGCATTTTTTTTGAGGTTTTGCTTTGGGTGGGGAATTTTCGGTGTTGTAAAGGATAAAAAATCCTAAAAAAGAGACTAGAACAAAAACAGAAAAACCACAGAAACTTCATCCTCTCAAATGTTGACTTTCTGCGATTTTTCTATTTTTACTTTTTTTAAATTTCGTTCCTATCTCTCTCTACTGCAAATACCCCAAAACAATCGCCATCGTATTCCAAAGCATATGCGTTGCCACATTGACCTCTAAACGTTCGCTTTTTATATAGACGAAAGCTAAGGAAAAACCGATTCCTCCGTAAATCAGCCAACTGCCTAAATTCGTCGGGCTATGAACAAAGCCGAACATAAGACTGCTCACAATTAAACCGAGCATTTTCTTATTGGGAAACAACCCTTTCATGATTCCTGCACGAAAAATAGTTTCTTCCATAATTGGAGCGGCAAATCCTGCTAAAAGCCACATTAAAACTGGTGGCACACTCTTCATCACTTCATCTACGGCAACTTGATTGGCAGTATTGTCTTCTCCTCCCATGATTAAAAGACTTCCTCCAATCATGCTGAAAACAAAACAGCCCAACATTCCAAGTGCTACATATCGCCATTTTCCACGCATTCCCTCCAATGACCAAGTCGCAAATCCTCGTTTTTTCGTCCAATAAATAAAAATAGCAAGTATCACAAAAATCGCTATGGTTACAATCATTCCTTGAAAAATGGAGAAATCTTGTTTCTTTAGCTTATTCTGCTCTCCAAAAACGAAGGCAATTCCTATCGGAATATTGTCTAGGAAAAATAAAGCAATCATCACCAGCAAAGTTAGTAAAACATTTTTTATCTTCATAAATAGCTCCTTTCTGCGAAATCCCTTCAGGATTTCTTAAAACTTGACTTCCGCTATCGCTCCAGCCAAGCGGGGTCATTCGCGAACTAAAGTCCGCTCAAAGTCTTTTCTGTATTTTATAGAGAAATTCTGTCGCAAATAACAATTTCGTTACGTTAAAATTTCCTTCTTCACTCTCTACTGGAAAAAGAAAATAAGAATTATCAAGTGTGGAAAGTACAATCGCTTGCCCTTTTCCTCGATAATCATACTCGGTGTGAAGTGAAGGTGTTGTGTGAGCTTGAAAAAGCATTTCTTTTTTTCCTTCGTAATTTTCCTCATGAAATTGCAAAACAAACCCTCTTTTATCATGAAAAAGCGTACCAACACCCATTGGAATAAAGTTTTCTCCATTCGGCAAAGCCTCTATTTTGACAAGACATTTGAAAAAATAACGTTGCTCTTTGATTTCTTTTTCCACCATTTTTCTCTCGTGTTCATACCAGTCTGGTATATGAATAGCCGTCATTTCTTGATTCTTTGTCTGCAATTTTCCATAGTCATCCATGAAAAAGACTTCTCCACAATTTTTACAAATCAATTTTTCATCACTTGAAATCATTTGAAACTCCACTTCACAAGTCAAACATTGGTACAATACAGTTTCCAACCCTTCTGCTCTCTTTTTATAAGAAATTTTCATCTTCTTTTCAAATTGATACGCATACTCATCATAGGTCAAAAACTCCTGAATGGTCTGATGAATTTCTGTAATTTCACTTTTCGCTAATTCTTCTTTATTGTATAGACATTTCAATTCCGCTTGCAATTGCACACCTTTTCGTTTGTGTAAATTCCAAATCGGTGATTGAAGGTAATTACCTTTCATGTTCAAAGCTACTAATGGTACGTTGAGCATTTTCGCCATTTTAGCAACAGAAATAGGAATTTCAGAATTGGTGCCGACATTGGCATACCTCGCCTCTGGGTACAAAACTAAAATATCGCCACGTTCCACAACTTTTTTCATATTCCGAATAAGCGAGAGGTCGTTGACAAATTTCCGCGTACCTAAACAGCCTATTTGCCGATATTTCCATTCCCCAAACGCCTCAAAACCTTCGAGTTCAGAAATATAATTGGCTCTATGCGGAAAGAGTGCAAGAGGGGTGATATAAAAATCCATAAAACTGTGATGTGTGGCAATCACAAAGTAGGGTGGTTGAATGCCTGCCATATTCCTCTTTTGAATTTTTCCCAACTTCCCTGACCTTGTCATGAAAAACGAAACGAGCCAGATAATCGGTAAAATAAAAAAAATTTGACGTGGAGGAGTTTTTTCTCTGTCGAATGGTACAGCATGAAAGGTTACATCTTTCCTATCTTTTAACAAATAACGCCGAACAACTGGCAACTTACTTAGCAAACAATATAAAAATAGTGTTCCAATAAACGAAAACCCTGTCGGTGTCAGATGAAAAAGAAATAGATTGTGTATTTCTTCTGTTACAGGATTATAAATTGCAAGGCTCATCAACATTCCTGCGAATACGCAAAAAATACCTAAAAGGTTAAATCCTTTTGTATATTGATAATGAGAATGTCCTTTTAAGAAAAAAGCAGACCGCAAATCTATTTTTCCTTTCCGAACGAAGAAAAAATCAGCAAAAAGAAGTGCAGCAAGCGGAGCATAAATACAGGCGGAAATCGTTAGGAATGCACCGAAATATTCCGTTACTCCTCCCCATATTACAAGAAGAGTCACATAAATGGCAAGAAGAATAATCAAATTTTTATACTTTTTCTTACCAAAAGAGGATTTTAACACGACACCATAAAGGTACAGTCCTAGTGCTTGTGTGCCGATATTGGCAAACGCAACGAGAAACAAGGAAAAAATTGCCATTGCGGGAAATCCTAGTGTGGCTAACATGAGCGTTGGGTCGTCAGTTACTTTTCCTGTCAAATGTTGCATGGCGATTGACATAACCGCACCTACCACAACAAAGAGCGAGCCTGAAATTCCTTGCCCAAATACGCCTGCAAAATAACCTGCCCGCTCTGTTTTCGCAAGCCGAGGAATCCCAGACATTCCGCCAAACAATGTGATAACAAATGCAAAATTTGCCTCTATGCTCATAATATAATAAGCGATATTCGGTTTTTCGTTCGCTTGGTGATGTGGCAAATAATCCCAAATCACGTGAAACGGTACTCGAGTAAATGTGATGAAAATCACGAATATACCAAGCAATAGCAAAATCGGAACTAATATTTTCGTTGTACGAGTAATCACACCAATCCCTCGCCACGCAAGAGAGACCCCTAGCAGTACGCAGAGAATTGCTAGGAAAACGTGCGATACCCTTCCATTTAATACATTCATTCCACAAAGTTTAAGTAAATTTTGCATGGAGGAAGAAAACAACTCTGCACAAACGGCATACCATGGAAAATTAATCAAAATCAAAAGGACGGAAAGAGCAATCACTCCATTTTTCCCAAGAGTTGCCCGTAACCAAATCCAACTATCAATTCCGTACCTTGTCGAAAGAATGACAGGTAATTGATAAATCAAGAGCATGAAAATCGCTCCAAAAAACGTTCCAATTAAAAGTTGTTGAAATCCTACTAATGTCGTCAGATAAACTCCTTGTGTATAGCTCCAAGTCGCAATACAATAGCCAGAAAGCACTAAAAACGCATCTAAAAAACCGTATATTTTCTTTTCTGTTGCAACAGGGAGAGTCCCTAAAAATGCCTCTCTTTGAATTTCACTCTCCAGATCGCTTTCTTTTTCACTCATTTTCATCAATCTCCTAACCTACTTCCCAAAAGAATGGCTCCTAAACAAAGGAAGGAGAGGAAAAATACTACTAGAAAATCAATTGCTGAAAATTTCCGAGGAAATTGAGTGTTTTTGCTTTCCATTTTCTTGATTGCCCTCTCTACTTCTGTTTCATAATCAAATTTTTCCTCAGTCATATTACCCTCCATTCCGCTATTTTCCTAACTGAAACTCTGACTTTTTATTCAGCGTAAAATTCTCTTTCAAATTGTCCGTCAAGTAAACTTTTTTATCGTTCGTAATAAACAATGCCTTGATGTCGCCTTGCTCATTTGCATAAGCCAAACCTTTTTCTAAGCCCATGTCATACAAAGCGTTCGATAGAGCGTCATCTCTCACATAGTCCTCACCAGAAATCATGACTGCAAGAAGATCATTGTCATACGGATACCCAGTCGCTGGATCCATTAAATGTGAATAAACTTTGTCGCCAATCACTAAATAGCGTTCGTACATACTTGTTGTGATGTAATCGCCACTTCCTCCTGAAAGTTTGCCGACAGATGTTTGAGAGTTGTCCTGCCCTGTTGAAGTTTCCTTGCTCGGATCTTGCATACTCACAATCCATTTTCCGTCTTCCGTCTTAGGATTTTCTCCGATCACAAATACATGACCGCCAAAATCAAGAATAGCAGTCGTAACACCGTCATTTTTCAACGAAGTCATCACTTTTTCAGCAATAAATGCTTTTCCGATACCACCTAAATCAAGTTTCATTCCTTTTTTCTTCAAAAAAACGCTCATGTCCGTGTCGTCTAACTCAATGTCTTGATAACTTAATTTATCTAACAAAGGAGTAATTTCTTCATTTTCTGGTTTTTTCGCATCAGAAAAACCAATATGCCAAAGTGAAGTAATCGCACCAATTGCTGGTTCGTACATTCCTCTCGTTTGTTCTGCATATTCTTTCGCCTCACTAATAAGGTCGAATACCTCTTTTGAAACTTTGACAGGAGCAACACCAGAATTTTCATTAATCAAATCGACTTCTGAAACACCTTCTTCATTGACTTCGATTTTCTCCTCCAAATCTTGTACGAGAGTAAAAACCTTATCCAATGCTTTTTCTTTATCCTTATCATAAATCTTAATCGAAACATACGTTCCCACTTGAAATTCTTGCCTGCTCAACGGTTTATCCAATAATTCTGCTTTTTTGTCACCACAGCCAGATAAAAATGAAATTCCTGTAAATAAAAAAACGCCCACAATAAACATCTTTTTCTTCATCATAAACCCTACTTTCTCAGTTAATAATTTTATAGTCACCCCTAAATTCGTTTGTAGAGCAAACCATATACTCGCTTTCTATTATTATAACAAACCAAGAGATAATAGAAAATAATTACTGATACAAAAAAATAATTTAATGAAAAAACACGCTATATATAGTCGCATAAGTTTGATATAATTAGAAAAGCGAGCGGTTCTTAGTTAGCAAAAACGAAAAACGGTGAGGGGCGAGCTGGAGTTTGTCGTAGTGAGCCTTGCTATTTACTTGACTGAAGCAAGGCTTCAGGTGGCATTGCGAACAGCGACCAAACTCCTGCCCCTCGGAACTAGACAAAGAAAAGCGAAGAGGGGCGGTTTGAAGTCTGCAACAGCGAACACTGTCGTTCATTTACTAGAAACGTAAGTTTCTAGCGACATTGTGAGCAGTTGCCAGACTTCAGCCCCTCGCAGCTAGACAAAAAGGAGGAAACACCATGCACGAAATCAAATGTCCACATTGTCAAAAAGTCTTTCAAGTCGATGAAAGTGGGTATGCAGACATTGCCACTCAAATTCGCAATCATGAGTTTGATAAGGAGTTAAAAGAAAAATTAGCGACCGAAAAAAAATTATTGGATAATCAAAAGGAAAAAGAATTGTCCGAGTTACAAAATGAGTTAGAAAAACTGAAAATATCTCAAAAAAACGAACTAGAACTTGCAAAAAATGACAAAGACAAAGAAATTGACTTGCTCAACACAAAACTTGAGAGTCTTACTGAAAAAAAAGAATTAGAAATTCAAAACGCTCTTACTGAAAAAGAAAAACAACTCGCTGATTTGAAAAATGAAATGGAAAATCTTAAAACTTCCAAAGAAAACGAACTAGAATTTGCAAAAATTGACAAAGACAAAGAAATTGAACGGCTCAAAGCTGAACTGGAAAAATTAACCGAAAAACAACCGTTAGAAATCCAAAATGCTTTGAGCGAAAAGGAAAAAGAGGTTGAACAACTCAATCATAAAATGGAAACATTGCGTTTAGACTTAGAAAATAAAATGACTTCTTCTCGTGCAGCACTTGAAAAAGAGCGAAATGACTTGGAAAATCAACTCATTTTATCTGAAAAAGAGAGAGAACTTGAAAAACAATCTTTACAAAAGGAGTATGAAACTCAACTAAAAGTCAAAGAGGAAGAAATCGCATTTTACAAAGATTTTAAAGCAAAACAATCTACGAAAATGATTGGTGAGAGCTTGGAAAATTACACTGAGCAAGAATTTAACAAATTAAGAGCGACTGCTTTCAAATCTGCATATTTTGAAAAAGATAACGATGCGAAAACAGGGTCAAAAGGAGATTTCATCTTCCGTGATTACGAAGGAGAGCTAGAGTATATTTCGATTATGTTTGAAATGAAAAACGAACAAGATACAACGGCGACAAAACATAAAAACCGTGATTTTTTCAAAGAATTAGATAAAGATAGACGGGAAAAAAATTGTGAATATGCTGTACTTGTGAGTTTGCTTGAGAGTGAAAATGAATTTTATAACACTGGCATCGTCGAAGTGAGTGAGTATGAAAAAATGTATGTCGTTCGACCGCAATTTTTCATTCAAATGATTAGCCTTTTGAGAAATGCTGCACTAAATTCTCTTGCCTACAAACAAGAGTTGAGCGAAATCAAAAATCGTGAGATTGATATTACAAATTTTGAAAATGATCTCAACATTTTCCGAGATAACTTCATGATTACAGCAAAAAATTTCAATGGAAATTTAGAAAAACTTGACAAAAATTTAGAAGATAGCATTAAAAAATTAACAAATGCACGAGATGAGTTGCGAAAAGCAATGAAAAATCTTGGTACCGCTGAAAATAAACTTGAAGGGTTATCTGTAAAACGTCTTGTAAAAAATAACCCTACGATGAAAGCAAAATTTGAAGAATTATAATAATATCTCTAAAAAAAGCCGCCAAGCGATTTTTTCCACTTGGCGACTTTTTTTATAAAATCCCTACTTTATAACGATAATCATAAATTTTTGCATCACGATTATAAGGTGCTGACACTAAAACTGCTTTGGTTCTAGTGCTACTTTCCTTGATTTTTTGAATGGTTTCTGCTTTGTCATCATAAAACCAATCAATATTCAACCCTGTAATCAGCGGAATTTTATTTTCTGTAAAATACAATTTGTCATAGTAAATCCCAAAACGGTTCAACGCATCAATCGTCTCCTTGGCATAGTTGACATGACGAGCTGTAATCAGCACGATTTCAGAGCCACTCAGATGTTCTTCTGCCAAATCTTCCACCATTTTCATATTTGGCATACTTTCTTTGATAATTTTCTTTTGGATATTGTCGTCCATTGTGGCATAGTAAACAATCTCATAATCCGTTGGGCTCATGGTATGGAGCGAAATTTTCGTGCCGAGTTTCTCGTTCGTTAGCTCGATTGCCCGTTTTATCGAGAAAATCACACCGTCAAGGTCGTAGCCCATGACTTTTTTTCTTGGTAAATATTGCACATGACCTGTGTCACTTCTTAAAAATTGCATGGTTACATTTACCCCCTCTATTTTTTCAAAACTATGCTGCGGCGACCGCTCTACTATTTCTCTTTTCAATTTTTCAAGCAAGGCAAGTTTTTCTTTCTTTTCCGTCATCATCTTCTCATCATTTTCCTTTCTACGAAATTCGTCCGTTCAAAGTCTTTTCTGCCAAATCTTTTTTGTTATGCTGAAATGCTTAGTATTTCAACGTCACTTCAAACTTTTCTACTACTATTCAATTTTCAATACTTCGCTCAAACTTTTCACCGTGAAATCAGCCTCTGGCACTTGTAAAAATCCATCTGGCGAAAACAAAACCGCCTTTACATTTGCATTTTTTGCAGCCAAAATATCAAGCTCTCGATCTCCTATCATCAACGCTTTCTCACGCTCCACACCAAATCTATCAACCAAATAATCGACACTTTCAGGGTTAGGTTTACGTGCAAAATGGTCATTGCTCGTAATGACATAGCTAAAATATTCTATCAAATGTGCATTTTCCAGAAAATCAACCACTTGCAAATCACGATGTGAAATAATATAATTTTTTCCACCTTTTTCCACCACGCTCTTCAATACCTCTGCCGTATCTTGAAAAGAGAGCGGATTTTCCTGCATAGGTCGCTCAATTTCGTGGTATTTTTGTAAAAAATCCTCTGCCAAATTCCCAACAAAAAATTTTGCCGCCTCACCCGTTGAAGTCTTTTTCAGCTGTTCATAAATCGCCTCATCACTTGCCGACAATTGAAAAATTGCCAATGTTTGCTGGAAAGCCCTCACACTTGTTGAAAGCGTATCAAACAATGTCCCACCTATATCCCAAATATAATATTTATAATTCATGAAGATTCTCCTTGTTTTTGGTCTAGCTACGAGGGGCAGGAGTCTGGTCGCTGTTCGCAATGCCACCTGAAGCCGTGCTTCAGGCAAGTAAATGGCATGGCTCACTGCGACAAACTCCTGAACGCCCCTCTACGCTTTTCTTTTCCACTTATACTTATTGTACCATTTTCTTCGATATATTTTCTTGTTTTTCTTGCATATTCTGGTATGGGAATTTTCATTTTCTTTAATGTTTCCTCAAATTTTTCTATTGCCATCACTAAAGAAGAATGAAGTTGTTCTAAAGTTGAAAATCCGTAGTATTTTTGAGGTATTTCTTTTTCTATTTCAGCTAACCTTGACCATTCTTTTCCTACATTTTCACCTATAAAATAACACCAGCTCATCAAACGAAACAACTCAACTCTCACAATTTTTTCAAAATGACCTGCGGCATAGAGAAAATCTCCTCGCTTTATTCCTTTAAAAACATACGTTGACACCCAATAAAATTCATTGATACATTCTTCTAACTCCTCTGGAGTAGGAGGTTTTACATGGTGTATTACGTCACTCGTTGCACGTTTTTCTCCTCCCCAAACAATCGTATTCAATGTATCTGCCTCAAGATAACGCATTTTTTCACTTGCAGGAATGATTTTCAAATCAATCCGATTGCCGTCCTCAAACAAACTCATACGAGTGTACGCAAACTTGTTACATTCATGATTTTCAAGAAAATTCTCATGTAACACTTGTGTGACAATCGTCTTTCCCCAGAGTGTTTCCCAGTCTAATTGTTCAAATCGAATAATATCTTGTTCATTCTCCACAAAAAATGTCACATCAAAATCTGTAAACACATCTTCTTCTTTTTCTGGATTGTTCCGACTTCCTTCTGTTCCAATCATCACAATTTCTGGGTGGTCATGAACAAATTCCATAATCATCGCCCAAATTTCTTCTTTCGTTCTTTTCATTGACAAATACCTCGACTTATCACTTTACATTTTATTTTATGTTATAATTTTTTTATTACTTTTGCCAATGTTAGCAAAAGAAAATAAACACGGAAAGAGAAGTACCATGACCATATCAACATTTTTTAAATTTATTAAAATCGAAACCAATTTAACAAGTGCGTTGCCTGCTATTTTAGGTTTTTTATTCAGCTATTGGTATTTTGGCAATCTAAAATTTTTGCCGAGTTTGTTATTTTTCATTGCTCTCATGTTTGTCTCAGCTTTTGTAACAGCGTGGAACTCGACAATGGACTATGTGAAAGCGACAAATGACGAATACAGACTTCAGCACAATCAACTTTCCGTTTACAAAATTCCGCTAAAAACAGCATATCTGACCTGTGGAATTTTAATAGGATTGGCACTTATTTTAGGGATTTTCCTGATTTTTCTCACCAACTGGCTACTACTTTTGATTGGCGGTTTGTGCGTTTTAGTTACCATTTTTTATACATTTAGCCCTTTCGCCTTTTCACGTATGCCTCTTGGAGAAATTTTGGCTGGTCTTGTTGAAGGTTTTGGCTCATTCTGGCTTGCCTGCTGGGTCAATAATTGGAACAGTGGCTATCTGCTCTTGGATTGGAACGTCGCAAGCGGAGAATTTTCCATTCATGGAAATTTATGGACATTTCTTCTGATTGCATTTGCAGGTATTGGAACGGCGGTGTTTAATTTTAACATTATGCTCTCTGACAATATTTGCGATTTAGAGCAAGATATTCGAAACGAACGATTTACCTTGCCTTATTATTTGGGCAAAAAAAATGCAATAAAATTACTACATTTTATGTACTGGATACCTTTTGCCTTGATGATCTTAAGTATTTTCCTTGGCACCATGCCAATTTTTAGTCTCATCGTCTTTCTTGCGATTCCTTTTATCAAAAAAAGGGTGGACGAATTTACTAAGCGGCAAGTAAAATCTGAAACTTTCCCCCTTATTATTCAAAATCTCCCTATTTTTGAAGGGCTTTGGATTATGGGAATGACGATTGCTTGCGTTTTGAAAATGATTCAAATTTGACAATAACTATAGGGCACCTCTAAAAACTCACACTTATCCAAAATTGCTAGTTTTCCGATTTTCTTCGTCAGTCTCCTCAACCTATGAACCACATAGTTTTCGTCGATTTCCTCGAAAATCAAAAAACTATCTAATTTTGGCTTAACCGGAGTTTTTAGAGGTGCCCTATAAAAAAACGGTCTTTTCATGAAAAATAGACCGTTTTTTACTTTATTCTATCGACTTCAACGCTGCAATCATGTCCACTTTTTTCAGTTTTCTACTCATCAAAAGCATAACAATCATGGAGAAAAAGATCGTGAGAGCCGCACTATATAGAAAACTAACCGGATAAATCGTCGTCACAAACATCATATTGTCTAGCTCGGCAGTTTTCAGCACAAAACGATGTAGCAATACACCGAAGAAACTCCCAAAAAGAATACCAGCTATTGTCAGCAAAATATTTTCCCGATAAACGTAAAGCGTGACTTCACTCGGATAAAATCCTAGCACTTTAATCGTTGAAAGCTCTCGTATGCGTTCTGCAATATTGATATTCGTCAAATTATACAGCACAACAAATGCCAATAACCCTGCCGAAATAATCATCACCCACATCACAACATCTAAACTTTCAATCGAAGTGTTGAGTGCATTGCCCATCTTGCTTACAAACGTAACATTGAGAATGTCCTTGTTTTTCATTAATTTTGTCGCAAATTGATTTTCTTGACGATCGCTCATTTTTTGTGTATTAACAAAATAAGTATTCACTTCGGCTTTTTGGTCAAACTTTTCCTTGTAATATTCTTCGGAAGAATAGAGAACATGCCCTGCATAATTCTCGAAAATACCCGCAATTTTTAGCTTAACTAAATGATTGTCAGAATCTTGAACAGTTAACGTGTCGCCTACTTTTTTCTTATACAAAAGAGCAAGTTTTTGGCTTAATAATATCCCATTATTTGTAAGTTTTAACTTTTTATTGCTATTTGGTTCATGCAAATTCATAAATTTATCCAATTTCGTCTCTTTATTTACTACACAAACATTCACTTGTTGCGTGCTTTTACTTGTTTCCTTGACTTGTTTGTTCATCAGATAAAGAGGTAAAACTGCTTTCACCTGTTTTTCATTTTTCAAACTTTCCTCGATAGAAAGTGTCCCTTTTTTGACTGTTACAATCGTTTGATAATGATTTAGCTCAACCAATTGTTTTTCTGGAATTTCCGAAATGGAATTTCGCAAACCAAAACCTGTAACAATCATCGCCATACACCCTGTTACACCAATCATTACCATAACCATACGACCTTTATAACGAAATAAATTTCGCAATGCAACTTTTTGCAGAAAGCTCAACCGTTCCCAAAAGAACGTGATTCTCTCAAGTAAAATACGTCTGCCTGATTTAGGTACTTTTGCAAGCATGAGAGTTGACGGAAAACTTTTTAAATCTTTTCTCAAAGTCAAAAAACACGCACCAATCGTACAAAACAGACAAGCAATCACCGCAATTACTAAAAATCCAACTTGAAATTGCATGTTTAGTGTTGGCAAATTATACATTGTTCGATAGGCGTTGAAAATAATCGTTGGGAAGAAAAATGTGCCTACAAAAATCCCCAATAGACTAGACAAAACAGCTGTCACAATAGAAAAAAGCAAGTATTTTATTGAAATGTCTCCTCTTGTATAGCCTAACGCTTTCAGCGTACCTAATTCCATACGGTTTTCATCCACCATACGTGTCAAAGTTGTAAAACAAATCAATCCTGCAACCAAAAAGAAGAAAATCGGAAATACCGTAGCAATTTCACTCAATCGTTTGGCATTTTCCTTGTATTCTGAATATCCTTGACTCTCAAAACGATTGCTCACCATTACTTTTGCCTTGGCGAGAGAATGAACTTTCTCCTGTGCTGTCGCAATTTCCTTTTCACCAGAAGTAATTTTCGCAATTCCCGCCTCAATCTCTGTAAGTCCTGCATTCAACTGAGCAAGTTGAGTTTCCATTTCACTTGACAATCCACCAAGCTGACTTATAATCTGCTCGATTGCCACTTTGCTCTCTACTAATTCCTGACGTTTTCTTGTCAACTCATCCTTTTGTGTTTCTAACTCTCTTTTCTTATCCGACAAAAGATTCAGTTGTTTTTCCTTTTCTTTGTCCACACGTTGTTGTACAATTGCCAATGCTGATTTTTCAAGTCGCTTTCCTTCTTTTTTGACTATCTTTTCATAAGAATTTGCATAGGCTTCTACTCCTTTTGTATTCGTCAAACAAACGTCTACCTGCGTATAAAACTCGCTTTTTATAGCCTTTGGCAAGACAATCCCGAAAAAATCAACCGAACCTTTGCCCACATTTGTATTGCCACGAGCTATTTTTTCAATAAAATTAGGCAAATTCGCAAACCCGACAACTTTAAACGATGTGCTGGATAATTTGTCCTCTACGTCTTTTTCCGTCTGAATGGTAAGAGTATCTCCTAATTTTATTTTTCTTACGTTTTTTACACGTTCATCTAAAAGAATTTCCTGCTCATTTTTGGGCAGACGACCGCTAAGAAGATAGGGTTTATCTATATTTTCATCATATGTTATAAGTTGCAACACTTGATTTTTATCTGTCAAAGGAATGGGTAAATTTTTTCGAGGAGCTACTTTTAAAACATCAGAAAGTTGCTTGATTTCACTCACATCTTCCTTGTCAAAACCAACCGTTGAAATAAGGTGTAAATCACTCATTTTCTGCTTTTCGTAATAACGATTTGCCGAATAAAGCATATCAGGTCCCACACTTGAAATGCCGACAAAAAAACTTACACCAAGAAATAAAATGCCGATAATTGAAAAAAATCTTCCTTTGTTACGCAAAATCTCACGCATCGCCATTTTTTGTAATGCTTTTTTCTTCATAATAACTCTCCTTAAAAAAATTGGGTCGAATATTTTTTGTCTCTAATCTTCAAATTTCAATGTCTTCTACTTTCTTTGGCTGTTGATTTGTTCTGACATTTTCCACTTTTGCATCTCGAATCGTGATGACTCTATCAGCTGCTTCGGCTATTACGCTGTTGTGAGTGATGACAATGACGGTTGTGTTCGTTTTTTTGCAAATGTCCATCAGTAATTTTAAAATCATTTTCCCAGTTTTAGAGTCCAATGCCCCTGTTGGCTCGTCGCATAAGAGGACTTTCGGACGTTTCGCCACTGCACGAGCGATTGTGACACGCTGTTGCTCGCCACCAGAAAGTTGGGCAATGAAATTGTCTTTCCTATGTGCCAGCCCACAAAGTGCCAAAACTTCTTCAGCATCCATTGCATTCGTAACAATTTGAGAGGCTAACTCCACATTTTCTTTCGCTGTAAGATTTGGTACAAGATTGTAAAATTGAAAAACAAACCCTACATCTTCTCTTCGATAAGTCGTTAATTCACGCTCATTTAGTTTGGTGATGTCTCTATTGTCAATAAAAATATTTCCCGCATCACTTGAGTCCATACCTCCTAAAATATTCAAAACCGTTGATTTTCCAGCACCAGACGGTCCTAAAATCACAACAAATTCGCCCTCTTCTATTGAAAAACTCACTTGGTCATTAGCAATAATCTCCACTTCACCCACTTGGTATTTTTTGACTATATCTTTTACTTCAATAAAACTCATGTCCTTCTCCTCTCTGCCTAGCACTTGGTGTTAATTAGAATATGGGCACCTCTAAAAACTCGCACTTATCCTAAATTGCTAGTTTTCCAATTTTCTTCGTCAATCTCCTCAACCTATGAACCACATAGCTTTCGTCGATTTCCTCGAAAATCGAAAAACTAGCTAATTTAGTCTTAAGCGGAGTTTTTAGAGGTACCCATATTTAAAACTCACCATTCTGCATTTTTATGTAAAAACACTACTTTTTTCAATATTTTTTTACAGCAGTTTCTTTTCTTTCTAAAAAATTTTCTAGCGTAAGTCGCTCTACATTATAAAGGCAAAATGACAATTAAGTCAAAATTTCCTCTTTATTTTCGGATTATTAATTATTATTCCTATCTATTTTTACTCGAATGACAAAATATACGCTATTTTTATTATACTCCAAAATGAATTTGTTTTCACTTTTAAGTAATAATGGGTGGTTTTTTGTGGTGGGTTTTATTGTTTTTTACAATAGTGTTTAAAAAAATAACAAAGCACTTAACCAATATATTAGCTAAGTGCTTAAATTCTATGAATTTCTAAAAAATCATGATATGAAAATTATCTTTTTTTACATTTTCATCTTAGTCTTTCACCAAAAACTCCACAATCTGTCCGACTGTTGTTATGTTTTCGGCGTCCTCGTCTGATAGTTCAATCTCAAAAGTGTCTTCTAAATCTAAAACAAATTCCATAATAGAAATAGAGTCTGCATTCAAGTCCTCTACAATATCTGTTTTTTCCGTTACGCTTTCTTGGTCAATGCCAAAGTGCTGAGCTA
Source organism: Pilibacter termitis (assembly GCF_900167335.1). Classification (GTDB taxonomy): domain Bacteria; phylum Bacillota; class Bacilli; order Lactobacillales; family Streptococcaceae; genus Pilibacter; species Pilibacter termitis. The sequence goes on from NZ_FUXI01000027.1 coordinate 23,985, forward strand.
CCAATGGTGCAATTTTTTCAAAAACCTCTTGTTTTTTCATAAGAGCCTCCTGTTATTTTTATTCACTCTGTCTGGTCTTTGTTTTTGGGAAATCGTTCGTAGACCATGAGGGTATTTTAGCAGAATCTTTTCATTTTGACTAGAAACTCTACTTAACGCTCCTCATCAAAATGTGCCACTAATTTTCCGACCACATCACTCTCTAACATCTTATGGATTTGGCGAATAGTGTATCGAACTGCTTGTGCCTCTGTTGCTCCATGCGTTTTGACAACTGGTGCTTTAAGACCAAATAAAACTGCCCCACCAGCATTAGAGTAGTCTAACACTTTGGTCATCTCTTTTAAATCATCTTTCACAAGCAACGCACCTATTTTCCCTTTTAAACTGGCATTGCTTAACGTATTTTTCATCAAACTCATCAAATTCAATGCTGTTCCTTCGATTGATTTCAACACCGCATTGCCTGTAAAACCGTCTGTTACCACGACATCTGCCACTCCATTTAGTAAATCACGTGCTTCAACGTTTCCAATGAAATGAATAGACGGTTCATTGGAAAGTAAGTCAAAAGCTTTTTTGGTCACCAAACTTCCTTTGCTATCTTCTGTTCCATTGTTTAACAAAGCTACTCGTGGCTCGACTATTCTTCGTACATTTTTTGCGTAAAAACTACCCAAAATAGCATATTGCAAAAGATGTTCTGCATCATTTTCAGCATTTGCTCCTAGGTCAAGCATATCAAACCCATTTTGTTCAGGATTATTTATTACCGGAAGTGTCGAAAGCAAGCCCGGACGAGCGATTTGCTTAATTCTTCCTACAATAAACAGTCCACTCGCCAACAACGCACCCGTATTTCCTGCTGAAAAAATAGCATCTGCCTCACCATTTTTCACCGCATGAGCCGCCAAGACCATGCTTGCTGTTTTCTTTTTACGAATAGATTTTACTGGCTCATCATCGCTATTGATTTTTTCATCGGTATGAATAATCGTTACGTTTTTTTCATCTGTCAAATATTTTTTTATTTCCTCTTCTTTTCCATATAACAAAAATTCTAACTCTGGGAAATCCTGCTTGGCAAGATTTACTCCCTCTATAATTGCTTTTGGTGCATTATCTCCACCCATTGCGTCTACGGCAATTTTCATAACGTTCTCCTTGTACTTTTTAAATTTTATTCATTTTACTATTCTATCATCTGAAAAGCAAGTTAAGGGTACCTAATCAAATGCTTGAGTTCTACCATTTGCCCAATCGTCTGCAAGAAGTTTATATTGTGGTTTTTCCCACCAATTTTCCACTTGCCACACACGAGAGGCTTCCTCTCTTGCTACCTCTAAAATATTGAAATCTGCCACCATGTCGGCAACTAAAAAATTCGGCAAACCGCTTTGTTTCGTGCCAAAAACTTCCCCACTTCCACGCAATTCCAAGTCTTTTTCACTTAGCACAAATCCGTTGTTGGTTTCCGTCATGATTTTCATACGTTTTTTTCCGTCCTCACTTTTAGGATTTGCCACCAAAATGCAATAGCTTTTCAAATCGCCACGTCCTACACGACCTCGAAGTTGGTGGAGTTGAGCAAGTCCAAATCTGTCGGCATCCATAATCATCATCACCGTTGCGTTCGGCACATTCACCCCCACTTCAATGACCGTTGTTGAAACCAAAATATCCATTTCTCGCTCTTTAAATCGTCGCATAATATCATCTTTTTCTTCGTTTTTCATTCGACCATGCAAAAGAGCAACTCTTGCGGTATCTGCAAAAAATGATTGCAATTCTTCCGCCAAATCCGTAGCATTTTTCAAATCCATGACCTCACTTTCTTCAATCAAAGGAGAAATCACATAGATTTGATGCCCTTTGACAATTTCCGTATTCAGCCATTGTAAAACCGTTTCTAATTGTTCATGCTTTATCCATTTTGTCAAAATTGGAATACGACCTGCTGGCATTTCATCAATAATCGACACGTCCATTTCGCCAAATGCCGTAATGGCGAGCGTTCTTGGGATAGGAGTCGCTGTCATAAACAAAATGTCTGGATTGTTTCCTTTTTCACGTAAAATTTTCCGCTGATTCACTCCAAAACGATGTTGCTCATCTGTAATCACAAGCCCTAAATCATGAAAATCTACCCCTTCTTGAATCAAAGCGTGCGTGCCTACGACAATATCAATCTCGCCACTCGCTAATTCATTCAAAATTTCTCTGCGTTCCTTTGCCTTCGTTGAGCCAGTTAAAAGTGCGATTTTCACCTCTTTTTGCTCGGACAACAAAGATTTCAAACTCTCTAAATGTTGTGTCGCAAGAATTTCCGTTGGCACCATTAACGCACTTTGCTTATTATTGGTAGCAGCCGCAAGCATTGCAATTGCTGCGATAACCGTTTTTCCACTTCCTACATCTCCTTGCAATAAACGGAGCATATGTGAAGTTGATTTCATATCATTCAATATTTCACTTGTTACACGTCTTTGAGCATTCGTCAGTTCAAATGGAAGATGTTCGATAAAATTCCTCACACACTTCTCATCATACATCACACTTTGCCCTTGGCTCATGACTTTTTCTTGAAAACGTAGGGCTTGAATACGCATTTGAAAATAGAAAAATTCCTCAAATTTTAATCTACGTTTTGCCCCTGTATGCTCTTTTTCATTTTCTGGAAAGTGCATGGCACGAACGGCAGAACTTCTATCTATTAAACGATATTTTTCACGTAAATACAACGGCAAATTTTCTGGCAAAACACTCAAATATCCCGTATCTATTGCCGATTTAATAAATTTTACAAGCTCATTTTGCTTTACACTTTTGTTTACATGGTAAATCGGTGAAAATTCTTTCTCGTCTCCACCACTACTCAAAAGTTTCATGCCTAAAATTGTCTGTTTATTGGCATCCCACTTGCCATATACCGCAATTTCTTCCCCAACTTGCACTCTGTTTTTCAAATAATGCTGATTAAAAAACGTCACCGCAATCACCGCATCTCCTACCATCATGCGAAATAACAGACGGTTTCTCTTACCATAAAACGACACCACCGCCTCCGTTGCCACAATCCCTTTTAACGTTGTTTTCTCACCGTCTAAAAGTTCTGCAAGATTTTTTTCACTCAAATCATCATAACGAAATGGAAAATGAAACAACAAATCTTGCACTGTCACAATCCCAAGCGTTGCAAGTGCGTCAGATTTTTTCTCTCCAATCCCTCTTACATTATGTAAAACTGGTGCTATAATATCCAAAGTGCCACCTCTTTTCTAAAAAAATTAAGCAGTTCTCACAATATTATAGCAAAGAAATGGTAAGATAAAGAATGAATATGTTCAAGAAAATAAAATTTTTAAGTGAACAAAAAAATCATAGAAAGGAATTTCCCACGTTTTATGGAAAAAGGAATTTTACTCGTCAACTTAGGAACGCCAACGGCTCCTACTACAAAAGCGGTGAAAGCCTATTTAGCAGAGTTTTTAGGAGATCCACTCGTCATTCAAAAACCACGGTGGTGGTGGTTGCCACTTTTGCACGGCATTATTTTACAAGTGCGACCAAAGAAAAGTGCATTGCTCTATCAAAAAATTTGGACACCAAATGGTTCTCCGCTTTTTTACTACACGCAAAAGCAAGCTGAAAACTTGCAAGAAATTTTGCCTCAAACAATCGTGAAATTTGCTATGACTTACGGAAAACCTAGTATTTCTGACACTTTAAGTGAAATGAAAGCTCTTGGTTGCACAGAAATCATTGTTATCCCTCTTTATCCACAATACTCTGTGACAACGACAGAGCCGATTATTCGGCAAGTGGAGAAAACAAAATTTGAGAATATAAAAATAATCCATGATTTTTATCAAGAAAAAAATTATCTTTCTCTTTTGGCAAAAGACATTCAAAAAAAATGGCAACAAAAGAACTATGACTGCTTGTTACTTAGTTATCATGGTATTCCTGTTGAATATGTGAAAAATGGCGACCCATACCAAATGCAATGCGAGGAGACGACTGCAAAATTAAGAGAACTTTTACCTGAAATTCCGCAGATTTTCCATGCTTATCAATCCAAATTTGGTCGTGATGAATGGCTTTCTCCCGCAACTTGCGATACGCTGAAAAAACTTCCTTTGCAAAATAAAAAACGAGTATTAGTTGCTGCTCCTTCTTTTGTTTGCGACTGTTTGGAAACATTAGAGGAGTTAGGAATGGAAAATAAAGGGTGTTTTTTAGATGCTGGTGGTATAGAATATGATTACGTTTCTCCATTTAACGATGAAAAAGAATTTGCTTTTGTCTTGAAAACAATTGTTGAATCCGTATAAAAAAACTCACGTTTATCCTCTTTTGATAAACGTTAGTTTTTTATATTACTTTTATTACTTTTATTTCTTTTTCATTTCGCCCTCAGGATAATAAGTTCCTTCTGGCATATCGTTGATAAACACATGAACTGCCTCTTTTGGTGCTCCCGTGTGTTTTAAAACAACTTCTGTCACTTCTTTTGCAAGAGCTTTTTTCTGTTCCAATGTACGTCCTTCAAATAAATCAATTTTCACAAATGGCATTTTATATTCTCCTTATATTATAAAATATAAAAACTCCGACCAAAATTATCATTTTTGATGAATCATGAGTTTTTTACTGTTATATAATTAGCATACCACTAGAAACATAGAGTTACAACAAAAAAATTCATTTTTCCAAGTGTTTTTATTTCCATAAGCAATGTGTTTGTTTTTATAATAAAGAATAGGTAAAATAGAATAAAGGTCAAAGTTAGTCAGACCTGTTCAAAAAAATCTAGGAGGTGTCCTATGCTTTGTCAAAATTGTGGAGTAAATGAGGCAACAATCCATTTATACACCAATGTAAATGGAAAGCAACAACAACTTGACTATTGTCAAAATTGTTATCAAAAACTAAAAGCACAAAACAATGGTGAAAACAATCCATTTTCGCCTGTCAATAATAGCGAGGAGAGTCCGTTTAGTTTCGGAACGCTTGATGATTTATTTAGAAATTTGAATGAACAAATGAAACCAAATGGAAACAAATCTGATGTACCGCCTACTCAATCGGGGGGAGGAAATCGTCCGCCACGTGACAATATTGGAGGGATTTTCAATATGGGACGTATGCCGAAAAATCAACAAAAATCTCGCTCGCTCTTAGATGAATTTGGTATTGATTTGACTGAAATGGCAAGAAGTGGAGAAATTGATCCTGTTGTTGGTCGTGATGAAGAAATCACACGTGTGATCGAAATTTTAAACCGTAGAACCAAAAACAATCCCGTTCTCATTGGTGAACCGGGAGTTGGAAAAACTGCTGTTGTAGAAGGGTTAGCACAAAAAATCGTGGACGGTGCTGTTCCGCAGAAATTGCAAGAAAAATCCGTTGTCCGTCTTGATGTCGTCTCCCTCGTGCAAGGAACAGGGATTCGTGGACAATTTGAAGAACGGATGAATAAATTAATTGAGGAAATTCGTGAAAAAGAAGATATTATTCTCTTTATCGACGAAGTACATGAACTTGTTGGTGCAGGAAGTGCGGGAGATAGCAGTATGGATGCGGGGAATATTTTAAAACCAGCTCTTGCTCGAGGTGAGTTGCAAATGGTCGGTGCAACAACGCTCAATGAATATCGCATTATCGAAAAAGATGCTGCACTAGAACGCCGTATGCAGCCTGTACGTGTGGATGAACCTACCGTTGAAGAAACGATTACTATTCTAAAAGGTCTGCAAAAGCGTTATGAGGATTATCATCATGTGAAATATTCTGATGAAGCACTGACTGCTGCTGCCACTCTTTCTAACCGTTATATTCAAGACCGTTTCCTACCAGACAAAGCAATTGATTTGATTGACGAAGCAGGTTCAAAAATGAATTTGACTTTGCAATTTGTTGACCCAAAAGAAATTGAACGCAAACTACAATTTGCCGAGGAGCAAAAACGTCTCGCCTCTCAAGAAGAAGACTTTGAAAAAGCCGCTTATTATCGTGACCAAGTGGCAAAACTTCAAGAAATGCGAAACCAAGAAGTGACAAGTGAAAATACACCTATCATCACGGAAAAAGATTTAGAAGCGATTGTTGAGGAAAAAACAGGGATTCCTGTTGGTGATTTGAAAGAAAAAGAACAAAAACAACTCCTCTATCTTGCTGATGACTTGGCAAAACACGTCAAAGGTCAAGATGAAGCAATCGAAAAAGTGGCAAAAGCGATTCGCCGAAATCGGATTGGACTCGGAAAGACCAACCGTCCTATCGGAAGTTTCCTTTTCGTTGGTCCAACAGGTGTCGGGAAAACAGAGCTTGCCAAACGACTTGCTTTTGAACTATTTGGTAGCGTTGATTCCATGATTCGCTTTGACATGAGTGAATATATGGAAAAACATAGTGTTTCTAAACTCATCGGTTCTCCTCCCGGTTATGTCGGCTATGATGAAGCAGGGCAATTGACAGAAAAAGTTCGCCGCAATCCTTATTCTTTGATTTTGCTTGACGAAGTGGAAAAAGCACATCCTGATGTCATGCACATGTTCTTACAAATCCTAGATGACGGTCGTCTGACAGACGCACAAGGTCGCACGGTTAGCTTTAAAGATGCCATTATCATCATGACAAGTAACGCTGGAACTGGCAAAGTAGAGGCAAACGTAGGATTCGGTGCTGCACGTGACGGAGTAACAAAATCTGTTCTCAATCAACTAAGTAATTTCTTCAACCCAGAGTTCCTCAATCGTTTTGACGGAATTATCGAGTTTAAACCACTTGGTAAAGAGAATCTTCTCTCGATTGTCTCACTCATGCTCGAAGAAATGAACGAACAACTTCACGCTCAAGGTCTTTCGATTGATGTTCCAGATGTGGTGCGTGAGAAAATAGTGGAACTTGGCTACAACCCTGCAATGGGTGCTAGACCACTTCGTCGCACGATTCAAGATACACTTGAAGACGGAATTGCTGAATTTTACCTAGAGCACCCAGAAGTCCACGAGCTAATCGCTAAACTTGATGAGGATAAAAATATTATTGTCGCAGAAAAAATAGAGTTGTCTCAGGAAAATAATCTCGCAAACGACAATGACGAGAACGAAAATTAATTTTTTGTAATAAAAGTAGATTGAAAAGCACTCGGGAAATTAAATGTTTCTCGAGTGCTTGATAATAATGGCTATTTAGAGCCATTTCCCTAGTCCGTCCTAGGATAATATGTTACAATAATTGTAATATGAATGACGGGAAAAGGAAAGGTGATTGCTATGAAATTGATAAATGTAACAAATTCTCATCGTCGAATGGTTCAAAATCAATTAGACAATACGGACGCAACTTTAGTCGAGGTATTCTCAGCTGGAAATTCAACAGTTATTTTTGAGGAAGCACCTTTTCACAACGAACTCCTTATTATCAATAATACAAGAAATGTACGCAAAGATGAAATTGACGAAATTTTAAACTTTTTCCTCCGACGTATGCCGAAAAGCACTTACGACAAAGATTTTATTGACATGATACACATGGAAGGACTTGTGGAAATTACCATTCCAAAAATTTAAAAATACGAACGCATAATCTTGTGAAAAATTATGCGTTCGTATTTTTTTGTTACTCTTATACTAATCTCGCTGTAAACTAGACAACACTTTCTGCTCACGTCTCATGCCCTCAATATCGTTACGTTTCAACATTTCCTCTGCACTTTGTATTGCCTTTTTCATTTCCGCAGTGTCTTCTGACGTATTATTCACCCACTCTTTACTGCTTGTGATAATTCGCTTGAGCAACTCTTTTTCACTATGAAGTCTTTCGTCTTGCTCTGCTTTAATTTCATTCGTTGCTTTCGCCAGTTTATCTTGTGCATTTTTTATCTTTTTCGCACCATCTGCTACTTTCGTCTCCGCAACTTCTTCAACAATCTTCGTCAACTCATTTTTCTGAGTCGTTGAAAGTTCATTTTCCGTCGCAAAAAGTTTTTTCGCCTGAGCAATTTCCGTCTGCAATCCCTCATATTCCTTATATGCAAAAAATTTCGGATACACAATAATCGAAATAACACTACACACAACAATAACCAAGCCAAAGAATGAAAACAAAACAACCTGCTTCCCTTTACTCATCTTCTCACCCTCTCTTCAATAACTAATCGTTTAATATTATATCATTATTGAGACGAAATGGGTTTAAAAATGCTTTTATATATTTTCGTTTTTCCGTAGTTACTTTTATCTAATATCAAAGAATTTTCCTTCAACAAAAAAACTCTCCCAAGTCACCTTGAGAGAATCTATTGCTTAATGTTCTAGCTACATGGGGCTGAAGTTTGGTAGCTGTTCGCTACATTAGTTGCAAACTTCAAACCGCCCCGCTCGCTTTTCTTATTTTACAATCACTTTCCCAACCACATCATTTGCTTTTGCTGTTTGATTGGCTTTTGAAAGTTCTACGTTTGAAATAGCGTCCATATTGGTGAAGGCGATGATAATATCTGTTTTCTTGCCTGCTTCTTTTACTTTTGACAAGTCCATTTCTGCTACTTTATCACCTTTTTTCACTACTTGACCTTCTTCAACTGCCAATGTGAATGGCTCACCTTGAAGTTGTACAGTATCAATTCCCATGTGAAGCAATACTTCTGCTCCACTTTCCGTTTGAATACCCATTGCGTGTTTAGTTGGGAAAATACTTGTGATTTTTCCTGCAACTGGTGTATAAACGGCATTACTCGTTGGGCGAACAGCATAGCCGTCTCCCATCATTTTTTCAGAGAATACATCATCTTCTACGTCGCTAATAGAGATAACTTCTCCATCAGCTACCGCGAAAAAATCGTCTTTTCCACCTTTTGTTTCACTTGCTTTTTGCTCAACAACAGGTGTTGATGTTTGAACACTCTCTAAACCAGCACCACCAGATTGCTGAATTTTTTTCATTTCATCTGCTACGAATTGTACTTCTGTTCCAACGATTACTTGCACATTTTTATCATCAAGCACACGCATACCCGGTACACCTGTTGATTTAATAGCTGTTTCATTGACATTTTTACTATCTTTCACGATTAAACGAAGACGTGTTGTACAGTTGTCAATAGATTCTACGTTTTCAATTCCACCAAGCCCTTTGTAAATGCGAGAGGCAAGAACTTGGAATTTGTTGTCTGCTGTTGTATTGTTGTCAATATCAGGCATTTCTTCGCCGTCACCTTCTTCACGACCCGGTGTCATAAGGTTAAATGTGCGAATCATAAATGTAAACACTACATAATAAACTACTGCCATAACCAAACCTAAAACAAGTAACATAAATGGTTTGTTTGCAAGCGGAAGATTGAAACTCAAGATGTAGTCAATCAAACCTGCTGAGAAGTTAAATCCTGCTGTCCAATGGAATGTTGCCGCAATAAACATTGAAATACCTGTCAATATCGCATGCACAACGTATAATGGCCATGCAACAAACATAAATGAAAACTCAAGCGGTTCTGTTACCCCTGTTGTGAATGCTGCAACTGCTGCTGCAAGCATAAGAGAGGCTGTTGCTTTTTTCTTTTCAGGGCGAGCATTTTGGTAAATTGCTAATGCTCCAGCTGGCAAACCAAACATCATCACAGGGAAGAATCCTGCTTGATACATACCAGTTACACCTTTTACACCATCTCCGCTCCAGAATTTTGCAATGTCATCAATTCCTGCAATGTTGAACCAGAATACATTGTTCAATGCGTGGTGCATACCTGTTGGGATTAACAAACGATTGAAAAAACCGTACAATCCAGCACCTAGTGGACCCATTTTTGAAATGAACTCACCAAATGTTACCAAACCTCCATAAACAGCTGGCCAAACGAATAAAAGAATTGCTGATACCGCCAACATCACAAATGAAGTCACGATTGGTACTAAACGGCGTCCGCTAAAGAATGAAAACGCCATAGGAAGTTTCACACCACTAAATTTGTTGTACATAGCAGCACCAATAAGTCCTGCTAAAATCCCAATAAATACGTTTTTGTTGTTAATTGCACCAAATGCTGTTGCCACTTTTTCGACTTCAATTCCTTGGAACATTGCAACAGCTGCTGAATTTAAAAGTGTCATTGGTACAAGGAAAGAAACTAAACCTGTAAGAGCTGCTGCTCCGTCCTTGTCTTTTGACATACCATAGGCAAGACCTACGGCAAACAAAATTCCTAAATTATCAAGAATTGTTCCTCCAGCTTTAATTAGGAATGCTGCAAAAACATTGCCTCCACCCCAACCACTTGGGTCAATTGCGTAACCAATTCCCATAAACAATGCTGCAACTGGTAAAGTTGCTACTGGTAGCATTAAGCTACGTCCCATATTTTGTAGATATGCTTTCAATTTTCTAGTTCCTTTCTGAAGGGCACCTATAAAAACTCACACTTATCCCAAATTGCTAGTTTTCCGTTTTTCTTCGTCAATCTCCTCAACCTTGTCTAGCTACGGGGGCAGGAGTTTGGTCGCTGTTCGCAATGCTACTTGAAACTTCGTTTCAAGCAAGTAAATAGCATGGCTCACTACGACAAACTCCTGAACGCCCCTCTTAGCTTTTCTATGTCTAGCTACGAAGTGCAGGAGTTTGGCAACTGTTCGCAGTGTCGCTCGAAACTAAAGTTTCGATGCTAGTCTTTCAAGAATCTTTGATTCTTAGAAAGACTGTATGCGAAACGAAGTGTAGCGGTA
>NZ_FUXI01000029.1 GCF_900167335.1 Pilibacter termitis
CCTTGCTTGCACTAAAACAACGGGAAGAAATAGACAACCGTTCCATTGGCGACTTGTTTTATTTGATGGTCGATGAATTATCTGACCTCTCTTTTGTAGTGGCGTTCAAGCAACTCATCGAACTGTTCAAAAAAATATCTGCCGATGAATTGGTTTTAGATGACGAAACATTAAATAACATCATCAGTGAATTTCTCAGCCAACTTCCCAAAAATTATCAAAGAGTATTTTGGTAGTTGATTGAGTGAGTTTTTCTTTGGTTAATGTTGGTGTAGCAAGGGGCGTAGGGTGGTTTGGGTGGTTCAAGTTATAGTTATTATTTGGTAGCAACAGACGTAAAAGAGTTAAATGAACAATTGAAACAAGCGAAAAAAAAGCTAGAACAAGATTCAAAATCAGACCTAAATTAAAAGCACTTCTAAAAAAAATCGCATGAAATCAACATTTGAGAAAATGAATTTCTGCGATTTTTCTTTTTTGCTGGTTTTCTTCCGACTTTTTTTGCACCTTAGTTCACTATTTTTGCATCATAGTCAAAAGCTATTGTTCTTGCTAGTGTTTTTCCGTATTGTAAAAACAGAAACAGAAATCAAATAGTAAAAACAAAGGAGAACGCTATGCAAAAGATGATACAAGTAACAAATTTAACAAAGAAGTACGGAAATTTCACTGCTGTTGACAATTTGAGTTTTGACGTGAAAAAAGGGAGTATTTTTGCCCTTCTCGGTGAAAATGGTGCAGGAAAATCTACAACGATTTCTTGTTTAACGACCCTTTTGTCTGCAAATTCAGGCGAGGTAATCATTGACGGAGCAACGCTTGGCGTAGACGATACACATATTCAAAATGCAATTGGCGTAGTGTTTCAAGATTCACTTTTAGATCGAAGTTTAACCGTGAAAGAAAATTTATACTTGCGAGGTCGCCTTTATTCTCTCAGTAAAAAGGAAGTGCTAAATCGAATAAAGGAACTCGCTAGACAACTTTCAATGGAAGAATTTCTAAGTCAATCTTACGGAACACTTTCTGGAGGACAGCGTAGACGCGTGGATATTGCTCGTGCATTACTTCACCAGCCTGCTATCTTATTTTTAGATGAACCGACAACAGCCCTTGACCCGCTTAGCCGTGTGCAAACATGGAAAGCAATCAAAACTTTGCGTGAAGAGCAACAACTGACCGTTTTTTTGACGACTCATTACATGGAAGAAGTCGAAAATGCAGATGACGTGTTAATTTTAGATAAGGGAGTGAAAAAAGCATTTGGCACACCTATGGAATTAAAACAGCAATTTGCTCCAAATATTTTGTCGCTCTACGATGAAAATGGTAAGAAAACGGAAATCATGGTAGCTCATAGCATGGAGGCTCTTGAATATTTGAATGAACACAAAACAAACTATCATCATTTTGAACTTCGACTTGGAACAATGGATGACGTATTTTTACATTTGACAACGAAAAAAAGAGAGGTGGCGGAAAAATGAGCAATTTACTTACACTTACCAACAGAAATTTGAAAATCTACACGAAGAACAAAGGTCGCCTAATTTTCTCCTTCTTCTCTCCTGCACTTGTTTTAGTGCTTTATAACGTCTTTTTATATGGTGTCATTGAGAGAAGTTTCACGAAGAATTTCCAAGGAATAAATGCAAGTAAGGAAGAAATTTCAACTGCTATTTTACTTTGGATTGTCTCTGGAGCTATTTACCTTGCAACACTTTCTACTGCAACTTCGGCAATACAAGGTTATACGGAAGACCGTTTGAATAGAGCATTTGATGACTTTTACATTACACCAATCTCACGTTTTGAACTGGCACTTAGCCACATTCTTTCGACATTTGTGATAACTTTCGTCATTACCACCACGCTTTATTTGGCAAGTATTCTCGCAACATTTGGTCGTATTCCGTTTTCTCCTATGATACTTGTAGGAATTTTGGTTGAAAGCCTGTTTGCTGCTGCTTTCTTGGCATTTCTAGCCGTTTGTTTTGCCAATTCTGAGGGGAGCGTGACAGCTCTCAGTGCGTTGATGAACTCGCTTGGCGGATTTTTAGCTGGAGTGTATATCACTTTTGATACGTTGGGCAACGTTTTTGCAAGCAGTTTGAAACTTCTCCCTTTCGCCCAAGGTGCTACGCTTTTTCGTGAGTATTTTATGCAGGAAAAAATGAATGATTTAATAGAAAAATTTCCACCTACTGTTCAAAGCGACGTACGAGAAAAAGTTTTTGAGGGGTTTGGCATTTCTTTGACGACATTTGATAAAACATTGTCAAGCACCTCCGTTCTCCTGCTCGCTCTTGCGTGGTCGGTATTCCTTTTAGCAATTACCGTGAAAATGATTGCCCGCAAACGAAATGGCGGGGAAATGTAAATAAGATAAACTATAAAAATCGCTGAATTATTGGCGATTTTTTTCTTAGAAAGATACCTCTAAAAAGTATTGACAAAATAGTATATACCATTTTATAATGTAAACGGAAACAGAGAATAGAGGTGAAGAATTGAAAAAAGCATTATACAAACAAATAGAAGAAAAAATAGAGGAGCGGATACTGGCAAATGAATACGGAAGTCGTAATCGACTGCCTAGCGAGTATGAACTTGCCGAAGAATTTGCAGTGAGTCGCTTGACCATTCGCAAAGCATTGCAGCAATTAATCGACAAAAAAATGCTGTATCGCAGAGAAAATGCTGGTCTTTATGTCATGAGCAAACCAAAAATCGTAAGTGGGAAAGGAGGGTTGCACTCGTTTAGCGAAGTTGCAAAAAAACAAGGAAAATCCGTTCATACAAGAGTGTTAGATTTCCAAGAAATTCCCTACCAACAAGAAATTTGGGAAGAATTAGAGGCGGCAGAGGAGGAAAAAATTCTTCATATCACTCGCATACGTTCCTTAGAAAACGAACCTATGACTATTGAAGAACTTTGGATACGAAGAAAATATTTGCCTGAAAAACTCTCAACAACGCTATTTACACAATCTATTTTTCAACTTATTGAGCAAAAAATTAAACTTGCCTATTCACATCAAGAAATCGAAGGGCGAGTAGCAAATAAAAAAGAGGCAGATTTGTTGAAAATAAAGGAAAATAGTGCGATTTTACACGTACATTCTATCACTTACGGTGTGACTGGTGTGCCAATTTTAGTAGATAGCTCTTTTTACCGAGCTGACAAATATAAATTTCAAACGACCTATATAAGAAATGGAGAAGAAAAATGATTGAAAGCGAAGTGTTTCTAAGCGGACTTGACCGTCTGCTGAAAATTCCTAGCGTGCGAGAGGTGGCGGAGGAAGATGCACCTTTTGGAAAACAAAGTCGTATGGCACTAGAGGAGATTGTCAAAATCGCTCGTGAACTAGGATTTCAAGCACGCATGGTGAAAAATGTCGCTGCCGTTGTAGAATACGGTTATGGCGAGGAATATTTCGGGATTTTTGGGCATTTAGATGTCGTACCTGCAGGTTGTGGTTGGAGCGTGCCTCCTTATCAGCTGAATGACTGCGGTGAAAAGTTTATCGCTCGTGGCGTTCTTGACAATAAAGGCCCTATTTTCACTTGTCTTTATGCTCTTTGGCGATTGAAAGAGGAAGGTTTTACGCCAGTCATTCCAATTCGTATCGTTTTTGGTTCGAGTGAAGAAACAGGTTCTGAGGACATGAGCATTTATCTTGAAAATGAACCACCCGCACTTTTTGGTTTCACACCAGACGGAAAATTTCCTGCGATTTACGGGGAACGTGGTTTGGTAAATTTCTCCATTCGAACAACGCTTGATAGAGCTGCTTTAAAAAATTTGAGTGAAATCTCTGGCGATCAATCACGTGCATTTGTGCCTGATCATCTTTCCGTTAGCTACAACCAAAAAGAAATTACCGCTTTAGGAAAAAAAGCTCCGTCAAACGCTCCAGAACTTGGGGAAAATGCGATTACTCTACTTGCAAAAAAACTTTTGGAAGAAAAGTTGCCCGAGAAACTTCGTGAGTATTTCACATGGCTCGTTGAGACTATGCACGAAAAACATTTTGGCGAAGGGCTTGGACTTGATTTTTCCGATGAAGAAAGTGGGAAAACCATTATCACGCCTGTCAATTTCCAAAAATACGAGAACGCTTTGGAAATCGAGTTAGCTGTTCGCTATCCTGTCACTGTGAGCGAAGAAGAATTAACACACGCACTTGAAAAACATTTGCCAAGCGAAACACAAGTCGAAGTCGTTCGCAGAATCCCTGGAGTTGTCAAGGATAAAAATCAATGGTGGATACAGGAATTATCCAAAATTTATGAGGATTTCACAGGATTGAGCGGAAAACCAACAACGACAACAGGTGCTACTTATGCTAGAAGTGTACCAAATATCATCGCCTTTGGTCCCTCATTCCCCGGGCAAAAAGGAATTGCTCACAATGCAGATGAATATATGCTGAAAGAGGATTTTGAAAAGTTATATGAAATTTACAAAGAAAGTATCAAGGTTTTGAGTTCTCATCAATTTTAGGGAACCTATAAAAACAACACAAAGAAAAATAGAAAAGCGGAGAGGGGCGGTTTGAAGTCTGTGGCAGTGAGCCACGTCGTTCATTTACTGCTACACTTCGTTTCGCATACAGTCTTTCTAAGAATCAAAGATTCTTGAAAGACTAGCATTGAAACGAAGTTTCAAGCGACGTTGTGAACAGCCACCAGACTTCAGCCACTCGTAGCTAGACACAAAAGGAGAAAATAAAATGTACGGAATCATCGCAACATGGAGAATGTCGTTAGAGGGCATTTGTGAAGAAATAGAGGATTTAAAAAATAACGGAACAATCGAAAACGCATTGGTCAACGCAATTTCAGCAGTCGAGGATTTCCCTTATTATAAATCGGTAGGCTACGGCGGTTTGCCAAATGAGGAAATGGAAGTCGAATTAGATGCCGCATTTATGAATGGCGACAACATGGCAATCGGTGCGGTGGCGGGAATAAAAGATTTCGCCAACCCTGTCAAAATCGCTTGCCAACTAAGTAAAGAATATCTCAACAATATGCTCGTTGGCAATGGTGCTGAAAAATACGCTCATAAAAACGGATTTGAGCGAAAAAATATGCTAAGTGAGCGAGCGAAAATTCATTATCATAACAAACGCAAAGAATTGCAACTTGCCGAAAAAGAAATCGGCACGATGAAAGCCTATCGTGGTCATGATACGGTAGGAATGGTAGGCGTTGATACACTTGGAAGTGTGGCAGCTGCGACTAGCACAAGTGGACTTTTCCTCAAAAAACAAGGACGTGTGGGCGACTCTGCCCTTTCAGGTTCTGGTTTTTATGCCGATAGCAAAGTCGGTGCTGCTACTGCAACAGGACTTGGCGAAGATTTGATGAAAGGCTGTATCTCCTACGAAATCGTCCGTCTTATGAAACAAGGACATTCCGCTCAACTTGCGTGTGAAATGGCAGTGAATGAGTTGGAAAAGGAACTGATTGAGCGAGTAGGTGAGGCTGGTGATATTTCCGTTGTAGCAATGAGTAAAAACGGTGAATTTGGTGCTGCCTCAACGATCGAGAACTTCTCTTTTGTCGTGGCAAACGAACAGACACCACCGAGTGTATTCCTTGTCAAACGTGACGGCAAACATCATCTGCACATCCCCGCAACAAAAGAATGGCTAGAAAATTATCTCACTACACGCATGATGCCTTTAGAAAAAAAATAGCCCCCTTCTTACAGCAATAAGCTTGCAATTTTTGAACATTGCAAGCTTTTCGCTTTCTATTTATGATAAGGCTCACCTGCATTAATCCGAAAAACACGATAAATTTGCTCAGTTAAAATCAATCGCATTAACTGATGAGGATAGGTCAAACGTCCGAAACTAATCGCTTTATCCGCTCGTTTACTTACTTCTTCACTTGTGCCAAGTGAGCCTCCAATAATAAAGGTGATTTTGCTCTTTCCATGAGTGCCAAGATTGCGAATTTCTTCCGCTAACTCTTCACTTGAAGGAAGCGTGCCGTGAATGGCAAGTTCAAAAACAAATTCATCTTCTTTGATTTTAGACAAAATTCTTTGCCCTTCTTTCTCCTTGATTTGTTTCATTTGCATTTCACTCAGGTTTTCAGGAGCTTTTTCATCTGCCAACTCAATCATCTCTAGCTTACAATAACTCTTCAAACGCTTAGCATACTCCTCAATCCCCATTTTCAAATACTTTTCTTTCAGTTTTCCTACGGTAATAATTTTAATATTCATCTTTCTCCTCCATTTATTTTCAATATCACTTTTAAGGTACACTTTAGTATTATACTCAATCCTTTTTAGAGGAGTCCATAAATAAAACCTTTTTACACATTCTGTGGAAAACGTTCATTTGAGTTTTCCACCGTTTTTTCCACATTTTTACAAGTTATCCACAATTTTTTGTACTTGTTTCTCACATTGTCCTAGGCTGTTTCACATATTATCTGACAATTCCACAGACTTTTTCACAACTTTGTGGAAAACTACTTTCCTTTTTCCACAAGATTTCCACAGCTTTTCCACAATTTTCTTCAAAAAAACCATTGCAACAGGGAATTGCAATGGTTAAGTGTGAATGGGGAACTCTAATTTTTTGTTTCAAAATGAATTTGTTCGTTTTCGTAAATAGTTTCATCTAACATATCCAAATCTTTGGCTATCCATAAACCGCTAATGCTATCATCTAGTACGTTGACCGCTGTAACAAGCATTTCAACTGGTCGATTAATCGCAAGAATGAGCGTATAAGCTGCCATAGCACTTGGATTGACAAAACCTAGTCCGCTAATAATCGTATAAAGTAAAATTGCTCCCGCCCCCGGTGCTGCTGGTGTGGAAAGCGAGCCAATAAGCGTTAAGGCAATAATCAGCACAATTTCAGAAAAACCAATCGAATATCCTCCGCTTTTTGCAATGAAATACGTTGCAATAATTTGCATGATTGCTGTCCCTGTCATATTTAGTGTTGTCGCTAACGGTACGATAAATGAGGCAATATCTTTGTTCATCCCTAGTTCATCTGTCGTTGTTTCCAAATTCAGTGGCAATGTCGCAACAGATGACGAAGTAGAAAAGGCAAACAATGCAACTTTATACATTTTCTTGAAATAAATTCTTGGATTGACTTTGATAACAAACTTCAAAATCAATGAAAAGACGACAAGAACAAAGAAAAATAAGGTTACAATCGTCAATAACATATACACCATTGCACTTCCAAGATAATTCAATCCATAAGAGGCGAAAGTTCTCGTGATAAGAGCAAAAATCGCAAATGGGCTCAGTTTTAAAATAACAAAATTCAAGTATTTTATCGCAAGCATATTGATTTCATCATTTAATTTGCTTAGCAAAGTTTTTTCCTTAAATGACTGCAAGCCAATTCCTACAATCAAAGCAAGTAGAACGACCGACAAAATCGCACCGTTATTGGTAAATGTTGCCACCAAATTGGGTTGAACCAAATCAAGTAGCACCGTAAGTGGATTCCCGTTTGCTTTTACCTCACTCACATTATCCAATCCCTTGGGTGCTTCAAAGTGGAAAAGATTCATTGAATACCCCGTCAATCCTACAACCGTTCCAATAACAAGAGCAATCGAGAGCAAGATAAAAAGATTGCCAAACGTTTTTTTCGCAATTTTATTGAGCAAACTCGTGTCGTGAATATGCTCAATTGCCTTGACAATTGAAGTGAAAATAAGCGGTACAATGATAAACTGCAAACTTTTTAAGAATAATTGCCCAACAAGGTAAAACAGCCCTAGTGATTTCTCCTGCCCCTCCTGTGTAATATCGACAAAGAGCAAATTGGTAAGTGTCGTCCAAATCTCTTTTGACGAATTTTCACGGACGTAGACGAAAATAAGTCCAAAAACAACTCCTAATACTAATGATAAAACCGATTTTTTTGCAAATGACATTTTTTTCAATGTTTTGTTTCCTTTCCTTTTGTCTAGCTACGAAGTGCTGAAGTCTGGTGGTTGTTCGCAACGTCGCTTGAAACTTCGTTTCAATGCTAGTCTTTCAAGAATCTTTGATTCTTAGAAAGACTGTATGCGAAACGAAGTGTAGCAGTAAATAAACGGCATGGCTCACTACCACAGACTTCAAAACGCCCCTCTCACTTTTCTTTGTCTAGCTATGAGGGGCAGGAGTTGGGCGACTGCTCACAACGTCGCTCGAAACTAACGTTTCGAGTAAATAAACGACGTGGTTCGCTGTCGCAAACTCCTGAACGCCCCTCTTCGCTTTTATGTTTCTTTTGAAACATAAAAAAACTTATTTGAAATTCATTCAAATAAGCACACCTCTCCAGAATAGTCCCACTGCTCCCTCGGCAGTTCAGACTAAATATGTAAATATAACAACCTATACAGTTCTTATAAACCTCTCTGGATTTACTTAAAGAATGATTTTTATTAGTGTATCAAATGTTTTACTTACTTGCAATGATTACACATATTTTTTTATTTAAAGTGTAGAGCTAAAGTGATTTTTAGAACTCCTCTTAAAAAAAGTTTTATCTTCGAGAGTTTAAATAAGGTTCGTTTAAGGTTTTTGGTATAATATACTTACATACCTAAATAACAAACGAAAGCTGGGATAAACAATGAATAATAAAGGAAAAATTTTTTTAACAGGATTAGCAGGTGGGGTAGTAGGTGCAGCCTTAATTGTTGGCGGAAATTATGCTATTAATGGTAATTCTTCAAACAACACGACAAATACCTCTACTACTACACAAACAAGCTCAAAGGGAGATACAAAAGTACAGACGATTGATTACACGATTAACAATGGTATCACCCAAGCAGCAGACAAAGTGAAAGGTGCAGTAGTCTCTGTCATCAATCTTCAATCTAGTAAAAGTTCACTAGAAGATATCTTAAGGGAAGATAGTGATACAGAAGATATCGACACTTCAAATCTTGAACCTGCTGGTGAAGGAAGTGGGGTTATTTATAAGAAAAATGACGGAAAAGCCTATATTGTTACCAACAATCACGTTGTTGCAGAAAGCAAAGGACTTGAAATTCAACTTTCAAACGGTAAAAAAGTCAAAGGAACACTTGTCGGTGCAGACTCTTACTCTGACCTAGCTGTTATCTCTATTCCTGACAAAGACGTGACAACTGTTGCACAATTTGGCGATTCTAGCAAAATTCAAGTCGGCGAACCTGCGATTGCAATCGGTTCTCCTCTTGGAACAGAATTTGCCAATACTGTAACAAGCGGAATTATCTCTGCAATTGCCCGCAATGTTCAACTTGTAAACGAACAAAAACAAGCGGTCAACACAAACGCAATTCAAACGGACGCAGCGATTAACCCGGGAAATTCTGGTGGTGCGTTAATCAACCTTGCAGGACAAGTAATCGGAATTAACTCTAGTAAAATCGGAAACTCTGGCACTGGTACAAGTGTAGAAGGAATGGGATTTGCCATTCCAAGTAATGACGTAGTCAATATTATCAACCAACTCGAAGAAAACGGAAAAGTAAAACGTCCGGGAATCGGCATTTCTTCTTGGCCTTTGTCAAGTATGACCCAACAAGACATCTCTTCACTGAAACTTAAACTTCCTGATGATGTAACAAA
Organism: Pilibacter termitis; assembly: GCF_900167335.1. Classification (GTDB taxonomy): domain Bacteria; phylum Bacillota; class Bacilli; order Lactobacillales; family Streptococcaceae; genus Pilibacter; species Pilibacter termitis. The sequence goes on from NZ_FUXI01000029.1 coordinate 9,617, forward strand.
TGGTGTTGTCATCTTCAGACTATCAAAAGACTGGCCTGCCCAACAAGCTGGTTTGAAAAAATTAGACGTCATCACTGAAGTAGACGGACAAAAAATCAATGATACAACAACACTTCAATCTGTCTTGTTCAAACACAGCATTGGAGATTCTATCAAAGTCGTTTACTACCGTAGCGGAAAAAAAGCTGAAACAACGCTAAAACTAGACAAAGAATTTGCAAATTTACCAAGCGAACTAACACAAAATTCGTCAAATAAATAACGTAAAAAAGGTACAGTCAATTTTAGACTGTGCCTTTTTTAAGGGTAATGGGCACCTCTAAAAACTCGCACTTATCCTAAATTGCTAGTTTTCCGATTTCCTCGATAATCGAAAAACTAGCTAATTTAGTCTTAAGCGGAGTTTTTAGAGGTGTCCTAATTTTAAAAATCAACTTCATCAGGATTTTTCGCAAGTCCTGCTTTTCCTTTCAAGCTGTCAATAAATGCAACGTCTTCCTCGCTCAATTCAAAATCAAATACATCAATATTTTCCTTGATTCGATCTTCGTGAACTGATTTTGGAATTGGCAAGAGACCTTTTTGTAAACTCCAGCGTAAAACAAGTTGAGCAATCGTTTTTTCGTATTTCTCCGCCAACTCTTTTAACTCATCAATTTCAAAAATTTTCCCTGTTCCAAGCGGAGAATATGCCTCTGTAATCATGCCATTCTCTTGATTGTAGGCAACAAGTTCTTCTTGCATATCGCTTGGATTCGCAAGAATTTGATTGACCATTGGTTGAACGGTCGCACTCTCCAAAAGTGCCTCAACGTGTCTTGGGTGAAAATTAGAAATACCAATCGCACGCACTTTTCCTGCTGCAAGAGCCTCTTCCATTGCTCGCCATGCTCCAGTATTTGCCTCTTGCCAGCTATCACGAAACATTTTCGGATTTGGCCAATGAATCAAATATAAATCTACATAATCCAAACCAAGTCGCTCAAGCGATTCATCAAGTGCCACTTTTGCTCCCTCATAGCTATGAGCATCATTCCAGAGTTTTGTCGTGACAAATAATTCCTCACGTGGCACTCCAGAATTTGCAATTCCTCGCCCTACACCTTCTTCATTTCGGTAAATCGCTGCAGTGTCAATGTGACGATAACCCGCTCGAATTGCATCTATTACACTTTTTTCAGCAACGTCACCGTCTGGTGTTTGCCAAGTGCCGAACGCAATAATCGGAATTTCTACTCCATTGGCAAGTTTGTAAGTATCTGTCGCTTTCATTGGAAATCCTCCTCGTTTTGATTATTAAGTACCTTTAAAAAACTTACTATTTTTATTTTAGACTTTTGTATATACTTTTTCAAATAAAACGGTTTAGTTTTTTTGTGAGAAAAAGAGATTGGGGAAACTTTGCATACACTCAATGAATGTTGTATGGATACACCAAAAAAAGCCAACTCCTCAATAAATATAAATAAAGAGAAGCTGACTTTCTACTTTTATTTAGTCTAACCCAAACACATCATGCGTATGCACTTTATCTTTTACATCAAACAAATCATCATCTACACGATTTGCCAAAATAACCTCGCTTTGTCGCTTAAACTCTTGCAAATCATGAACGACATTGATTCCGTCAAATTTAGGACCAATGTGTCGAGGTTCGTAAATAAGAATTTTTGCACCATTTTCTTTCAAACGTTTGATCACTTCAAGAACAGAACAATAGTAGGAATTGCCTCTTTCTTTCTCTATTCCCAAGCGATAAACCCCGATTGTTTTTGGTGTTTTTTGCAAAATATTTAACGCTACAAAGTCATGACGGATTTTATTGCTCTCAATAATCGCCGAAATCAAACGTTCTGGCACGTTCCAAAAATTTGCTTTTAATTGTTTGGTATCTTTTGGCAAGAAATGACCGTCAAAACCAAAACTTGGTTTATTGTAATGATTGCCAATTCTCGGATCCAAACTTAATCCTTGAATGATTTTCTTACAATCTAATTCATTGATTGTCGCAAATGTATCCAGCTCATTGAAAAACGCAAGACGTAGCGAAAGATAAGCATTAGAAAATAATTTGATTGCCTCAGCCTCTGTCTCCGTCGCATAAAGAATCTCCACATCACTCTCCCACACATTGCGAGCATACACCTCACCAATTCGCTTGCCGTCTTCCGTGCTATCGCCAATAATCAGACGAGTGGGATAAAGATTGTCATACAATTCACTTTCTTTCCGTGAAAAATCCGAGAAGAAAATGATGTGGTTTAAATTAGAAAACTTTTCTTTGAGCGTTTCAATATAGCCGATTGGAATCGTTGTTTTGATAACAAATTTACTCTCTGGATTGATTTCTAACGCTTTTGACATGAGAAATTCAATCACAGTCGTATCAAAAGATCTTTTCTTTTCGTCATAATCAATCGGTGTCGTAATCACTAAATATTCACCATGCAACACGGCTTTTCTAAAACTTGCAGACCATCTTATCTTTGTTTTTTTTTTCATTAATAAATTTTGAAATGAAATCATCCTGAATCGCTAAATTTTTCCTTTTTAGCGTTCTTATTTTTTCTTCATCTTGATCATAACCAAGCACATCTTCATTTTGTCCTAGTAGTAATGCATTAGCAACTCCAACAGAATCTAAACCTAGAATTGAAATTTTCATGATTGTCCTCCTTTTCTTTTTTTAAATCGATATCTTATTACCCCTTGCAAAAAAATCGATATAAAAACAACAACGTCATCACAAAAAATGTTCTTTATTTATGATGAATACTTTGATAATTGTTGTCTCTCTTTGCTATTTTTTCAACATTTTTTCTTTATCCATGATTACCTCCTTCTTCTCGTTTCCTTCGAAAATGCTCGAAACTTATCGCTCCAGCCAAACGAGAACACGATCGAACTGCATCCGATCAAAATCTTTCCTTGTCTAGCTATGAAGTGCTGAAGTCTGGTAGCTGTTCACAACAGTACTTGAAGTTTCACTTCAGGAAAATAAATGATGTTACTCACTGTTACAGACTTCAAAACACCCCTCTCCGATTTCTGTGAGTTTACATTTATTTACAAGCATTTCTTTCCTCTACATTATGTGCTTAAATTCATTTTTATTTAATTTATCCTTAGTAAATAATATCATATTCTAATAAAAAATCAATAACTTTTTTCTATATTTTAATCTTTGTTTTATGATTATATCTTGAACAACCTTTACACGGTTCGAAATCTCTTTATTCACTTGGCTTCACATCATTTTTTCCTATTCTATAAAAATAATCCAATTTTTAAATTTATGAACAATTTATAATCCACCTTTCATTTTTAATTCAACTTTTCACAAAAAACGAACGTCTCGTAAGTCAAACGCTCCAACTTATAGAAAACTCTGATTTTTTTCGCAACAAAAAGCTCATGAATCAAAAATCCATGAGCTTTCAAAAACTAAACAATATTTATATTTCTTCCTTAATCATGCTTTTCATTTTCGCTATCCCACAACGCTTTAACTACTGGCACATTGCCGAGTTCTGTCATGTTGCTTGGTAAAATAACCGTATTCGTATTGCTGCGGGCAACTTCTTTGAACGCTTGGATACCTAGATAACTCAAAACATTTTCATCAATGCCACTTTCACGAATGGCGGTATTAATTGTTTGAATCCGCTGTTTGTCTGCTTCGGCAAGTGTGCGAATTTTCGCTGCCTCAGCCTCGGCATCAATTCTCATCCGCTCTGCACGTGCCTCGGCATCAATTTTTGTTTGCTTCGCACGAGCTTCAGCGTCAATTTCCATTTCACTCGCACGTGCCTCAGAATCGAGGATCACAGATTGCTTTTTCCCTTCAGAAACGGTAATCATACTTTCTTTATCACGACTTGCCGTAATCAATTTGTTCATGGAGTCAACGATTTCTTGACTTACCTTGATTTCTCCGATATTGATGCGGTCAATTGACAAACCATAACCTGCGGTAATGTGCTGAACGCTGGCAAAAAGTGCTTGGTTGATTTCTTCCGTTCCATTTAACACTTCGTTCAAATCCATTTTCCCGATAATACCACGCAGATTACTCTGGCAATCTTGCACCATAGACAAAACAGAATCCTGATTGTCATAGACAAATGCACGTGCATCTGTTACATGATATTTTAGTGCCTCGTCAATATTGATGATTACATTATCCTTTGTAATCACGCTTTGTGGCGGGATTTCAAGCGGCGTTTGTTTTAGACTTACACGCTGACGAACGTTGTAAAGCACTGGCACCAAAAAATGCAACCCGGGATCTAAGGTGCGAACGTATTTCCCAAAACTTTCCACAACCTTAACCTCACCTTGCTGAACAATAATCACCATTTGACTTACCGCAATCACTACAACAGCAAAAATAATAACTGCAATCACAATAAAACTAATCAATGTACTTGAAATCATTTTCTAAATCCTCCTCTACGACTTTTACAAAAAGTTCATTTTCTTTAAAATCAACAACCTCCAATAGTGCATTCTCCACTGGTTTTCCAGCAATCACACGATAGCTATAAGGCAAACCCAAAATTTGAGTAAATCCCGAATACTCCGCATTTTTACTGCGAAATACCCTACCTATTGCTTTTTCCCATTGATAATCACTCACTTTCTTCCCTCCTTATATTTTTTTACCGCCATAATTATGGATACCTCTAAAAACGAAAAACTATCTAATTTGGTATTAAACAGAGTTTTTAGAGGTACCCATATTATCTTCTTTTTCCTGCCGTTTGTAAATAAAATCTCATCTCTTTCATGTAAAATCAGTCCTTAGATGTAGACTTGCAATACATCTAAGGACTGAAAATTACTCTTTCTATTTCTAATTTTAGAGTTGACTTCTTTTAATGTAATTCCCATAACAAAACAACCATGTTTCTAAACATTCTCCATAAAAATTTTATACTTTTCCTCATGTTTTTTTGGTACAATAAGGTAAAAGAATTACTCACAAATTATGTGAGAAAATTTCATTTGCGAGGAGGTGAATTTATGAACGATCGGATAAAAATGATTGTCAATCGATTTTTAGATTTGTTTTTATTTGCATTGGCACTTTTGTTGCTTGTGGCAATGGCACGTGATATTCATATGATTTTCTCGATTGTTTTCGGGACATTTGATGACCGTTCGATTAGTATTTTAATTCAAGAAGTGTTGACCTTTTTCATGCTCTTTGAGTTTATGATTTTGCTGTTTCGCTACATTCAAGAAGGACATCATATCCCTATTCGCTATCTTGTTTACATTTGTATCACTGCCGTCCTCAGACAAATCTTGTCAGCACACGGACCTGCTCTTGAAATCTTGCTTTATGCAATTGCGATTTTACTCTTAGTCGCAACACTGATCCTTACACATTTCGCCATGAGCTACATTCGTGGAAAAAAAGACAAAACACCTATCGGAAAAGTCAATATGCGACAAGAAATGGATAAACTCTTAGGAGATGATTTGGATTTGCACGGGTAAAGTGTTTTCTTTTCAAAAAAATCGCACGGAAACCTCCATGCGATTTTTCTTATAGATTAAACTTCTTTTGTTTCTCTTTTCTTTTTGAAAACAAATGCTGCCATTGCAACAAATGCTGTACCTACTGCAAGAAGTGCGATATTGCTTTTTTCTCCTGTTTTAGGAAGTGCAGTTTCTTTCGCTGGTGTTGCTGCTTTGTTTTGTGTTGTTTGTGTCGTTGTAGTTTCTTGTGTACCAGTTTTTGGAAGTTCTTCTTTTTGATCAGCTTTTGATTCTTCCGTTGTAGAAGTTACTGGTGTCGGTTCTGGTGTTGGAACTGGAGTTACAGGCGTTGTCGCCACTTGATTGCGATAAACCAACGTCACTTGTTGATCACTTTCTCCATGTTTTACGGCAATTTCTTTAGATGTCGAAGTAAAATTTTCTCCGTCTTTTTGGATTAAGTCATACCCACTAATTTCAGGTGCTTTAAATGATGAAACTTCACCAAATTTCCCTGTAAATACAGAGTCATCTTGCAATTTTTCACCTTGTTCATTCACATAAGAAACAGTTACTTTTGTTTCAACACGAGTATAAACAACGTCAATTACTTGTAAAGTGTCCGTCAATACACCATTTACCGTACCACCATTGTAAACATATCCCGGAATTGCTGGAGGGTCATAGCTAAACGCATCCCCTACTTGTCCACCCATTGTCGCAATCGGAGCCCCAACAACTGGTTTTCCTGCATCATCAATAAAATTGATTTTTGCATCCCCCGAAGCATTGTATGCATACATTGTCACAACAAAATCAGTGGTAGTAGCTGAAACTGTTCCTACAAGAACAGGAGCATTTGTCTCATCTAGCTCAACTGAAAAATTCGGATCCAATACATCTGCTACAAATAAACCATTTGTTGGCAAGAAAACGCCAATGACTTGACCAACTTATTCTGTTACAGCAATAGAATCAATAACTTGCCCGCTCCCTTGTTCCACAAAGGTAATCGTAAATGAAACAGTTTTAGCTTTTGCTGCAGGAGCCGTTGTTTTCACTGTTTCTGTTGGTGCAATCACATCTTCCGTTGTTGTCGTAGTTGCTGAAGTTTTCACTTCTACGGCTGACGTTTTTGTTTCTTCGCTGGTTGCAGTAACTGGAGTTTCCGCTACTTCTTCCGCTGGAGTTGTCACTCCTTTTGCTGTTGCTACTTCACTTGTTGTAACTGTTTCAGCAGACACTTCTTCTGCCGTTGCTGATTGTGTGCTTAGTACAAGTGGGCAAGCCAATGATACTAAAGCAAGATAAATACTCTTTTTCTTCATTCGTTCTCTCCATTTTCTTTTATTACTTAATGAAATTGTCATTTATTTTTATTTATATTTTCATTAAACACTCCTTACCTTATCATCTTTTATTTTTTCTTTCAACTACCGTTTAGTGTTTTTTCCTACACTTTAAGTAATTAAGATCGAAAATCAAGCTCATCTTTTTTTCATTAAATGAAAAAATATATCAGGAATCTTAATTTACACATGAACACTCGCCCTCTCAACAAAAAAATATAAATACTTGGCAAACACTTCCCAATTATGCTATTATATTCAGGGGCAAGGTTCCACATATGAAGGGTGTCAGGTTCGGAAGAAAGCAGCACTAAGTATGCTGGGGCTTGTGCCTCTTTTTTTTGCCAAAATTTTCAAGAGCAAAATTCATGAGTTGTTCGAGGAGTTTAGTATAATAGAGGTTAGGTAACGTATCAGAAAATGAAAACCTAGAGGAGACAACGATGAAAATCTTTCACGCACTAAAAGGGGATACTTGGGTATTGCCTTTTATGAAAAAATATAAAAAAATGTTGCTACTTGCTATTTTCCTTGGACTTTGCACATTTCTTTGTGGCGGAGCGTTGATGTTTACTTCGGGCTATTTAATCAGTCGTTCGGCTAGTTTGCCTGAAAATATTATTGTCATCTACGTCCCTGTCGTTCTCACACGAGCTTTCGGGATTTTTCGCCCAGTTTTTCGCTATATAGAACGTTTGACCAGTCACAATTGGGTGCTGAAAATGACCAGTAGTTTGAGGGAAAAACTCTATATTACACTGGAAAAACAAACAACACTTGTCATGAACAAAATCAAACTCGGCGATATTTTAGGGATTTTAAGCGAAGATATTGCACATATTCAAAACCTTTATTTACGAAGTATTTTCCCTGTACTGATTGCTTTCGCTCTTTCTCTAGTTGTTATTTTGGCTCTTGGTGTGTTTTCGATAGGGTTTGCTATACTTATCGCTTTGTGGTTGTTAAGCGTAATGTTGCTCATTCCTTTTATCAGCCTACTGTTCAAAGGGGCAACGGAGGAAAAAATACGAAGTGAAAAATTAGCACTTTACAGTGAAATAACCGATTACGTCCTTGGGGTGAGTGATATTGTCTTTAGCGGTCGTGGCAAGGAATTTGCTTGGAAAATCGAGGAAAAACAGGAAAATTTACGTGCTTTGCAGAAAAAAATTCACCAGCATAATCGAATCCGTAATCTTTTGCTGGAGCTATCTTTTGGGTGTTTGGCTGTTGTCCTACTTATCTGGACGACACAGACATTTGGCGAAACTTCGCAATCTGCCAACTGGATTGCTGCATTTGTGTTAGCAGTTTTCCCTTTGATTGATGCATTTGCTCCATTAAGTGAGGCGATAAGTGAATCGCAAGTTCATGCAGAGTCAATTGTTCGCATGAACAATTTAGATGCACCTTTGAGTCAGCAGACAAACCAAAACGAGTTGCCGACTTCCTTTGAGATTCAATTACAGAACGCTCATTTTTCTTACGAGGACAAACTTATTTTTGAAAACTTAAACCTCACCGTTCCACAAGGGCAAATTCTGGCACTTCTTGGAAAAAGCGGTGCTGGAAAGTCTACGCTTTTGAAAATTTTGCGTGGAGATGAGCAACTTTCCAGTGGCGAGGTGAGAATTGGCAACCAAAATATTTTGACTCTAAGTGAAAAAATAGATAAGCTCATTGGCGTCATTGACCAGTCGCCCTATCTTTTTCATACGACCATTCGCAATAATTTACGGATTGCCAATGAAAGTGCAACAGATGAGGAAATATGGGAAGTCTTGAAAAAAGTCGAATTATTTGATATGGTAAACTTGCTCCCAGAAAAATTGGATACACTTGTTGACGAGGCAGGACTTCGATTTTCTGGCGGAGAACGTCATCGCTTAGGTTTGGCACGTATTTTGCTCAAGGATACTCCGATTGTACTTTTAGATGAAATCACAAACGGACTTGACCCGATTACCGAGCGAAAACTATTAAACGTACTCTTTCGAGAGCTAAGCGGGCGTACAATCCTCTGGGTGACACATCACTTGCTCGGAGTAGAAAAAGCAAATCGTGTGGTTTTCCTAGAAAACAAACAAATTCTAATGGATAACACACCAAAAAATTTAGAAAAAGAAAATTCACTTTATCAGGAATTACTACTGCTTGATAGAGGAATTTAAGAAAGAGGCTGGATATGAGTAAAAAGAATAAAGATATTGAAGTAACAGTTGAGGAAGTCAAACGTCCTTCTGGCAATGCACACATTAACGTTCAACGTCTTTCGATTGGAAAAGTAGAGCTTGGGTTTCTCATTCCAGACGGAAATAAATTTTCTGTCGAAAAAAATGGAAAACTCCTCGCCACCGTCAACAATGAGGCACAAGGGTATGAGTTGTTGATTTCTGATTATAACTTGAATAGTTTGTAAAAAAAACGAGGCTAGAAAATTTCTAGTCTCGGTTTTCTTTGTCTAGCTGCGAAGGGCTGAAGTCTGGCAACTGTTCGCAGTGTCGATCGCAACTGACGTTGCGATTAAATAAACGACACGGCTCACTGTTGCAAACTTCAAAACGCCCCGCTCCGCTTTTCTGTGTCTAGCTGCGAAGGGCTGAAGTCTGGTGGATGTTCGCAGTGCCGCTTGAAACTTCGTTTCAAGCAAGTAAACGGCACGGCTCACTTCCACAGACTTCAAAACGCCCTTCTCCGCTTTTCTGTGTCTAGCTGCGAGGGGCTGAAGTTTGGCAACTGTTCGCAGTGTCGATCGCAACTGACGTTGCGATTAAATAAACGACACGGCTCACTGTTGCAAACTTCAAAACGCCCCTCTCCGCTTTTCTTACCAATCTAAATTTGTTTTTTCGTTAGTTATTATTTCTTTTTTCACCACGTTGGCTTCTAGCAAGTGTTTGACTGAGTTTGAGACAAAAGTTAATGCACCTTCAAGGTTTCCGTTGTCAATATCTTCAAAAATAAAAATTGCTTTTTTGGTTGCAGAATCAATTTTCGTTTTGTCGCTTTCTCGATAATTGAAATTTCTGCACACAATCATATTGCCACTTTTATAGACAATTTCTTCTTCATTCGGATGTTCCATTTCCGTTTGCCCGAGCAAAATAAATTCTTCCTCTCCTGTCGCAAACGTTAACTCCAAATCACTTGGCATTTTCGATAAATCCTCACTACCACACGGAAGTTCAAACTTGAGCGAGGCAAGATTATACAAATCAACAAGCGGGGAAATTCGGTACAATTCATTGCCGTTTTTCACCCGTTTTATCAACGCCTCAACAGATGAACGAGCTTTCTTCTCTCCAAAACTCTTGTAAATTTTACGCCATTTGGCAATCCGCGGTTCATCCGCGAGATTCATCATTCCATATTTCTCCATGATTGCTTGCGTGATTTCGCCATACTCTTGCTTGAAAAAATCATCAATATTTTTTGTGTTGTCAATATTTTCAAGAATTAGCACCCCAATTTGAAGTTCTGGAATACGCTCAAAAATTCTCTTATCTACTCTAAATTCCATGTGTCCCCTCCAATTTTCAAAAAAACATAGCAGTTCAACCATTTGTTATCGTCATTCTACATCACCACCATATAAATAGCAACAAGCAAACCTCTCATTTCAATAGCCGCAACTTTCATTGTCTTCTGTGGAAAGTTGTTCATTTTTTTACTAAAAATTATCATTGAACTTCTTGAAAAAATATGTATAATAGAGAGTGTAAACAGGTGCTGCTAACACCTTTGCGTTTACGGCTATCGTTTTTCGATTAGCTAGGATTTAAAGGGTTAACGTCGTTTCCTTTTTGGAGGAAAACGGCGTTTTTTGTGGTTGTAATTTTGCCGACTTGCTAGGAAGTCAAAATATGCTTTTACACATTGCAACACTCCAGCAACTAAGGCAAGAATTGACACCAAAAGAACGGTATCTACATTCACGCAAGCAACACCTCGCAATCACTAGTGAGATAAGTAAACAAGTTTACTTTCAGTCGATTTAAAGTCGTCAAAGAAACTGCTCACCTAACTTCTACTTGATAGCTGTTACTCTCTATTATTAATATACGCAATTTTTTCGTGATTTGGATAAGTTTTTTCATTAATTTCAATTAAAACTGAATAAAAAATGTAGTGTATTTATCATTATTTTTTACAGTGAAGAAAAAAATATAAAATATAACATATGTTTTTCTTGATTTTTTTCTTAGGTAACGTTAGAATGTTAAATGTTGGTGCTACGGAAGGGTAGCGAAGAGGCTAAACGCGGCGGACTGTAAATCCGCTCCTTCGGGTTCGGGGGTTCGAATCCCTCCCCTTCCATTACTTCTATCTCCATAGAAGTTTCTCCCTTATTCTGTTTATTACAGAATATATTCATTTTGAGGCGGAGTTCCCCCTTCGCCTCATCTCCCCTTGGGGTATAGCCAAGCGGTAAGGCAAGGGACTTTGACTCCCTCATGCGTTGGTTCGAATCCAGCTACCCCAGTTTACTTGAACAACTTTTTTCATATCTTTCCTCTAAGACTGAATTATTTCAGTCTTTCTTTTGTTTAAGGACACTTTTAACCAGAAAACTTGAATTGTAAAAATGCTATCTTTTTTGAAATTTGTATATTATAATAAAGTAGCTATATTTAATTTTTTTAACAAAAATGGAGGATTTCAAATTGAAAAAAATTTATTCAGTAATTTTCACTCTGGCTCTTAGCTTGATTGTCTTGGTAGGCTGTGGCGAAGAAAAGGGGCAAAAAACGTTTACCCAAGAAAAAAATGGTGTCTCATTGTCTGTGACCTATTACTATACTGGCGACAATGTAACCAAGCAAACAACGAAAAGCTCCATGCCTTATAGTTCGCTAAATGCGAAAACAAAAGAAGAGGCTAAAAAGATTGCAGACCCTCTTAGCGAACAATATCAAGGTGTAAAAGGGCTAAGTGAAAAACTTTCTTACGGGAAAGATACTCTTACCGAAACAATCGAAGTCGATTATACAAAAGTTGATTTTGACGAATTAAGTAAAATTCCGAGCATGATTTTGGATGAAAATGTCAAGAAAACGAAAAAAATCAGCATGAAGAAATCAGAAGAATTGCTCGAAAAACAAGGTTTTAAAGAAAAGAAATAAAAACAAAATGCCTGAAATAAACCTCTACGTGAGAGATTTATTTCAGGCTCTTTTTTACACGTTAAAGCGAAATTCCATAATATCGCCATCTTGCACGACATATTCTTTTCCTTCAAGGCGAACACGTCCTGCCTCTTTTGCAGCGTTGTGACTACCGTATTTATCCAAATCATCAAAACTAATCGTTTCCGCACGGATAAAACCACGCTCAAAGTCTGTATGGATAATACCTGCACATTCTGGGGCTTTCATGCCTTTTTTGAATGTCCACGCACGCACTTCTTTTTCACCAGCTGTAAAGTAAGTACCAAGACCTAACAAGTGATATGCCTCTTTAATCAAAACGTCTAGCCCACTTTCTTCCAGACCAATCGCCTCAAGAAATTCTTGTTTTTCTTCATCACTGTCCAATTCAGCAATTTCTTCTTCCACACGTGCAGAAATCACCACGACATCAGCATTTTCCGTTTCAGCAAATGCACGAATTTGTTTCACGTACTCGATATTTTCAGCATCTGCTACTTCGTCCTCGCTAACGTTCGCAACATACAAAACAGGTTTTGTAGTGAGCAAGAATAAACGTTTGACAATCGGAAGTTCATCTTTGGTAAATTCAATTGTTCTAGCACTTTTTCCTTCTTCTAATACTGGTTTAATTTTTTGTAAAATCGCAAATTCTGCTACGGCATCCTTGTCTTTTGTTGTGCGTGCTTGTTTTTCCACACGTGCATAGCGTTTATTGACCGACTCCAAATCGGCTAAAATCAACTCAAGATTGATTGTTTCAATATCTGCCATTGGGTCAACAAACGCATCTTCACGATTATTTTCACGCATTACATTTTCATCGTCAAAAGCACGTACCACGTGAACAATCGCATCTACCTCACGAATATTGGCAAGAAATTTATTCCCTAACCCCTCACCTTTGCTGGCACCTTTCACGATTCCTGCAATGTCGGTAAATTCAAATGTCGTAGGCACTGTTTTTTTCGGTTGAATCAGCTGAGTAATGCGGTTCAATCGCCAATCTGGTACTTCTACCATGCCAACATTTGGGTCAATTGTTGCAAAAGGATAGTTTGCAGCCTCTGCTCCTGCTTGTGTAATTGCGTTAAAAAGTGTAGACTTCCCTACATTTGGAAGTCCTACGATTCCTGCGGTTAATGCCATTGTTTTTATCTCCTTTGTCTAGCTATGAGGGGCTGGAGTTGGGCGACTGCTCACAATGTCGCTCGAAACTGACGTTTCGAATAAATAAACGACATGGTTCGCTGTCGCAAACTCCAAAACGCCCCGCTCGCTTTTCTTTGTCTAGCTACGAGGGGCTGAAGTCTGGCAACTGTTCGTTGTGTCGCTCGAAACTGTGTTTCGAGCAAGTAAACGACACAGCTCACTGTTGCAGACTTCAAAACGCCCCGCTCGCTTTTCTTTGTCTAGCTACGAGTTCTTCAAGATATATTTCGTAACTTTTTTCCTATTGTTTTGTACTTATTAGTACACCAAAAGACTTTGCTTAACGCTTTATCTCTTTCTACTTACTTTTTTACACTCCATTTTTTATGCTCACACTCACGAGCCACTTTTTTTGATTTGTTTGTATATTTTTTGAAAAAGTAAGTTATGCTTATTAATGTTCTAATAGCGAGGCACCATTACCCTTTTCTTTTACCCCATCTCTTTCGTGCCTCGCTATTTTATTCACGATATTCTAAAAAGTTTTTTCTTGAAGTATCATTAATCGCCTCTTTTTTCTTTAATATTGCCTCTTTTTCTGATTCCTCGGCGTGCGTTAAGACACGTTTTAATCGTTTGTTGAAATCCACACGTTTCATCATAACCAAGCGATTGCAGTTTGTGCATTCAATTTTTATATCTGCTCCTAAGCGAACGATTTTCCACGCATTCGCCTTTTTACCGTTTGGCAATGTGCAAGCATGAGGCTTTTTCATTTCTACTATATCACCTAAACCATAAGCCTTATCTTTCATATCCTGCTCCTTTCTGCAAATGTCAAAACAAGGTAATTATAGCACAAAATCCTATTTTTTTCTTTCCAAAAAGACAGACAAAAACGGCTTAGTTATTCACCAAACCGTTTTTGTGCTTATTCCATTTAAAACTTTTGTGCAATATCTGAGATTTTTTCCAATGAATTGTTCAAAATTTCCTCTGATTTGCTTGGTTCGTAGGCGTGCCCTTCAATATAGACAGACTCCACATCGTTTACTCCGATAAAATTGAAAACTCCTCGCAAATACTGTGAACCGTAATCACTGCCGTTATAAACACCGCCATTTGCTTGAATATGCAAGACTTTTTTTCCTTTGACTAAACCAACAGAACCCTCAGCTGTATAGCGGAACGTTTTTCCTGCAACATTAATCGTATCCACCCACGCTTTTAATCTCGTTGGAAAATGAAGATTCCACAACGGATTGGCAATCACGACTTTGTCGCTTTCCAAAAACAAATCGGTCAATTCATTAAAGCGTGTCATTTTTTCTTGTTGTGTTTTTGTAAGAGATGAAAATTCAGCCCCTGTTGCACGTGCTAAATCTTCGTCAATCTCAGGAACATCGTCCTTGAACACATCAAGTGTCACCACTTCATCTTGTGGATTGTGTGCTTTATACACTTCCACAAATTTATCCAAGCCCTTTAATGAAAAAGACTCCTCACTTGTCAAGGGATGTCCCTTTACTACTAATAATTTTGCCATTTAAAATTCCCCCTATATTTTTTTCACACCAGAAATCTGATGTAATGCTATGATACTAATAAAAGAACTTACTTTCAATTTTTTTGCTTACAAAATGTAAGTGAAAAAATTGATTAAGGGTACCTATAAAGGAATGATAAAAAAATAATCAACAGATTCCTCCCTTTTTCACTTAAAATACGTTATACTAATAAGAAAAGCGAAGAGGGGCGGTAAGGAGTTTGCGACAGCGAACCATGTCGTTTATTTACTCGAAACTTCGTTTCGAGCGACATTGTGAGCAGTCGCCAAACTCCTGCCACTCGTAGCTAGACAAAGAAAAGCGTAGAGGGGCGATTTGAAGTCTGTGGCAGTGAGACGTGCCGTTTACTTGCTCGAAACGCTAGTTTCGAGCGGCACTGCGAACAGCCACCAGACTTCAGCCCCTCGTAGCTAGACAAAGAAAAGCGTAGAGGGGCGGTTTGAAGTTTGCAACAGTGAGCCATGCCATTTACTTGCCTGAAGCTCTAGCTTCAGGTGGCATTGCGAACAGTTGCCAAACTTCTGCCCCTCGTAGCTAGACAAAGAAAAGCGAAGTGGGGCGGTTAGGTGTTTGTCGCAGTGAGCCACAGCATTTATTTACTGGAAACGCTAGTTTCCAGTGCTGTTGCGAACAGTGACCAAACTCCTGCCCCTCGTAGCTAGACAAAAAAACACACGGAGGAAAAAATGAACGCAACAGAATTACAAGAAAAAAAACAACAAAATCAAGAATTAGAAGAAAAATTAACAAAGAAAAATACAGAGTATATTTTTTCCTTGAAAAAAGCAATGGATGAATTAGGCATTTCAGAAACAGAAAAAGTCGAAAAACTAAATGAAATGTTAACGGAAATCGTTGATAAACAAAAATCTGGACAGACTGCACGCTCCATTTACGGCACTGTTACACACGTTACAAATGAAATGAAAAGTCCAAATGCAACCGCTCAAAACAAAGAAGAAAACACTCGTCCTCTTTGGATGTGGCTAGACAATACTCTTTTACTATTAGCTGTTCTCGGACTCGTTTCTGGTGTGAGTGCATTTATAACAAAAGAGCAGACTTCTACTTATGGATTACTTTCTACCGTTGTCATGGCGGCTGTCGGTGGTGGGGTGTTCTACATGATGTATCACTTCATTTACCAATATGAAAAGCCCGGTGCTGACCGAAGTAAACGTCCTAGTATGCTAAAAATGGCAGGTATTATGCTGGTTGCAATGTTTGTGTGGATGTTAATTTATGCAGGCACTCTCTTTGTTCCACCTGTCTTAAATCCACACGTTTCTGGCTGGGTAATGATTCTTATTGGAGGATTGAGTTTCCTTGCGAAAATGTATTTAAAACGACAATTTAATATCGCCTCAAGTTTGCAAAGTCGTAGATAAAATAACGAGGCAATATAAAAACGAGGTTGGAAATTCACACCAACCTCGTTTGTTTTGCTAATTAAAGCAACGTATCAATAAATTCAAGTCCTTTGTCACCATTCATCAAACCAAATGTTTGCATTGGAACAACAGCGACAATTTTGTTTGGATATTTTGCTTTTACATCATTTTCCACATAGCGTGTTTGTGGGCCGATTAGGATAATATCTGTATCTGTTGCTTCATCGTCCAAAACAGAAATAGAAAATGCTTTAATTGTCATGTCACGACCTTGTGCATCCATTGATTTTTGTACATTTTGTGCCCATAAGGATGTAGAGGCTCCTGCTGAACAGAAAATACGAACATCTACGTGTCCTTCAGGTGATGTAGTCGGTGCAGCTGGTGTTTCAACTGCCTCTTCTTTTACCTCCACCTTTTCTGCAACAGGTGCAGTATTTTCTTCTTTCTTCTTTCCAAATCCAAAAAGTGCCATGTTTGCTACTTCCTTTCTTTTGTCCAGCTATGTACCGCTCTTTACAGTCATAGCCTTTCTTCACGTTATTTTTTCATTACGCTACTTTGTAGAAAAATATGTCTACTAATCTCAAAGTTTTGTAATCACTTACAAGGAACATTATAACAAATAATAACAAAAAATAAAAGCATTTTTTTCTGTTTGTTTTTCTTTATAAAAAAATCCGCACTCTCTATTGTCTAAGTGCGGATATTTTTTTGTCTAAGAAGAATCTTTATTTGTCTAGTCATTTTGGCGTATCATTTCGTTTCTTCGCTCGCTTATCTTGAAAAAATTCGGTCATAATTCTCCCGCATTCTTCCTGTAAAATGCCACCTTCTACGAACGGTGCGTGGTTAATGGCTGGAATATCCATTACATCTACCACACTCCCGCAAGCACCACCTTTTGCGTTGGCAGAACCATAGTAAACCTCTGGGATACGTGAGAGCAAAATAGCACCCGCACACATTACACAAGGTTCAACCGTCACAAATAAAGCGGAATTTTCCAAGCGAAAACTAGACAACGAATGATTGGCAAAACGAATAGCATTCATTTCTGCGTGTGTTGTCGCATCTTGTGTCAATTCACGAACATTACTCCCTCGAGCGATAATGTTGCCATTATGAACAATGACACAACCAATCGGCACTTCCTCTTGCTCAAAAGCCAAACGTGCCTCGCCTAATGCCTCACGCATATACATTTCTTTTTCTTCATTCGTAAAACTAGAGGTGAATTTCTGAGCCATTAGCCCTTTTTCACGACAGAGCTTTTCAACCCCATGTTACCAAATCCGTCAACTTTTGCATCAATATCATGCCCGTTGTTCAAATCTGGGTCAACTAGACGAATGTTTTTCACTTTTGTCCCTTTTTTAATCGGTTTTGGCATTCCTTTCACAGCTAAGTCTTTGATAATGGTAACTGTGTCGCCTTCATTCAAGACATTTCCTACGGAGTCCTTGATTACATTTGCCTCAGCTTCGGCTGCTAATTCTTCTGGGCGAAATTCGTAGGCACACTCTGGGCAGATTACTAGCCCTGTACCGTCATCATAGGTATATTCGCAATTACATTTTGGACAATTTGGTGTGTTCATTTTATTCCTCTTTTCAATCATCATTTTCATGTCAAAAGACATACTCTATTATTTTACCTCATTTTTGATGATTTCTCTAGTTATTTCTTTGTGTAGGTAGTGTGGAAACAAAAAAGCCCCATAAATAAGGGCTTAACACTAATACTATACCTAGCTAATCGAAAAACAATCCTTTAGTTATTCAATATTCCTTGTATTTCACGATAAATTTCTTCACATTCTGCAAGGTCTTTTGCGTTTGCTCCGCTGGCAAGTGGGTGTCCGCCACCATTGTGTCGCTTGGCGATTTCATTTATTGCTATTTCCTTGCTACGCAGGCGAACTCGAAATTTTCCGTTTGGTTGTTCAACAAAAATCCCCCAACTTTCAACATTTTCAATTTGCCCCGGTAGACTGACGATATGGCTTGTTTCGTAATCACTCAATCCGAATTTCGCCAAAACTTCCTTGGTAATCATCACACGACCTGCACCGTTGGTGTCGACTTCTAAGTTTTCAAAAACAAATCCCGAAAGTTTTGCCACGTTAAAGGAAATTTGCTCCATTTCCCGCATAAGACGTGTCGCATCAAAACGATAGCTACGCAATTTACTTGCGATAAGCATGGTTTTTGCAGTCGTTGCTGGATACAAAAATCGCCCTGTATCTCCTACAATTCCCGCATAAAGCAGACGTGCTGCATTATCCGTCAAACTCAAGCCTTGATTGGTCATAAAACGCATAATTAGCTCACTACAACTACTCACACCCGTATCCACATAAACCAAGTCACCATACGGTTCGTCATTTGGATGATGATCAATTTTTATCAACATTTCACCATTTTTATACCGCTCATCACTTATTCTTGCTGTATTTGCTGTATCTGTAACAATCACTAGAGCGTTTTTGTAAACTTCATCGCTTACTTCGTCCATTTGTGCCAAAAAACTCAAACCCTCAACCGTTTTGCCGACAGCATAAATTTTCTTTTCTGGAAAATTCTTACGCAAAATCTCCGCCAAACCAACTTGCGATCCTATCGCATCAGGGTCTGGTCGCATATGTCTGTGAATGAGTATCGTATCGTATTTTTTTATTGCATTTATGATTTTTTCTTCAATATTCATCTATTAGCCTCTTTCCATTAGTTGCAACGTAATCATTGATTTCACCACAATATTTGCCCCAACTTTTCCCTCCACCTCAATCAACGCACGTCTGCGAGAAGTTTCTAGCACTTTTAGAAAGAAATAAACCGTACTTTCAAGCGGAATCAGTTTGAGCATAAATAAATTGATTTGTTCAATGACGATATTTTTTTTGAGTTTTGAACGCATGATTTCTTCTACACTTGCGACAATTTGTTCGGTCAAGACACCGTGAGAAAGCGTGCCAAACTGGTTGACTAGCTGCGGAGTAACAATGACTTTGAATACATCCTCACGTTCTTTGTCTAGCGAATCACGCATTTTGTCGCTCAGCGTATCAAGAGCAAGACCTGTACGACTTGTTCCTTGCATGGCTTTCATCACATCAAATCGGCTGATGACACCTGCTAAAGTTTCGTCCTCATTGATTACAGGCAAGACTTCTAGTTGTTCCCAGACCATTAAATGACTAACACTTGCGATACTCATTGCTTTTTTGGCAACGATTGGGTGGCGTGTCATGACTTTTTCAATGCTCATGCGTTCGTCCTTGTCCAAAATATCACTACCAGAAACTACTCCTACCACACGCATACTGCTCGTAACAACAGGGAAACGTGTATCTTTCATTTTCTTCACAAGTTTGCGATAATCCGCAATTACTTCCGAACTTTTCAAAAAAGGAGTTTTTTCCAACGGTGTAAACACATCACTCACGTGCATAATATCCTTTTTTATCAATGCTTCGCTCATTGCTCGGTTAATCATGGTCGCTGTGGTAAACGTGTCATAGCTCGTTTTCAAAATGGGAATCCCAAGTTCATTTGCTAACAAAATAACCGATTGATCCGCAATAAAATCTCCCGTAATCAAGACCGCCAAACCGTTTTCAAGTGCGTACTGTTGAATATCCACTCGATTGCCGACAATCATCAAACCATTGCCTGTCTTGCTAATATAGCGAGCAATGCTCTCTTTCTGCATTGCTCCAATGATGAAATTACTGAGCGAATTGCCAATGCCTTCCATGCCCCCTAGCACTTCTGCATCTGTAATTCTCGCCACTTCCGCAAATGTGAGATGTTCAATCGGTTTCAACGTACGTCCTTCAATACGCACCGTTCCCACTCTATCCATTGTTGCTACCAACCCACGAGTTTGTGCTTCTTTTATCGCTCGATAACTCGTTCCCTCACTCACTTTCAAACGTTGCGAAATCGCACGCACGCTAATTCTATCTCCTGGTGCAAGATTTTTTATGTAATCTAAAATCATTTCGTGCTTTGTCATAACGCACCTCCTACCCCTGTTGTACTAACTTCCATTTTATCATAATTTTATAAAAAACTGTATCCGCCTACGTCAAAAAAAGGATACTGAAATTCAATATCCTAACTATCCACTATTTTACTTCTAACTTCAATTCTCCGATTACTTCATCATATAAAGCATCACCAAACTCCACAATCACAGGGTCTTTCTCATTTTCTAACTCAAGAACTATAAAAGTGGAAATTGTTTTCTTCGCCTTTAGCGTATCATATAAATGCTCTTCTTCCTCTTCTTTTAGAACTGTTACACTTAGTTCATTTTTCACTGTTCCATTGTCTTGTTTAAATTGCGTAGTATTTGATAAAAGCGTGTCTACTTCTTCGTCTTTTGATTGATTATTCGTAATGGTAAAGAAGACTTTCAATGCTGGTTTTCCGTCATAATCTTTCACTTTCTCCGCTTTGTCAATTTTGACCGTGGCAATTTTTCCTGTAAAAGTTTTTTCCTCTTGGTTAAATGAAGAAGGTGAATCAGATACTTCTTCTGTCATTTCTTCTAGGGTAGATTGAAAATCAGGATCGTTTGCGACTTCATTCACCGCAATCACAACTATTACATTTATGATAATCGCAACAAGAATCGTCAAGGAACTTAAAATGATCCCTGCAATTGACATTCCTTTTGATGAACCTTGACGGTTGGCTTTAAGAATCGCTAGAATCCCTAAAACCAAGCCTACAATTCCTAATAAAAGCGAAAAAATGTTCAAAATCGGAATCAAACTTCCAACTATACCAATAATCCCTAAAACCAATGCTGCAATCGCAAATCCATTTGTTTTTGTTTCCATGTTAACAACTCCCTATTCGTTATTTGATATGTTCAGTTATTAGTTTACACTACTGAGATGAGAAAAACAACGAGAATAAACAAAAAAGCGGCAATATCTCACCACTTCATTTCCCGAGGAATTTTGCTAAACTAGGGTTTGTTATCGTTTGATTGAAAATGTTAATCAATGGTCCTAAGAAAACAGCTGTAAGCAAACTTGCCACACCAATTGGACCGCCGAGGAAAAATCCTAGAATAAAAAAAGTAGAATCCACCAAAATACGACAATTCATAAATTTCCACCCTGTTATTTCACTAAGAACAGGGGCAAGTGCATCATATGGTCCCGCTCCTAAACCACTTGTAGAATAAAGCGAAATACCAAGCGAATAGATCAATAATGCTACAAGCATGATTAGAACTTTCACCACGATATTTTCCGGCGAATGTGAGCCGAATAAAAACATGAAAAAATCAATAAAATAGCCTGTAAGCAAGATGTTGATTATACTTGCATACCCGAGATGATGTCGTTTGAACAGCAAAATAATCAAACCTACCACCAGTCCAAAGGTCATTTGATATACACCCAAACTCCACCCTAGCTTTCCTGCTGCTCCTAAATTGGCTACTGTAAACGCATCTACACCAAGAGAGGCAAAAATCAATAACGCAGCACCCAACGCTAAAATAATATCACCAATTAACGCATACAATAATCGTACAAATAATTCTTTTTTCATTTCTTCACCATTCTTTCTCATTATATTCCTTCTCCGTTTGGTATTATAACGTGTTCAGAGAGGAAACGCAATTGTTAGCTTAAACTCGTTTCTCTACTAATAAAACAAAAAAATTATCATTTTCTATCGTATTTATAAAAAAAATATGGTATTCTTACTTCATCACTTTTTTGAGGTATGAATATATGAAAGAATTAACTAAAGGAAGTCCTGTTAAACTCATTTTGCTCTTTACGATTCCGCTGTTGATTGGAAATATTTTCCAGCAACTTTATGCAACAGTTGATATGATTATCGTAGGAAAAACGCTTGGGAAAACGCCACTTGCTGCGGTCGGTTCTACTGGCTCGCTTAATTTTTTGATTATCGGATTTGCTGTCGGGCTGACAAGTGGACTTTCGATTCTCACCGCTCAACGTTTTGGTGCGGAAGATTTTCGTGGTGTGAAGAAAAGTTTTGCGGTAAGTATTGTTATTTCTGCTATTGTAACAGTCATTTTGACGATTTTATCCGTATTATTTGTTCACCCTATGCTTGTGATTATGCAAACACCAAAAGCAATTATTCATGATGCACAGAACTTTATCACGATTATTTTTCTTGGCATTTTCGCTTCGATTGCCTTTAATTTACTGAGCAATGTATTGCGTGCTTTAGGCGACAGCAGAACACCGCTAGTATTTTTGATTATCGCTTGCGTAATCAATATTGCACTTGATTTGTTTTTCATTATCATAATGGATTGGGGCGTTGCAGGTGCTGCAATTGCAACGGTTGTTGCTCAAGTGTTGGCAAGCGTTTGTTGTGTGATTTATATTTACCAAAAAATTCCGCTTCTCCAACTTAGGAAAAAGGATTTTCAGCTGAGTAAACAAGATTTTGTTGCTCACGCAAGAGTGGCGTTTCCTATGGCATTCCAGACCTCTATCATTGCAATTGGTGCTGTCGTCTTGCAAGGAGCACTCAATTCGCTTGGTACCAATGTTGTTGCCGCTCAAACCGCAGCAGGAAGAATTGACCAATTTGCCACACTTCCGATGATGAGTTTCGGGGTAACAATGGCGACTTATACTGCTCAAAATTACGGAGCAAAGCAGTATTTGCGTATTATCCAAGGGGTCAAGCAAGGATTGATGTTAAGTTGCAGTTTCGCCGTGATTGCAGGTGCTTTAGTCATTCTTTTTGGTAAACAACTCGTCAAAATTTTCATCAGTGCCAGCGAAATCAAAGTAATTGAACTTGCTCAAGTTTATTTTAATATCAACGCTTCGCTTTATTGGATACTGGCGATTTTATTCATTCTTCGCTATACGCTACAAGGTCTAGGACAATCCGTTGTACCAACAATCGCAGGTATTATGGAATTAATTATGCGTTGTGGGGCTGCTATTTTCCTCACGATCCTACTCGGCTATCCGGGAGCTGCAGCTGCAAGTCCGCTCGCATGGATTGGCAGTGTCGTTGTCCTCTTGGCAAGCTATGTAAAATCTATCCAGCGATTAAAAACATTGGAAAAAGAAAAACAGATGAAAATTGAAATGGAACACAAAACCGTGGGGTGACTTGCGGTTTTTTTATTTTGGAAATAAAGGGCAGCTCTAAAAACTCACGATTATTCAAAATTGCTAGTTTTCCGATTTTCTTTTCACAATGTCGCTAGAAACTTACGTTTCTAGTAAATGAACGACAGTGTTCGCTGTTGCAGACTTCAAACCACTCCTCTCCGCTTTTCTTGACAACACATAGCTTTGTCGATTTCCTAGAAAACAAAAAGACTAGCTAATTTAGTCTTAAGCGGAGTTTTTAGAGAAGCCCTATAATTCTGTAACAAAACAAAAACCATATGAACTCAAGAACTAATGGTTGTCCCAACTGGATTTTTTACAATCTGAAGGTCAGGTAGGGCATTGCCCTTGGCGTCTGTTGAGGTTCCTGTCTGGTAAATGACTCCTTTCGGCAGTGTCGTGTTCAATGCACTGTCATAGGAAGTCGTATTGTTCGGAACCGTTGGAATGCCTGATACTTTGATTTCAATGTCTTGGTCGATTAAATAAAGGGGGGCTTGCACATCCGTTTTAGTAGAAATACTAAAATCTCGGATAAAAATACTCTCGCCTACATATACACCTGAGATGAATCCGATTGAACAAGCGTGGGCGAAAATAAGAGAGATTGGATTAAATAATCGGATTTTTAACTTCTTAGAGGAGGTGACGGATCAACTTTGCGAGACGATAAAGAATTTAAAAAAACGAAATGATTAAAAGTATTTGTTATCGGTAGGGGATAAGGTGAGTTTTTAGAATTACATCTTTCTCCAATTTTAAAAATTCGGTAAAAACCTAAATTAATACCAAAAACACAACTCCCAAAGTTCACGTTTCTTGAAAATAAAAAAACTTCCAAAATTGGAAGAAAAAAACTCGATCGGGACGACAGGATTCGAACCTGCGACCCCTTGGTCCCAAACCAAGTGCTCTACCAAGCTGAGCTACGTCCCGTTCGTCTATGCACCCTAGAGGAGTCGAACCTCTAACCGCCTGATTCGTAGTCAGGTACTCTATCCAGTTGAGCTAAGGGTGCGTTATTTACTTCTTAGAATGCCGAGGACCGGAATCGAACCGGTACGGTGATCACTCACCGCAGGATTTTAAGTCCTGTGCGTCTGCCAGTTCCGCCACCCCGGCGAGAGTAGTCAAGCGAACGACGGGGTTCGAACCCGCGACCCCCACCTTGGCAAGGTGATGTTCTACCACTGAACTACGTTCGCATTCTATGCCGGCTAAAGGACTTGAACCCTCGACCCTCTGATTA
>NZ_FUXI01000030.1:0-7688 GCF_900167335.1 Pilibacter termitis
CAAACGATTGGCTTATGGTTTTAGAAGATTTGAGAATTTCCGTACGAGGAGCTATATTCAGTGTGGTCTTCTTACAGGGATTTGTAAGGTGGTTTAGAATAGATATTTCAGTATTTAAAGTGTAACAGTGAAAGATAAAACAAGAGAATAGTCAAGTGAACAAGGTTTTGCATGTTGAACGACCTATAATTGTGCTACTGGCTAGGTTCGACAGAGCAGAATGCTACAAGAAAACTATTTCTGGTAGACGCAAAAGAGGAGCTGGACAAGATGTCCAACTCTCTTAGGTACGCTTTGTAAAATAGATGCTTTCCACACGATTTGACAAAGAGCCTGTTTTCAGAGGTACCTTTCATTTACACTTTAAAAACAAACGCAGTTCGAGGTGCAAGTTTGATTTTTAATTTTTTCTCCGTCTTGTCGTATTCAAAATGATTTCTCGGACCGAAACCACCGTATTTTCCATTGTCCGTATCAATCAAAAGCTCTGGCGTTTGCTCCAAATCATAATATAGTTCCAAAAATCGTTCATTTGTTGAATGGAAATTGAAAACAAAAAGCAAATTTCCTTTTTGGTAGGCGAGTAATTTTTCTTCCTGCTGAATCCATTTTTGCTCAAGAAAATTGTTGCCCTCGTCCATGAAATGACACGTTTTCTCAAGCAATAACATATCTTTGTCAAATGCTAACAAATACTGGAATTTCAACTCTGGATTGTCTGCAAGGCTCCACTGACGTCTTGCGTGCTGATAGCTATCATGATTCTCAACTCTAGGAAAATCGAGCCATTCTGGATGCCCAAATTCATTGCCCATAAAATTGAGATACCCCTCGCCAGCAAGTGAGAAAGTAATCAAACGAATGAGCTTATGAAAAGCAATTGCTCGGTCAATCACTAGACTTTGTGAATGAATATCCATTTTCGTATACATTTCCGCATCTGCCAGCCAGAACATTAGTGTTTTGTCGCCAACAAGTGCTTGGTCATGACTTTCAGCATAGCCGATATTTTTTTCATGAGGTCTGCGTGTGGTCAGCTCATGCCAAAGCTCGTGAAGATTTAGCTCGTCATCACTTTTTTCCTTGAGCTGCTTAATCCAATAATCTGGCACCCCCATACTCAAACGATAATCAAACCCTATTCCACCGTCAGAAATTGGCATTGCCATACCGGGCATTGCACTCATATCTTCTGCAATCGTTATCGCATTAGGATTTACTTCCCGCACCAACTCATTTGCCAACTGCAAATACGTCACCGCCTCAACATCTGTATCCATGGAAAAATATTTATTATAGCTGTCAAATGAAGTCCCCAGTCCGTGATGATGATAGAGCATACTTGTCACACCGTCAAAACGGAAACCGTCAAACAAATATTCTTCTTGCCAAAACTTCAAATTGCTCAAAAGAAAATGAAGAACTTCGTCCTTGCCATAATTGAAAAGTTTTGTATTCCAAGCAGGATGTTCACCTTTTTCCCCAGCGTGAAAATACTGGTATTCACTGCCGTCAAATAAATTTAGCCCTTCCCCTACATTTTTCACCGCATGAGAATGTACCACGTCAAGCAAAACCAAAAGTCCCAATCCATGAGCTGTGTCAATCAATTCTTTTAAGTCATCAGGAGTGCCAAAGCGAGAACTTGCGGCATAGAAATTGCTCACTTGGTAGCCAAATGAGGCATAGAGCGGGTGTTCCATAATTGCCATTAATTGAATGATATTGTAGCCTTCCTCCTTAATTCTCGGCAAAACATCACGTGTAAATTCTTTATAGCTATTTATCCGATATTCTTCCGTAGAAATGCCGATATGCGTTTCATAAATAAGCGGTGCCTCCATAAGACGTGGTGATACATTTTTCATCTTGTAAGTAGAGCGGTAAATCACACCTTCAAACTGCTTGGTCTCCTTATTTTGCACTGCATACTGGATATAGGCAGGAATACGGTCAAACGTTTGTCCGTTCGCACGCACACGTACCTTTATGCGAGAGCCAATTGGAAGTTCACCTTGAACTTCTAGTTCCCAATTTCCATGCTCTAGCTTTTTCAGCTCAAAATTTCCCTCTCTCCAGTCATTAAAATCGCCAACCAAGCTCATCGCCTCAGCATTTGGCGACCATTCACGATACACCCAACCTGTTTTCGTTTCATGAAAACCGTAATAATGATGACCATTGGCAAAATCAAGTAGCTTACCACTTTCTCCAAGCAAACGACTTTTTGTCTTTTGCAAAAGCGACATACGATACTCTAAATCCCACTCATGTGGTGAAAGCCATGAATCATACTTTAAAATGTTTAATTTTTTCATTTTGTTGCTCCTTTCTGCGAAATCACTTCGTGATTTCTTGAAACTTGACTTCCGCTTTCGCTCCAGCCAAGCGGGGTCATTCGCGAACTGCGTCCGCTCAAAGTCTTTTCTGCGAAATCATTTCGTGATTTCTTGAAACTTGAACTTCGCTTTCGCTTCGTCCAAGCGGGGTCATTCGCGAACTGCGTCCGCTCAAAGTCTTTTCTGCGAAATCACTTCGTGATTTCTTGAAACTTGACTTCCGCTATCGCTCCAGCCAAGCGGGGTCATGAGCGAACGAAAGTCCGCTCAAAGTCTTTTCTGTGAAATCATTGCCTGATTTTTATTTTATGTAGATTTTTCTTATACTTTATTTTAACACTCTTTGAAATAAAAAACGAAGAAATCCTTCAAATAAATTCCTTCGTTTTTATTTATCATTACGCTACTTCATTAAACACTTTGTCTTTCAACTCATAGACAACATCACTTCTGTTGGCAATGTCGTTATCATGTGTTACTAAGATAACAATTTTCTTTTGTTCGTGAGCGATTGTTTCAAAAAGTTGAATGATACTGCGACCTGTTTCTTCGTCTAAATTCCCTGTCGGCTCGTCCGCTACAATAATGTCAGCTCCTGTCACCATTGCACGCACAATCGCTACACGCTGTTGCTGTCCGCCTGATAGTTGGGTAACACGTTTGTCTTGTAGTTCCTCTGAAATTCCTACATTTTTTAAACTTTCTCGGATAAATTCTTTTCGATTTTCTTTCTGAACACCGCTAATTTCCAAGGCACTTTCAACATTTTGAAAGGCAGTCATATAAGTAAATAAATTATACGCTTGGAAAACAATCGCTAATTTTTTCTTACGATAATTAGTCAAACCAATTTTCTTCAATGATTCACCATTTAGCAAAATTTCCCCCTCTTTTTCTGTATCAAGCCCAGAGATAAGAGAAAGAAATGTCGTTTTCCCACTTCCGCTCTTTCCTAAAATGCTGTAAAGTTTCCCTTCTTCAAATGTTAAATTTACATCTTTAAATAAATATTCGTCCTCATTTTTATACCAAAATCCTAGATTTTTTGTTTCTAACATACTATTCCCTCGCTTTCTTTGTTCATTTTCTAGTTAATTACTTGTCAAAATCGTCTTAGGCTCCATTCTTAATATGCCAATTGATGCGACAAAAATTGCAACTAAGACGATTCCTAATGCCATTGCACCAAGGATAAGAATCACTTTCGGTGTCATTTTAACATTCATACTCTTGATTTGCTCTGCCTGTTTTTGAGTTGCAAACGGATTGCCAATGCCACTCATTCTCATACCACCCCCACGGTTGCCCTCACCTGTACCACGAGTTGTCGGTGTGTTACTTGCTTGTTGTTCTTCTTGTGTTGCATTTTGTTGTGTCAAAAGCTGATTGCCGACAGAATTGCCAATAAAATTACCTGTAACAGCAGAAAGTGCTACGCCTACAATCATAATAATCAATAGCTCAGCGAAAAATTGACCGATGATTTTCAATTTATTTTCACCCAAACTCATCAACACACCAATCTCAAATTTACGCTCACGAATACTCAAAATCACAATCAAACTCAAAATAATTACACCTGCACCTGCCACAAGCAAAACAATATTCGTTGCAAAGCTCGCAACATTATTGAGTGGTGTCAACATTTGTTGATACATTTGATCGTTTGTCGTCAAAGAAAACTTGCTCGTATCAATCAATTTGTTCGCTTTTTCAACAAAATTCGTCATCTCACTCGGATCTTCCAAATTATAAATCGCACTATCAAGTCCTGCGGTGTCATCCCCTTTCAATGTGTTCGCAAGCGTGTAATACGTGTAAATTGTATTCGCTGGATTCATTGATTTCATTCTTGCTGCCATACCGTCTACGCTTTGACTTGTTTCATAAATACCTACGATTTTTACTTCATAAACTTTCGCATTGCTGTCCTTGATTTTAAAACTACTGCCAACTTTTAAATCGTTCGCAGTTGCAAGTTGAGACTCGATGACGACATTATTTGTCCCTTTGTCCGTCTCATCAATCCCTCGACCTGAAGTAATTTTGGCTGTGCCGTCAGCAAAAATAGACAATCCCTCTTGGTTGTTGACCCCAGTCAAACGAAAATCTGCATTCATTTGTGAAGAATTACCCATTTCTTTTGGCATACCGCCGCCAAATTTTTCTGGTGAATTGTTCTCTTGCGAACTACTCTCCGTTGTGCTTTCTTCTTCGGTATCACTTGTGATTGCTGTAATCCCACTCTCCGCTGTCGCTGTTGCCGATGCACTAAAAGCGTAACTTTTCACACCGTCTAGCTTGGCAATTTTTTCTGCCTCTTCAATAGAAACAGGGGTCATTTCCATTTTCACACGTTGTCCTGTCGTAGAACTGCTCGCTGTTGCATTTTTCTGAGCCTCCTGCATCATTTTCTCACGGTCAGCTGCAAGCGTAACAGTGGCTCCCACTTCTTTTTTCGCATTTTCCGTTGCCGTAATGCTTGCCTGCCGAATCGTCAAGCCCGCTAAGACAAAAACTAAAATCGCTGTGAATACTAGCGTAAGCAACGCTGTTTTTCCTTTCTTTGCCGTCAAATAAAGAATTGCTCTCTTAATAAAATTCATCTTTCTGTTCTCCGTTCATTTTAGGATAAGTACAGTTTGTACTATATCAAGTTTGTCTTAATTCAAACTTAAACGTATGTTTAAAAAATAAAAAAACGGATTTTTTATTAAAAAAAAGCATTTAACCGTAAAATTACGTGCTAAATGCTTTTTTGTTCTATTGTAAAAAATCAACCAATGTATAAAATAAATTATTAACCAAGTGTATGCCAATAGTATATTCCACTCGTTTTGTTCGATAGTAAACATAACTAAGAGCAAATGCAGGTGCAGCATATAAAATAAAACTCTCTATATTTGTCGGACTATGGAATAGTGTGAAAACGAGTATTGAAGTAACTAATCCAATCTTCGGATAATTTTTCAAAGCATATCCCATAATGTACTCTCGGCAAAGCAATTCTTCCGTAATCGGAGCAAAAATAACTGTCGTTACAAAAATTAAAACAGGCGATATTCGTTTAAAAATCTCTT
The DNA here is from genome assembly GCF_900167335.1 of Pilibacter termitis. GTDB lineage: Bacteria > Bacillota > Bacilli > Lactobacillales > Streptococcaceae > Pilibacter > Pilibacter termitis. Next base: position 5,420 of record NZ_FUXI01000030.1, read on the forward strand.
TTAACATCGTATCATTGAGCGTGTCAGAAAACCCCGTTATTTTAAGAAAAACAAACTCAAATAGCCACATCAGTAGAAACACTGAAATCGAAAGAAGTAACAATTGCTTTACATCTATCGGCTTGAACGTAAAGTCAAATTTCACTTGGTACAAACGAAACATTCCGACAATTGTTGCCAAAAAAAGAACGAGTAAAATACCTTCCTGCCAAAATCCAAGCGGTACCGTTCGTCTATCATCCCCCAAAAACGCCAACATCACCACATCTGGAATCGCTTTTATCAAATAAACCCCAATAAACACAACAATCCCCTTCAACACTGCGATTCCTTTTACTTTGTTCCCCATAATTTCTCTCCTTAAAATATAAATTTTTTAGTACACCTACTATCATAACTGAAATGTCTATAAAAATCATGCAATTTTCTTGTGAAAATTTATTGGTTTTGATGTGAATGGTTTGGTGAATGGGAGTTTTATGATAACGTGTGTTTTAGTTTAGGGAGGGTGCCTTTTTTGTATTGTTAGAATTTTATTTAAGTGGTTGACTCATTTAGCGAAACAAAGAAAAAAGTACAAACCAACGACAAAAATTGGAACTCGGAGGTGAAGAATAGATTGAAAGAACAAACTTCTGAAACGAGAAGATAGACATTGAAGTTTTGCAGAAACTTCAAGAGAAAAATAAAAGCATGAAATCAGCAATTAAACACTGATTTCATGCGATTTTTCATCTACTATTCCATTGTCATTACGCTTCATCCGTATCATTTGAAGGTGCTAACTCTGTAATTTTTCCTGTGCTGAGATAAACAATCCATTCTGCAATATTGGTTACATAGTCACCAATGCGTTCCAAGAAGGTCGCAACGTGCAGATAATCGTTTCCTGCAATAATTGCCTCAACATTTTGTTGCATTCCACGAATTGCATGACGGTGTACTTTTTCAAATAATTCATTGACTCTTTCGTCATATTTTGCAATTCGTTTTGCCGCCTCAACATCGCCACTCACGTAAGCTGCAAGTACCTCGTCTACCATTTTTTTCACTTTTTCACTCATTTCAGCAAGTTCTGCTTCCACTTCTGGCATACGTTCTTCACCTTTAAGGTTAATGGTCGCTTTGGCAATTGAAACCGCATGGTCGCCAATACGTTCTAAATCACTACTTGCTTTCATAACAGTAATAATCGAACGTAAATCACTTGCCATTGGCTGTTGTAGAGCAATCATTTCAAATGATTTTTTCTCTAAATGAATTTCCATTTCATTAATTGTCGTATCGTTATCAATCACTTCTTGAGCAATTTTTCTATCATGGTCAACAAATGAACGGACTGATTTGTGAATTGCCTCGCTCACTACTGTTCCCATTTCATAAAATTGATTGTGCAGGTTGGTTAACTGTTCTTCAAATTGACTTCTTAACATCGTTGTTTCACTCCTTATTGTAATTGTTTTTCCTCTTAATTATCCAAACTTCCCAGTAATATAATCTTCCGTTTCTTTTTCTTTCGGAGTTAGGAAAATAGATTTTGTTTTATTGTATTCTATCAGCTTTCCGTCCATGAAAAATGCTGTTCTATCAGACATACGGCTAGCTTGTGCCATGTTGTGTGTAACAATGATAATTGTGTATTTGTCTTTTAACTCTAAAAGCGTCGCTTCGATTTTTCCAGAAGAAATTGGATCTAATGCACTTGTTGGTTCATCTAGTAAAATGATGTCTGGATTTACCGCTAAAGCACGTGCAATACAAACACGTTGCTGTTGACCACCAGATAGTCCAAGAGCTGATTTGTGCAAAATATCTTTTGTTTCTTCCCAAATCGCAGCATCTTTCAAAGATTTTTCAACAGCCTCATCTAAAGTCGCTTTATCTTTTACCCCTTTTAAACGCAAACCATAGACCACATTTTCATAAATTGAAAACGGAAAAGGATTCGGTTGCTGGAATACCATGCCGATTTCTTTTCGCAAATCAATCGTGTCGGTATTCGGCGAATAAATATTTTTCCCTTTATACATAATACTTCCTGTAATCGTAACACCCGGCACCAAGTCCTGCATACGATTAATGGAACGAAGTAAAGTAGACTTTCCACTTCCACTCGGACCAATGAGGGCTGTGATTTCTTTTTCTTGAAAATCCATTGTGATGTCAAACAAAGCGTGTTTTTTGCCATAATATAAGTTCAAATCACTGACGGACAGAATTGTTTTATCGCTCATTTTTTCTCCTTGTCTAGCTGTGAGGTGCAGGAGTT
>NZ_FUXI01000030.1:8303-33662 GCF_900167335.1 Pilibacter termitis
ACTGCTCTCAATGTCGCTTGAAGCTAACGCTTCAAGTGAATGAACGACATAGTTCGCTGTCGCAAACTCCTGAACGCACCTCGTAGCTTTTCTTTTTACCCAAAATGTCCTGAGATGTAGTCTTCAGTCGCTTGTAATTTTGGTCGTGTAAAGATTTTTTTCGTTTCATCATATTCAATCAAATCGCCACTATAAAAGAATGCGGTGTAATCTGAAATACGTGCCGCCTGTTGCATATTGTGCGTTACAATGATAAACGTGTATTGATCTTTCAAATTCAATAACGTTTCTTCCACTGTCGAAGTAGAAATTGGGTCCAACGCACTCGCTGGTTCATCTAAAAGTAAAATATCAGGTTTCATCGCCAACGCTCTAGCAATACATAAACGCTGTGCCTGCCCACCTGAGAGTGCAAGTGCTGATTTATTCAGCTCATCTTTCACTTGTTCCCAAAGGCTCGCCTGTCTAAGACTTGTTTCTACAATTTCATCCATTTCAGCTTTCGTCTTTTTCCCGTGACGATTCACCGCAAACGCAATATTGTCATAAATTGACTTAGAAAATGGATTTGGTCGTTGGAACACCATGCCGATATATTTTCTCATTTCATAAACATCCGCTTGATCGCTATTGACATCTACATCTTTATACATGATTTTTCCTGTCACATTCGCAATTTGAATGGTATCATTCATACGATTCAAGCTACGAAGATAAGTCGATTTCCCACTTCCACTTGGGCCAATCAATGCGGTAATTTTATTTTTTTCAAACGCCATATCTACACCCTTAATGCTCTCATTTTGAGCGTAATAGACGTGTAAATCCTCTGTATGCAAAGCAATTTCTTTCCCCATACCTGCAAGGTCAAGAATATTCCTTTGACTCCAATCGTAATCTGCCATTTGTTTTGGTTCTCCTTTATTGGCTATAAACTGCAAAAACTTATTTATGAATATTTTTTGCGTGAGGCTGAAGTCTGGTGACTGGTCGCTGTGCCGCTCGAAACTTCGTTTCGATGCTAGTCTTTCAAGAATCTTTGATTCTTAGAAAGACTGTATGTGAAACGAAGTGTAACAGTAAATGAACGACACGGCTCACTACCACAGACTTCAAATCGCCCCACTTCGCTTTTCTTTGTCTAGCTACGTGAGGCTGAAGTCTGGTGGCTGTTCGCAGTGCCGCTCGAAACTTCGTTTCGAGCAAGTGAACGGCACGGCTCACTGCCACAGACTTCAAAACGCCCCACTTCGCTTTTCTTTGTCTAGCTACGTGAGGCTGAAGTCTGGTGGCTATTCGCAGTGCCGCTCGAAACTTCGTTTCGAGCAAGTGAACGGCACGGCTCACTGCCACAGACTTCAAAACGCCTCACTTCGCTTTTCTTGTTAAGCTGATGTTAGTTTTGAATGTAGTTTTTTTCCTAAGAAACGTGCACCGAAGTTGAAGATTAAAACTGCGATAATCAAAACGGCACTTGCTCCAGCTGAAACTTGTGCTCCGTCTGGAACGGTTCCTTCTGAGTTGACTTTCCAGATGTGAACGGCTAGTGTTTCTGCTTGACGGAAAATAGAAATTGGACTTGCCACTGAAAGTGGGTTCCAATCTGACCAGTTGAGTGCAGGTGCTGATTGACCTGCTGTATAGATAAGTGCAGCCGCCTCACCAAAAATGCGTCCACTTGACAATACAATCCCTGTCAAAATTCCCGGCAATGCTTCAGGAATCACGACATGAATCACCGTTTCCCAACGAGAAAGCCCAAGAGATAACCCTGCCTCACGTTGTGTAAATGGCACTGCACGTAAACTTTCCTCAACATTTCTCGTCATCAATGGAAGATTGAAAAGCGTAAGTGCCAATGCTCCAGAAATAATGGAAAATCCATACCCCATTTGCACAACGAAGAACAAGAAACCAAACAAACCAACAACAACGGAAGGTAGTGAACTCAAAATTTCAATCGACGTACGAATGACATCGGTCAACCAATTTTTCTTGGCATATTCAGAAAGATAAATTCCTGCACCAAGAGAAATAGGAAATGAAATAAGCATGGTCACAAGCAATAGATAAATAGAATTGAATAGCTGAATCCCAATTCCTCCACCTACTTTGTAGCTTTCCGCTTTTCCTGTTAGAAATTGCCATGAAATATGTGGCAATCCACGAAAGAGAATGAAACAAATCATTGCTGCAAGAATGATACAAATCACACCTGATACACCATAAAGCACACCTGTTGCAATTTTATCTGCCTTTTTTGGACTCATCATTTCATCTCTCCTTTCTTCCCAATCATGCGGATAATAATATTAAAGACTAAACTCATAAGTAAGAGTAACAATGCCAAACTCCAAAGCACGTTGTTTTCCACTGTTCCCATAATCGTGTTTCCAATCCCCATGGTCAAAATAGAAGTAAGTGTCGCAGCTGGTGTAGTAAGGCTTGTTGGCATAACCGCTGAGTTTCCGATGACCATTTGAATCGCAAGAGCTTCACCAAATGCACGTGCCATTCCAAAGACAACGGCTGTCAAAATTCCGGGAACTGCTGCACGAAGAATAACTTTGTAAATCGTTTGCCAGCGTGTCGCCCCTAACCCAAGAGAGGCCTCGCGGTAGTATCTCGGCACAGCTTTTAGTGCATCAACAGTCATACTAGTAACCGTCGGCAAAATCATAACAAACAACACAAAAGTCCCAGATAAAATACCAAAACCTGTTCCACCGAAAACACCACGGATGAACGGTACGATAACGGACAGACCGATAAAACCATAGACAACGGACGGAATACCGACCAACAATTCAATAACAGGCTGTAAAATTTTTGAGCCTTTCTTAGGTGAAATTTCCGTCATAAACACTGCTGCTCCAATCGCAAATGGTGTTGCAACAATTGCAGAGAGGAAAGTAACGATAAACGATCCTAAAAACATTGGCAACGCTCCAACAAGACGTTTGCCGTCAGCCCCTACTTGCGAGGGATTCCAGTCTGTCCCAAATAAAAAGCTAAAAATATTTACCCTGTCTTTTCCGACAAATGTAGCAAGTCCTTTGCTTGCGACAAAGTAAAAAATCGAAAATACAACTAGAACAATAAGAGCGATACAAATGAAACTTAGCACTTTCCCGACTTGTTCCATTTTTGCTCTTTTTGATTTTGTGAGTAGCTGTTTCTGAATATTTTCCACAAGAATTACTCCTTCATTCCACAATGAATACACTCATTGTTTTTTGATATATCACAATCGTTTACTATCATAACAAGATAGTTTTAGTTTCACGTTAATTAATTGTAAAGAAATTGTAAATGCCGTTATTCTTTTAGCTCTTCTACATTTCCTTCAACGTCTTTTTCCACTTTCATGTCGTGAACTGGAATATAACCAAGTTGTTTCACAAGCGTTGATTGTACTTCTTTTGAGGACATATACGCTAAAAATTCTTTTGTTAGTTTTTGTGGTTCGCCTTTAGTATACATATGCTCGTAAGACCAGATTTTCCAGTTGTTTGTGGTTACATTTTCGTCTGTTGGCGAAACGTTGTCAATAGAAATCTCTACTAAATCATCTGTGATATAGCTAAACGCAAGATAACTAATCGCCCCCGGTGTGTCTTTGACGATTTGTCTTACCATACCTGAAGAATCTTGCTCTTGTGATTTTTTCGCAGTTTTTCCTTTTCCAAGTACAATCGTTTCAAATGTTGCACGTGTTCCACTACCTGTGGCACGATTGAGGAGAACGACTTTTTGATCTTTTCCGCCGACTTCTTTCCAGTTAGTAATCTCGCCGAGAAAGATTTTTTTCAGCTCTTCCATGCTCAAATTGGTAATTCCTGCCTCTTTATTGACAACAGGAGCAATTCCTACCACTGCAACTTTGTGGTCAACGAGTTTTGTTGCATCAATCCCGTCTTTTTCTTCTGCAAACAAATCGCTATTGCCAATATCTACGGCTCCAGCTTGCACTTGTGAAAGTCCCGTTCCACTTCCTCCACCTTGAACATTGATGAAAATCCCCGGATGTTCACTTTCGTATTCTTCGCCTGCACTTTCAACAAGAGGTTGCAAAGCACTTGAACCTACTGCTGTGAGCGATTCACCTTTGTCAATCCATTTTGCACAACCACTTGCGACAACAAGAGAAAGCGTTGCTGCTGCGAATAACAAATATTTTTTCATTTTCTATACTTCTTTCTTCTAAATTTAATTTTGAAAGGTACCCTTTACTATCAAATCATACTTTGAAACACGTGGAAAATCAAACATTTCTATCAACTATTTTTAATCATAATAGTGGTGAGATTAACCTTGCTAAACTTTCTTTGAATCTTATAAACAATTTTCGATTGTTGTAAAGCTCTTGTGTCAATCGTTTGGAATCTCGTGAGTCTTGGAAAAATGCGTTGCGTAGTTTTTTTGCAAATTTTTCTTCGTAAATAATGGTATTCACTTCAAAATCCAGCTGGAAACTTCGGTTGTCAATATTTGCCGAGCCAACACTTGCAATTCCTGCATCAATAATCATCGTTTTTGCATGAATAAACCCTTTTTCATACGTTTCAATTTCCGCACCATAACTCAAAAGTTCCGCAGCAAATGAATAAGTCGCCCAATACACAAAAGGGTGGTCTGGCTTATTCGGAATTTGCATTCTCACCTTTACACCACTAATCAATGCCAATTTCAACGCTTGATGAATAGACTCATCAGGAATGTAGTACGGCGTTTGAATCAAAATTTCCTCTTTCGCCAAATTAATCATCTTTAAATACGTCATTTTGATTTGTTCTTCTTCAGAATCTGGTCCACTCGTGATGACTTGAAGATGAGTATCGCCTTTTTTCTGAATCGGAGGGAAATAGTTTTCTGGTCGCTTGATTTCGTTAATGTGTTGCGAGTTCCAGTCCATGATAAATCTATTTTGTAAAGAATACACACCTTCGCCTGTCATTCGCAAATGATTGTCTCGCCAGTAACCAAATTTCTTTTTCTTGCCTAAATATTCATCACCAACATTGAACCCGCCAGTATAACCAACTTCTCCGTCAATCACGACAATTTTTCTGTGATTGCGATAGTTCAAACGTGGATTTATCCACGGGAGAAAAAGCGGAAAGAAAAACACAACACGTCCACCAAGATTGGTCAGCTCCTTGAAATGACGTTTTTTCACATCATTACTTCCCCAAGCGTCAAGCAACATTCTCACTTTCACACCACGTTTTTGTGCTTTGAGCAGTTCTTGGTAAATTTCTTTCCCTAGATTATCCATGCGGAAAATGTAATATTGAAAATGAATATGATGTTTCGACTTACGAATGTCTTGAATAAGTGCATCAAATTTCGCCCGACCGTCTGTGAAAATTTCAAGCGTTGCCTCGTTTGCATAGAGAGCTTTTTCATTTGCCGTCAGCATATACACCAAACTGCTTACATCTACTTTCCCTGTTCGTGCTTGTGGAATTTTTCCAGCGGCTACTTCTTCTTGTTGCAAACGCATTTCTTCTAAATTCCCAATACGATTTTGCATTTTCAAATCGAAAAGCCTTGTATTGCTAATACCTCGCCCTAAAAAGAGGTAGAGAAAAAAGCCTACAACTGGTAAAAATAACAAAACCAATAGCCATGCCCAAATGCTTGAAGTCTGCTTTCGCCCACGAAACACAATAATCGCAGCCAAAAGAACATCTAAAATAATAATCGAAAGCTCAATATTTTCTAATGCGATTTCAAAAAAATGTATGATTAAATTTAACATATTCCCCTCTCCCCTATCGTAGAGTTCGTATTCTACATAAAATTATGGATTCCTCTCTTAAAGGTAACAGAAGAAAAACGGAGTTTCAAGAATTTCCCCTTGAACTCCACTTTTATTTTTTAGATGTTTTAAAAGCCTACACTTTTAGAAGATATGGGCACCTCTAAAAACTCCGGTTAAGCCAAAATTAGATAGTTTTTTGATTTTCGAGGAAATCGACGAAACTTATGTGGTTCATAGGTTGAGGAGATTGACGAAGAAAATCGGGAAACTAGCAATTTTGGATAAGCGTGAGTTTTTAGAGGTGCCCATATATCCATTCTTTCTCAACTAAGATAGAAAAATATTCGCAATTAAGGGAGCGACAACAACATAAACGACTCCTGTAATACCTATCGACAAACCAGACATCGCTCCTTGTACTTTACCTAATTCCATTGCTTTTCCAGTGCCAATTGCGTGTCCTGTCCCACCAAGAGCAATTCCTTGTGCAACGGGGTCTTCAATTTTAAACCATTTCAACACATTCGCCCCGATAACGCTCGTCAAAATTCCTGTTGCTACGACAGAAACAAGCGTGATTGTCGCAATACCGCTCATTTTTTCACTAATACCTACTGCCATTGCTGTGGTCACTGATTTTGGGAAAATGGAGAGTGCCACGATTTTTTCCAAACCAAAAAATCGTGCAAATATCGCTGTTGCTATCACATTGACAACGGCACCTATACCAATTCCTAGCATAATCGAACGAAAATGATGTTTCATCAAATGGAGTGTTTTATACAAAGGAAGCCCTAACGCCACCGTACTCGGTGCAATCAACGTATTGAGCATACTTCCACCTTTATAATATTCTTCATAAGAAATTCCTGTCAATTTCAAGAAAATGATAATCCCAACCGTTGCAAATAATAACGGTGTTGTGAGCGGATGAGGATAACGTTGATTGATTTTCACCCCTAACAAATACATAAAAATAGATAACACCAAACCAAACAATGGATTACTCGTTACTTCAAGCATTGTCTCCCTCCTCATAATCACCTTCAAGTTTCACTTTGACAAATTCTACTATTTTACCCACAATTACGATATTCAGCACAAGTGCAAAAATGATAATAAAAGCAATCTGCCACCATTTCCCTGCAATGACGTGAAATTGTGCCATAATGCCCACACCTGCGGGCAAAAAAAGAATCGTCATATTCCCAAGCAAAAACTCACCAACTTCTTTAATGTCCTCAACTTTTAGTAAATTGGTTTCCAGTGCAATAAAAAGAAAAATCATCCCTAAAATACTCCCCGGAATCGGCAATTTCAAAACTGTCGAAACACTTTCCCCCAGAAATGAGAAAAAAAGAATAAAAAATAATTGTCGATAAATCTTCATGTCTTCCCTCTTTTTTTGAAAATGTATTCTTTATTTTAACACTTTTTTAGAATTTTTGTGTGGGTTTTTGTAGAAAAAAATCCTTTCACTTTTATATTAAGTAAAAGGATTTTTCAGTATTAAGTCAAACTCATCTCAATCGGATCAAACGGAATATCAAAGAAGTCGATGTTTTTCCGTTCGAGGTATTCCTTGCCGATCGCAGGGAATAGTGCATAGATGAGCAAATCGTCCTCGTTTTTGGCGAGATTGCCGATTTCTTCACGAAGTGCTGGGACTTGTGGCGACAATAAATCGGCAGGGCGGCAGGTGATTGGGGAAATATCGTGAATAATTTTCTTCGCTACTTCCGCATCAATCGGAGCAGGAGGTTGACCATAGTACCCCTCCACGTATTCCTTGATTTCCGTTGGTACAACTTTGTACGGTTCTCCTGTGATTACATTCATCACCGCTTGGATACCGACCATTTGAGAAAGCGGGGTAACGAGTGGTGGGAAACCTAAGTCCTCACGCACACGAGGCACTTCCTCAAGCGTTGCCTCAAATTTTTCTTCTAAGTGCTGTTGTTTCAACTGACTCAAAAGATTGGAAAGCATTCCGCCCGGCACTTTGTATTTGAGCGTTTTTGGTTCAACGTCTTGCACTTTGGCATCTAAAATACCATTTTGGCGAAATTCATCACGCACAGGTTTGAAATAATCGGCTACTTCCACCAATTTTTCCGTGTCAAGCCCTGTGTCAAAACCAGCGTTGTTCAATGCGAGGTGCAAACATTCTGTCGGTGGCTGACTGGTTCCTCCTGCAAACGGTGAAATTGCGGTATCAATGTAGTCAACACCTGCCTCTGCTGCTTTCAAGTACATCATTTCACTAATTCCGCTCGTCGCATGAGTGTGCAAATCAATCGGAAGATCAATCTCGCTTTTCAGTGCTGAAACCAAATCGAATGCCTCTTGAGGCATTAAAATGCCCGCCATATCCTTGATACAAAGAGAATCTGCTCCCATATCCACAAGCTGTTTGCCAAGAGTGACAAAATAATCTAGCGTGTGAACAGGAGATTTTGTATAACTCATCGTCAACTGACATTCGCCGCCATACTTTTTCGTTGCGTAAGCGGCACGCTCTAAATTCCGCACGTCATTGAGTGCATCAAATATCCGCACAATGTCAATACCATTTTCAATCGCTCGTTTGACAAATAAATCAACGACATCATCAGAATAATTTTTATACCCTAAAATATTTTGCCCACGCAAAAGCATTTGTAACTTGGTGTCTTTGACATTTCTGCGAATCACACGAAGTCGCTCCCATGGGTCTTCATTCAAATAACGTAGGCAAGAGTCAAAAGTTGCTCCTCCCCATACTTCCATTGCATGATAACCACATTTGTCCATTTTCGACAAAATCGGTGTCATCTGCTCCGTTTTCATACGTGTAGCAATCAAAGACTGCTGACCGTCACGCAAAACGGTTTCAACAAAACGAATTTTTTTCATGATTGTACGCTCCTTCTCTAACTTTTCTTACCTTTATTATACAGGAAGATAGAAAATTTTGCGGAGAATTTTGTGCTTTGTTGGTGTTTTTATTTATTTTTAAAAGGGAGATTAAAAACGCATGGAGGTTTTCCATACGTTTTTGGGGTTATTTGTATTTTTCATCTATAATCTTATCATCTCGATACCAGACTTCGATGTCGTCTGTGTATTGACGTGCGGTTTTGGAATTAAAGATTGTTTTTAGCCATTTCGTAAAACCTTCACCAAGTTTTTCACGATCAATTATTTGATTGACCTTCTCTGCTCCCTCTTTAGTCGCGTCATCTCCTTTTGATGCCAACGAAGGAATTTTTATTGTAATTTTTTCATACGGCTTATCGCTGAAAAATCCGCTATTGACCGTTTTCACATCTACACCTTGGATGTTTACAAATAAACCATCCAAATTTAACGCTTGTTTCTTAGCCTCAATTTTGCTAAATCTACCATAACCCAAAACTGCTGAAGCAACAAGGGCAATGACAATTAGCACGAAAAATTTTGACCTAGGATTATTTTGAAATATTGTCATTTGCTTTTCTCTACTTTCAATGTATTTTCAACGATTTCCCATTTACCACCCGTATTTTTGTAAGTCACTGATAAATTATAACGGTCTGATAGGAAAAATACTTTCCCCTCAACATCAATTTCACCAATGATATTCACTTCTTTTTTCTTTTCATCAAGGTTAAACTCAACAAGTTCTTGCCCGCCTCGCTTGCTCCAATTTTTAAATGTAAGTTTCTTTTTCATTCCAATTTTCTTTACCAAATCGTCTTTAATTTCAGCTTTGACATCTGTTGTTAAATTTAAATCATTCGAGCTATTCTTCTTCACTCCGTTTGCATAAGTCGCAAGTAAGCTACCGTCATAATAGATTTTATAAACGTCCGTTGATTTATTCATTTCCTCATTGATTGAGTCCTCGAATACTTGTTTTATTCCACTCCTATCGCTGTCATCATCAAATAACGGAGAATAATTAATTAACTTAGGCAAAGAAATATCAATCTCTTTCGCCTCTTTGCTATTAAACCACTTTAAAATACCATTTTGAGAAATAACCCCAACATCACTCCCAGCAATCGCTGAATACGCATCTCGAACATTATTTTTCTTAGCTATTTCTTGCCGTTGCTCTGCCCAAGGAGAAGTTGCTTGGAAAAGCGATTTGAACGCAGGAATACCTAAAGCTATCACTCCAAATGCCAGTCCAGCGAGAATTGCAATTAGCACGACATAATTCAAAACGGTTTGCATTAACATTTTAAACGGTGTTGTTGCTGCTTGTTGCAATACCTTTGTAGCAGTCTGTGTCTTACTACTCCCATTCTTTTTCTTTGCAACTTTTGGTGTCGTAGTAACTTTCTCTGGTACTTTCGCCTCTGTTTCACTCGACAATGCCATTAACCGTTGTTTTCTCGCCTCTTTTTCTTGTTCTCTGTTCATAAAATCCCACACTTTCTTTCTATTTTTTCAAAAAGCACACCAAAATTTCCTAGTTTCTCTCTCCCACCTAATCCCTCACTCATCATGCCAAATCTTTCTAATTTTCTATTTGACATAACCTCCTTTAATTATATATATATATATATATATATATATTTGTGCAATTGTTTTCACTATTTTTATCACATTTTCATCACATTCTAATTTAATGTTTTGTCGAATACTTCCTCTTTTCTATCGTTTTTTGAAATTGCATTTTCCTTTATAGAAAGAAAAAACTTCCATTTTACAGGAAATTTCTTCTATTCTTCCAAATTCCTTTTTCATAAAATCTATTATTTTCTATACAAAACACAAAAACTTCAAACTTGACATTTTCACGTTTTTAATCTTTTTACCCACTACTTTATCGCAAAATCTTGTGAACCTATTTCATCTCCAAACATCGTTGCTTTACATTTTAACGTTACAGGGGTGGTTTCGTCGGTCAATTCGTAACCTTCCTGATGTTCTACTGTACCACCGTTCTTGATAGTATCGTTTCCTTGATTGTATTTGTCGTCAAATAAACCGTAAATATAAGACACTTCTAACTTATTTTCTCGATTAGGATCGTTGTCTTGATACGCATCAAAAGCAGAACTCCATTCCCAAGACGCTTTCACATCCTCACCAGAAGTATTCGTCACCTTATAAGTAAACACAATTAGCGGCTTTTCTCCGCTATTTCTCTCTGTATTCGGTTGGAGAACTTCGTGGTTTACAATCTCAATTTTTGCTTTCTCTGTCTGTGCCACGTTGTCACGGAAATAATATTCCTCACTTTCCTCTTGCGAACTTTCGGTCGTCTGAGCTGTTTTTGGCAATTCATCCGAAACACTGCTCAAGTTTTTTTCAATTTCGTCACTCGCTTTCTCTAAAACTGAACTATAAAGTGCTTGCGAGGCAAAAACACCAATCATCGTCACAATCGACAAAACAAAACCAGCTTTACCTAGACCATTTTTAACATTTGTTTTCTTCGCACGCAAAATAGCGATTAACCCGAAAATAAATGCTAGAATACCGAAAATGAATGAAACATTGTTCACAATCGGAATCAAACAACCAAGCACACCGATAATTCCCAGCACCAATGCCGTAATCGCAAAACCAGAATTCCCTTTCCGCTCTTGATTCGTTTTCGCCTTAAAACTCGCCACTTCTACGTTTTCACTCACTTCTTTAACAGATTTTTCCTGTTTCTTTTGTGCAACTTGCTTTTCTGCAAATTCTTCACCTGCCAACTGGGCAAGACGTTTCCGTCTTTCTTCTTTTTCTTGCTCTCTACTCATTGCAAATTTCCTCCGTTTTTTATTTTCGCTATGTATCAAAATAAAGTCCCAAGAGAGAAACTCCAAGAAAATCCAGATTATCTTTCTTTTCCTAGAGCTTTCTTTTGTGAACCTTTTGTTTTGCAAACGATACTATGTTTTTAAATTAAAACTCACCGTTTTTCGATAAAAACATAGCAAAACCAATAATTGCAAAAACTGCCGCAATCCAGTTTCCAATAAGCGGAATCAAACAGAAAACATTCATTAAAATGAATAATACTCCTGTCGGTTTTGGAAGTTCTTTATTGCTAATTGCTGTAAAAATAATTCCAAGAATTGCCAAGATAAATTTTACAAAACCTAGCAAAATTAAAGTGGCTGTAATTCCTGCAAAAACATCTGCAACCCCACTCAACAATGTCGTCAAAACAATCAACAAACAATACGCTCCAACAATACCGTCAATTACTACTGCTGCTTTTCTCATAGATTTCACCTCCTCATCATTTTGTTAGTATGTATGCTTTTCTCTAATTATAGATTTTATACAATACCTCTTAATTATATATATATATATAAATTGCAAGCCATATTATTAATTTCATCACATTTTTTCTTCATTCTAACAAAACATCACACATCTTTTTTTATGATTTTTTCCCTATCTTAAAAGTAAATTCTGGTTTTTTTTCATTTTATACCCCTTTTATTCCCTTTCTTTCCAGCATTTTTCCACCGAACGCAAAAAAAGACAGAGAATTTCACTCTGCCTTTTCGTTTTTTTACGCATCAATATTAGGAGCCAAGCCAAGCTCTGCTTGTAACATCCAAATCGTTTTTTCAAAATATCCTTTGCCGTCAGCGAAAATGCCGTTTGTCACGTCGTCGCCTTCTTCATCACTTGCATCTAGCCCTTCTTGATAAAGACTTGTCATATAACGCATAGCTGCAACAAGTTCCTCAAAACGTTTTTCCGTTGGTGTCGTCCAATCCGCTTTTTCAAGTTTAATTTTTGTATGCTCTGCAAATTCCGCCAGAGTAGAATAAGGACTACCGTCAATCGTAATCAAACGCTCGCTAATCTCGTCTAACTGCTCGTTGACCTCATCCATATAAGTATCCATTTTAGGATGTAGTTTCAAAAAATTCGCTCCACGCATATACCAATGAATTTGGTGAATCAACGCTGACAACGCTGAAAGATCCGCTACCGCTTGATTCAAAACTGCTTTTGTTTTTACATATTTCATTTGAATACCTCCTGTATTTTCCATTTTTTCAACATTTGCTACCCTTATAGTATAACGCTAAAATGGATTTCAAACAAAAAATGTGCCTTTATTTGCGATAATAATAATTTTCTTTTGGATAATTTCCGGCTTGCATAGATAATATCAATCTCGCCTTTGAGGTGTCCGAAGTATCACCAGCAGGATTAGAAAAACCAATTTTGAACAGACCTATTGCTCCCAACCCCACAGTCGCACCGTCTGAACTGAGATTTACACACGGCACTTTACTCGTCTTATCCGAGTCTTTTATTGCTGTTATTTTATATCCTTTATCCGTTGTGCCGTTTGCGTTAATCACCAACGTCTCGCCTTTTCCGTTCACCCACGTACCGACAAGTGTAGCAA
Organism: Pilibacter termitis; assembly: GCF_900167335.1. GTDB lineage: Bacteria > Bacillota > Bacilli > Lactobacillales > Streptococcaceae > Pilibacter > Pilibacter termitis. The sequence continues at coordinate 21,413 of NZ_FUXI01000030.1, forward strand.
AATCACCGTTATTTATTGCTTGAATATCCAAATCCGAAGTCGCACTAGGATTTTCTTTCGACTTTTCCATTTCTTTGTGAATTTCCTCGTTTGTACTTCCGATTTCCTTTTTCACCTTTTCGATAAAATCAGTTTCACTTTTTTCACCTGTCAAAAACATGATATAAATATCCTTGATTTTTTGTTCTTGATTACGCAAAACATACCATTTTCCGTTTTCTTCTGAAAAATTTAGCTCCGTGTAAAGAGGTTGACCGCTCGCCTCCATGCTTGAGAAATTTTCTTCAAGCGTTGTCGCAAGTAATTCATCTACTTTCTCAGGAGATTTCGCCAACTCCTTGTCCTTAGAGATTTTCTCTAACACCTCTTTGCTCGTTTTTTTCAGCGTAGCAACGTAATTCAAGCCGAAAATTTGGTATTGCATTGTATGCACATTCGGGTCTGGCGTTGATTTCTCAAGAGAAAGAAATTTCGTTTTCACTTCCATTTGTGTCAACAATTTCTTCTTCAAACGTTCAATCACTTCAGCATCAGTATTCTTCGTTGCCGTTTCAAAATCTTTGAAAAATCCGTCTATAACCGTCTTTGTCGTACTTTTCAACGCACGATTTAAATTTTCCCCCTCCACAAATTCCTTGTGAAAGGCATCGCTCTTGTTTTGATAGACAAGCTGATTGACAAACAATTCGCCCGCAGCTTTTGAGCCAACAGATTGTTGCTTACACCCTGCAAGCACTAATAATAGAAATATCGGAATAAGATAAGCTATTTTTTTCATAATTCCTCCAAAAATTCTTTAGTCACCCTCCATTATATCAGAATTTTTGCGTATCTTTAAGATGAAGGTGTTAAATTTATTTCAACCTTTATTTTTAACGAAAAATCACAAGGAGAAATCACATGGAAATTTTCTTTTGTATATTACTTGCTGCACGTTTTTCTTATGACGACATTCGTTTTCGTTCGATGTCCGTGTGCGAAATGACACTTGCAACAGCGATTGCTTTTTTCTGGAAAATGGAGAACACGCCTAGAGCCTTAATTTTTCTTGCGTTCGCTCTTGTTTGTTACTTTTTTCCCTTAGGTGTCGGTGAGGGAGATTTTTGGCTGGTAGGCATTTGGGCATTTTTCTTTGGCAAATTTTTTTGTGGCACGCTTATTTTTACCGCTGCACTTTTCGCTTTACTCTACGCAGGAGGGTACTTTTTACGGAAAAAAGTTTACCCAAAAACTATACCATTCGTGCCTTTTTTGTCGATTGCCTTAATTTGTCAAGTAATTCTACTTGACGAGGTGCTTTTTGCATGGTAAACTATTTAAGAATTTGTTTTAAGACAAAAATTTAAGGATTGAAAGAAGGTTTTCTAAATGGCAGTACCTGCACGTCGTACATCAAAGGCGAAGAAAAACAAACGTCGTACACATTACAAATTATCAGCACCTACTATTTCATTTGACGAAGCAACTGGTGATTACCGTCGTAGCCACCGCGTTTCATTAAAAGGATATTACAAAGGTCGTAAAGTCGTAGAAGGGAAAGAATAATCATGCGTGTAAACATTACTCTTGAACACAAGCCAAGCGGTGAGCGTTTGTATCTAACTTCAAAAAATAAACGCAACAACCCTGAACGCTTAGAGCTAAAAAAATACTCTAAAAAATTGCGTAAGCATGTTGTTTTTACTGAAGTAAAATAAAATATAAGAGTATGCAGTTACTTGCGTACTCTTTTTTTGTACTTTCTACTACTTTATTCCACCCACCTTAACAACCCAAATATTTTACAGAAATTCATTGACACCGCTCTCTTTTTCTCGCATAATAGTGAAGTACTAATAGAGAAGGTGGAATCTAAAATGAAAAGAAAATTTTTATTAGGGGCATTTAGTCTTTTGAGTGCCTTAGCTCTTGTGACTGGTTGTTCTCCTGACAAACCAAGTTCAACGAAAACTTCTAGTAGCTCTAGCAAATCAGAAGTATCAAGCGGGGCATCTGAGGCGAAATATACGGACATAAAAGAGCTAAAAGAGAAGTATGACGTGATTATCGTTGGTGCTGGTGGAGCTGGTATGACGGCTGCAATCGAGGCAAAAGATAAAGGATTGAATCCTGTTGTTTTTGAGAAAATGCCTGTTGCCGGCGGAAATACACTCAAAGCGTCTGCTGGAATGAACGCTGCTGAAACGAAGTTTGAAAAAGAAAAAAATGTAACAGATAGCAAAGATTTATTCTTTGAAGAAACGCTAAAAGGTGGCGGTGGCAAAAATGACCAAGAATTGCTCCGTTTCTTCGTGGATAATTCTGCAAGTGCAATCGACTGGCTTGACCAAAACGGAATGAAACTTGACAATTTGACAACCACAGGTGGCATGAGCGTAACACGGACACATCGCCCAACGGACGGTTCTGCTGTCGGAGGTTATTTGGTGAAAGGTTTGCTTGAAAACATTCACAAACGCAACATTCCTCTTTTCGTCAATGCTGATGTGACAAAAATCAACGAAAAAGACGGAAAAATTTCTGGTGTAGAAGTAACATTTGACCAAAAAGACAAAAAAGAAATTTCTTCTAATGCTGTCATCGTAACCACAGGTGGTTTTGGTGCAAACGAAGAAATGATTAAAAAATACCGTCCTGACTTGGTAGGATATGTTTCGACAAACCAAGAAGGTAGCACGGGTGACGGAATCAAGATGATTGAAGCTCTTGGCGGAGCAACGGTTGACCTTGATCAAATCCAAATTCACCCAACTGTCGTGCAGAAAAACGGTTATCTTATCACTGAAGCTGTTCGTGGTGAAGGAGCAATCCTCGTAAACGGCGAGGGGAAACGTTTCTTCAATGAAATGGAAACACGCGACAAAGTATCAAAAGCAATTTTGGAAACAAAAGAAAAATCAGCTTACCTCATTCTTGACTCTGGTGTGAAAGAACGTGTGAAAGCAATCGCCACTTACGAAAAACAAGGATTTGTCGTAGAAGGAAAAACAATTGCTGAATTAGCCGAGAAAATTAAACTTCCAGCTGAGGCACTTGAGGCAACCGTCAACGAGTGGAATAAGAGTGTCGCTGACAAGCAAGATACAGCTTTCGGACGTAAAACTGCAATGGAAAATGATTTATCAAAAGCTCCTTATTATGCTATCCAAATCGCTCCAGGCATTCATCACACAATGGGTGGTGTGAAAATCAATACAAAAACAGAAGTATTGAACAAAGACGGAAAAGCAATCACTGGACTTTTCGCTGCTGGTGAAGTAACAGGTGGCTTGCATGGTGCAAACCGTATCGGCGGAAATGCCGTAGCTGACATCATCATCTTCGGTCGTCAAGCAGGTAGTCAATCAGCGGAATTTGTTGAGGGATTGAAAAAATAAATAGCCAAAAAAATCGTTTAGAGTAGACATTCTAAACGATTTTTTGTTTGTTTATTCTTATCAAACGTGAACTTCTCTAGCCAACCTTCTCGCTCGTAATTCCCACGGTGCATAGAGTAGAAACCACGCAAACGCAAGCAATACAAGCAAACCAAAGATATAAAATTTCCCTAACATATGCTGTATCGGCTCAAGTGGCGAGGAAGGGGCTGCAACATTTAAGAAAAAGAAATTCGTGTCAAGTTTTGCATTAGCAATCATGGCAATTGGTACGGTTATCAATAAGAAAACAACACTTCGCCAAAGTTCGTGAGCATTCGGGACAAATTCTTTTGCTAAAAGTCGCATCAAAATATACCCGACCAATACGGTATGAATGAAAAAACTCTGCATTGAATAAAGATTGAACACAGGATAAATCGTCCAATTGGGTGTAATCAACGCAGCAAAAGCTCCCGGTAGCGTGAGTGAATAGAGAATTTCTTGCGTATATTTATTCGAGTGAAAACCGTCATAAAACATCACCATCCAGCCAAACGCACATAAATCAAGTGGCAAGGCATTCCACTCATATTGTCCTGTTACAATCAAACTCCCTTGACGAAGTGCCTCGCTCAAACTCATCACAATCACAACATGACGCCTGAAGTTCATACGATGATGTTCATTCATTTTCAAATATCGCTGAATGAAAAATGCAACAATAATTGTCAAAAAACACAAAATAAGCAAATGCGTTTTCGTAAACAAACCGAAACCAATATTTTCTGGAATATTCGTTCTATATGTGAAAAAATAATTCATTTTGGTAAATTTCCTTTGCTATTTGGTCAATTTCAATAATCTAGTATAACAATCTTTCATCAATAAAAAAAGAAAAACGACTGTATGACTCTGAGCAAAATGACTTCGAGTACGATCGTTTTGTTAAGGGACCTCTAAAAACTCCGTTTAAGTCAAAACTAGAAATTTTGGATAAGTGTGAGTTTTTAGAATTGCCCTTAAAGTAAACTAGGAGTAAAACTTATCATTTTACTCCTTTTCTTTTATGCTACCATTTCTTTTCGTTTTGCCTCGGTCATTTCATTTTTCAAAGCAACAACACGGTGCTGTTTTTCAACTACTAAGTATTTATCGTCTTGTTCATATTCTTCAACTTCAAGAACAACTGTATTTTCATAAACATTTAAAACTGTTCCCGTTACTTTTCTTCTAAAACCAATAGGTAGAGCTGTATATTTTTTTCCGATTGTTATTTCCATGATGCCCACTCCTCTCATCTCAAACTCATAGAGATTTAATTTCCTATCTCTTATTTATTTTCGTTTTCAAAAGGAGTATAACATTTCCCTTGCTTGATTGCAAGTAAGAACTCATGGAAAATTAATCTTATTCTAACAAAAGGTTAAACTCTTGGCGTTGCTCCGATAGCGAAAACCGCTACACAGCCGACACCTGTATGAGTAGCAATCGTTGGTCCTAGCGGAAATAGGAGAACCTCTGCCACATTTGCTTGAGCCAAAATTTGTTCTTTCACAACCTCCGCAGCCGCTTTGTCGCCTGAATAATTGATAAAAACGGTTTGTTCTTCAGAATTTGGCAAATCTGCTACAATGTTGTCCGCAAGGGTTTTGAGTGATTTTTTGCGACCACGTACTTTCCCGACCGGACGCAATTTTCCTTCTGGGTCAACGTCCAAAATCGGTTTGATATTGACCAAACTACCAATCACAGCAGCCGCTTTGCTCACACGACCCCCACGCACCAAGTGATGTAGGTCATCTACTGTAAACCACGCTCGAACATATGGGCAAAGTGCGAGAATTTCTGTTTCTACTTCTTCTATTGACTTGCCAGCATCTCGCAATTTTACAGCTCTATCTACGATTAATCCTTCACCGTTGGCTGCCATTTTCGTATCGACTACTCGAATTTCTGCGTTTGGATATTCTTCCAAAACCATTGTGCGAGCTTGCACAGCCGAATGATACGTGCCAGAAAGTCCAGAGGAGAACGCTAAATAAAGCAAAGGTTTATTTTCTTTCGCATATTGGCTAAAAAACTCAAAAAACTGCCCAACATTGATTTGACTGGTAACAGGTTCGGCACCTTCTTGCAATTGTTTTAAAAACCAATCGTTTTCAATTTCCCCTTTTACTTCGGTGTGATATTCTTTGCCGTTCATCGTAACAGTCAAACCTAAATAGCAAATATCGTGTGTTTCATAGTATTCAAAGCTCAAATCACTTGTTGTATCGGTCATTAATTGAAAGCTCATTACTTCCTCCTAAAAATTTTCTATATTAAGGGTACCTCTAAAACTACTCATATTTTAACACTCTTTCAATTTTTTTGTCTAGCACCTATCCTTAAAAAATGTGGTTTCTCTTTTACGCACACGATTGCACAAAATGAACTTCCTTAACATGGATAAAGTTTCTATTTGACAACGCAAACGATTGCACGTATAATAAAGGAAGCTAATAATTATTACACACAATCTAACGGAGGACAATAAAATGCAACATATCAAAAGACTTTTTGACATTCACCCTTGGAAAATCGCAACGACTTCTATTTCTCATGAGGATCATCGCTTGCAAGAGTCTCTCACTTCTATTGGAAATGGGTACATGGGAATGCGTGGAAATTACGAAGAAGGCTACTCAGGAGATACGCACCAAGGCACTTATATCGCAGGTGTTTGGTTTCCAGACAAAACACGTGTTGGCTGGTGGAAAAATGGTTACCCTGAATATTTCGGAAAAGTAATCAATGCGGTGAATTTCATTGCCGTAGATATTGAAATCAACGGTGAAAAAGTTGATTTAGCCAAAATGGAGCCAAAAGATTTTTATCTGGAGCTTGATATGCAAACGGGTGTTTTAACTCGTCGCTATACAGTTGAGATAAACGGTGTTCTCTCAACACTTGAATTTACACGTTTTCTTTCGCTTGCTACAAAAGAGCTGAGCGTACAAAAAATCAATGTGAAAACCGACAAACCTGCAAACATCAAGTTAACAAGCAAACTAGACGGAAACGTGCATAATTTAGATGCCAACTATGACGAGCAATTTTGGATTGAGAAATCTGTCGGCAATACACCTTTTCCATACATTACAAGCGAAACTTTGCCAAACAACTTCGGTGTCGAACAATTTAGCGTAACGGCTATGGCAAAAACAACGACTTCTCCAGAGGTAAATAGCATCACTTCAACAGAAAAACTTGCTTGCAAAGAAGTATTTGTTTTTGAAAACGAAACGGAAGTTACACTTTTCAAAAATACAGTCATCATCACAAGCCGTGATGTAGCTGAAGAAAATCATGTTGCTGCCGCAGAAGAAATTCTTCTTCCTTCTGTTGAAAAAGGCTTTGAGGCACTTTTGGCTGAACAAATTGACGAATGGGCAAAACGTTGGGAAATGGCAGATGTAACGATTTCTGGTGATGATTCCGCTCAACAAGGGATTCGTTTCAACTTGTTCCAATTGTTTGCCACATACTACGGCGAGGACGAAAGATTAAACATTGGACCAAAAGGATTTACAGGTGAAAAATATGGCGGTGCAACGTATTGGGACACTGAGGCTTATGCCGTTCCACTTTACTTGGCTTTGACAGACACAAGCGTAACACGCAATCTCTTGAAATACCGCCACAACCAATTGCCACAGGCACAGCATAACGCACGTCAACAAGGACTAAAAGGTGCGTTGTACCCAATGGTTACTTTCACAGGTGTAGAATGTCACAATGAATGGGAAATTACATTTGAAGAAATTCACCGTAATGGTGCCATTCCTTATGCTATTTACAACTATACCAATTATACTGGAGACACGAGTTATGTAGAAAATGAAGGACTTGAAGTTTTAGTAGAAGTCGCTCGTTTCTGGGCTTGTCGTGTGCATTTCAGCAAGCGTGCTGGAAAATATATGATTCACGGTGTAACTGGACCAAACGAATACGAAAACAACATTAACAACAACTGGTACACCAATACTATTGCCAGCTGGGTGTTACGTTATACGAGCGAAATGCTTGAAAAATTCCCAAGAGAAGATTTAGGTGTAACGGCTGATGAAGTGAAAAAATGGCAGGATATTGTCGACAATATGTATTATCCAAAAGATGAAGAATTGGGTGTATTTGTTCAGCATGACACATTTTTGGATAAAGATTTGATGAGTGTTTCACAGCTTGACCCTAGCAATCTACCACTCAATCAAAATTGGAGCTGGGATAAGATTTTGCGTTCTTGCTTTATCAAACAAGCGGATGTACTACAAGGGATTTATTTCTTTGGCAATGAGTACACGATAGAGGAGAAGAAAAAGAACTTTGATTTTTATGAGCCAATGACCGTGCATGAATCTTCACTTTCTCCAAGTATTCACGCCATTCTCGCTGCTGAGCTTGGCATGGAAGAAAAAGCAGTGGAAATGTATGAACGCACGGCTCGTCTTGACCTTGATAATTACAATAATGACACAGATGACGGTCTGCACATCACTAGCATGACAGGTAGCTGGCTTGCAATCGTGCAAGGATTTGCCCAAATGAAAACATGGAATGAAACACTTAGCTTTGCACCATTTAAACCAAAAACATGGAATAGCTATGCGTTCCACATCAACTACCGTGGTCGCTTGCTTGCAATCGAAGTAACAGACAAAGTAACAGTAACACTAAAACAAGGTGCCGCTCTTGAAATTGAGCTATATGGCGAAAAAGTTTTGGTGGAAAATAGTTTTTGCGTAAAAACAAAATAAGCTAACTAAGAGAAAAATCGCAGGAAGTGGACATTTGAAAAAATGACTTCCTGCGTTTTTGTTATGGGTAGCTTTTATTTTTCCTTAGCCAAAACACTTTTTACAAGGCGTTAAACCTCTGGCTTGTGCCTCATCTAATGTAGTAGGGCTGTACGTGCCGTTTCCACATTTATGCGTATGATATTTCGAACCTGTCGGTGTAACGTAGACTGTTTGTGCTTGTTCATTACTTTGTGCTTGTTGTTCCTGTTGAGCCTGAGCCAACGCTTGTGCTTGAGCCTGTTCTTCCGCTTTAGCCTTAGCCTCTGCTTCCGCCTTTTGTCTTGCTTCCTCTTGCTTGCGTAACGCTTCATCTGCTTTTTTCTTTTCAGCCACCTGCGTTTGAACAGGAGTTAGACGATTTTTCAAATCCACTTTGTACTCTTCACTCACAAGAGCATTGACTAGATTTTGAGCATTTAAAAACTTCTGCTCATCTGTTTTTGCTTCTTCCGCCGCCTTTACAGCATTCTCAGCATTGGTTAAAGCGGAAAATTGCGTTTCTGCCTCAGATAAAAGTTTTCGTGCATTTTCTGAAAACGAGGTGCTTGGTAGAGCATTTATTTCCCCTTTGACCTCATTAAGATTTTCTGTTGTAATCCCACTAGCTAAAACTAACTTTTCAGAACTTACTTCTGTACCATTCAACGCTTTTTCAGCCGTAAATAAATGATTCAGTTTCTCCTGAGCCACTAGCATTTTTTCTGCTTTTACAAGTCGTTCGGATATTTGTTTGCCCGATTGTTCAAAATCAGAAACAAGCCCTTTGTGCTTATCATCACTAATTGTTGCGACATCTTTTTCATTGGCAAGTAATGCTGATTTTATCTTTTCAATTTCTGTTTGAGAAAGGTCTTTTTTGATTGCCCCTTCACTCTCATCAAATAATTGTTTTGCCTGTTCAAGAAGTGCGTTCGTCTCCTTTACTTCTTTTTTCAAGACTTCCTCAACACTTGGTTTTTCTGCATGAGTTTCAGGAATTTTCTTTTCACCACAAGCAACACCTAAAAACAGAAATAAAACCGCTAAACTTAGTAAAACTCTCTCTTTTCTTGTTTGTTTCATTGTTGTCCTCCGTTTTTTCTACTCAATTAATTTCCCAAGCTCTCTTTAAAGCCATTCACAACGTCTTTTAGCGAATCTCGATAAGAAATCAAAAACTCCACAATGCCGTCTTTCATAAACGATAATGGTGCATTTCCCTTTACTCCGTATTCTTTTTTCAATTCCTCAAGTGATTTGTTTTGCTCCGCCTTTAATTCAGCAAATGTTTTCTCATCCCAGAGAATTGTTCCTTTCACTGCATTTTCATAGTTTGTGTAATAATCTTCAATAATCTTCCCGTACATCGTAATATAATCATTATAAGTTGCAATAGATTTTATTGTCGTATCTGAAACGTCTTTCGGCTCAAATTTCGTTGCTTGTGAAGTAGGTTTTTCCGTTTCTTTTTGGGAAGTGCCACTCGCCTTAACCTTAACTTTCGCACTTTTCTTCACTTCACCACCGCTTAACTGAGCGTTAATTGTAATCGTTGTGTCGCTACTACCGCTCCATTCATAAGTTAGGGTGAAATCTCCATTAGTATCCGCTACTTTTTTGTCACCAAGAATCCCAAGACCTACTGATACTTCTGCATTTGGCGTAGTCTTCCCTTTGATTGTCGCTACACCTTTTGCGTCCACTTGAACTTCGGCGGGAACTTCTAATTTCATTTCATCATTTTTCTTTGCAATTTCAGCTGAGTGATTGGCATTCGGCTTAATTTTCACTTTCGTGCTTTTCGTTTCATTATTTAACATTGCATAGATTGTGATGTTTTTCTCTTTGCTGCCAGAAAGCTCGTACGTCAGGCTAAAATCACCATTCGCATCCGCCACTTTCTTGTCGCCAATAATCCCCATACCTACCGAAACTTCCGCATTTGGTTCTGTTTTCCCTTTTATTGTCGCAATATTGTTTGTATCTGCTTCAATCTCAGCTGGCACTTCCAACTTCAACTCTGTATTTTCAGCAACCTCGCTCGTCTCAGAGGTTTCTGGCAAATCGTTTTTCTTCTCCTTACCAAGATTTGCGAACACTCCTCCTACCATTATCACAGCAAATGCAATGGCTATATAGGTAAATTTCTTTCTATTCTTGAAAAGTTTTTTTCCTTTAAAATTCGGCACCTCCATTTTGGCAACCGAAATTTTAGGTGCTTTTGGCAAACTTTCCTCTTTTTCCTTGAACACTTCCTTTTCCACTCGGCGAATAATCAAATCATCTTCGTTCTCGTAAATTTCGATTTCATCGTCTACTTGTGGTTCAAAATCAAAATATTCCTTAGGAATCCTCTTCACTCCGTCCTTGTAGGAAACAACAACTACTTCTTCTCTGATTCTTAAAATTTTACTCATTTTCTATTCCCCTCACTTTTTAACATCACCCACATCAACGCTTTTCCGGCTCTTTCATTTTCTTCAATTTTTCTTTAAATTTCTCCGAGTCTTCTTTCATAGCGTCCCTTTTCTCGTCAAAATTTTTCTTATCTTCTTCAATCTGTTCTTTACTTTTCTTAATGCCCTCTTTTATATTCTCCTGAAAGCTCGTAATTTCACTTTTCTTCCCACACCCAGTCAAAAAAAGCAAGAGTGCAAGCGAAAATAAAATTTTTAAAGGTAGCTTTATAGTTTTCTTCATTTTTTTCCTTTCATCCAATCGGTTTTTGACAATAATCGCATTTGTCAATTTTTCCAACTTCAATCTTTTTGCTCGCCCCACAAGCTGGGCATTTTACAGTATGGAAAACCGCTGTTGCCAAACGTTCTTTTTCTCTTGTCGCAAAACTTTTACGATTTGGCAAAACAATTTCACCAATTCTCTCGTCTAAATACGTCCCTCTCTCAAAAATCTTTAGCTCAATCATTCTCTCCAAATCTTCTCGAATCGTCTCTTTTGTATAGCCTGTCGCTAGAGAAAGCTCTCTCAAAAGACTTTCTTCCTGCCCGACGACAAGCGTGTAATACGCATCATATCGTTTTCCCTCAGCAATCATATTTGAGCCTTTATAATTCAAAAACAAACCTGCTGGCACAAAATAAACCAGTGCTGAAAACGCAGTTGAAAACTCCCCATTTGCTATACAAGAGAAAAATCCTAACCCTGCAAATACAAGCAATACACAAGAAACAGTAAAAAAAGTCTTGCCGTTTTTCGCCACTTCCTTGCGGTCATACTTACTTTTCCGATTCCTCTTATACAATAAATAAAATCCTACCGGATAAAAGAGAATAAACCAAAAAACAATCTTCTTCGTGCTAATATATGGCTCCGTTGCAAAATCCATTCCGTCATATGAGGGATAAATCGTAAATTCTCGGCCATTTTTCTTGATTTCTACAATATCGCCCACACTTATATCAACGCCACCAAAATATTCACGTGGAATTTTTTTAATCCTATCCTTATAAGAAATTGCGACATACTCCTCGCTAACTTTTACTACTCTACTCATTTTTTTACCCCTCATCATTTTTCAACAATTCTACATTTTAACAAAATTTTATCGAAACTACTCTCTACAAGTCAAGATTTTCATTATAAAATTGACTCCGCTTTCTTTTTTACGTTGCAAATTAATCAAAATCCCACATTCTTTTTAGTTTTTACAAAGACCTTTCTCAAAACCTTAGTTTTTTTTTTTTTTTTACGTTTTTTATAACAAAAACAGAAAAAATCAAATACGACTTCATTTTTTTCTATTTTGAAGAAAAATTTGACAACCTCCCCCACTCCCCCAAAATAACCCTCCAAAACCCAATTTCCTTCATTATTTAGTATAATAGAAAAGCGAAGAGGGGCGTTAAGGAGTTTGTCGCAGTGAGCCATGCCATTTACTTGCCTGAAGCACAGCTTCAGGTGGCATTGCGAACAGCGACCAAACTCCTGCCCCTCGTAGCTAGACAAAGAAAAGCGGAGTGGGGCGATTTGAAGTCTGCAACAGCGAACACTGTCGTTCATTTACTAGAAACGTAAGTTTCTAGCGACATTGTGAGCAGTTGCCAGACTTCAGCC
>NZ_FUXI01000032.1 GCF_900167335.1 Pilibacter termitis
GCAGACTTCAAAACGCCCTCTTCGCTTTTCTTTGTCTAGCTACGAGGGGCAGGAGTTTGGCAACTGTTCGCAGTGTCGCTCGAAACTAAAGTTTCGAGTAAATGAACAACGTGGCTCACTGTAGCAAACTTCAAAACGCCCCTCACCGCTTTTCTTGACGTCACATAGCTTTCATCAATTTCCTCGAAAACAAGAAAAACTAACTAATTTAGTCTTAAGCGGACTTTTTAGATGTCGTCTAAAATTCTTCCTACTATTTTATAAAATTTCAAATACAATACTTGAAAAAACAGCGGAAAAAGTAGAAAATGAAGTAAGGAAGTATTTGTTGTGGAAGGGAGCAGAAATGAACGAACAAGCAATCGGTTTCTTCGATTCAGGTGTGGGAGGATTGACGGTGGTGCGTGAGGTACTGCGGCAGTTGCCCAATGAAAAAATTGTTTATATTGGAGATACAGCACGTGCTCCTTATGGTCCGAGACCTAGTGAGCAGGTGGAAAAATTTAGTTGGGAATTGACGGAATTTTTATTGAAAAAAAAGGTGAAAATGCTTGTTATTGCTTGTAATACAGCGACAGCAGTGGCACTTGATGAGATAAAGAAAAAATTGGATATTCCTGTTGTTGGTGTTATTTTGCCGGGAAGTCGTGCGGCAATTAAGGCGAGTAAGGCGAATAAAATTGGGGTCATTGGAACGGTTGGCACCATTCGCTCGGCATCGTACGAGAGGATTTTGCGGGAAAAAAGTCCGAAAACAGAAGTTTACAGCCTTGCTTGCCCAAAATTTGTACCACTTGTAGAATCAAATGAGTTTCGATCAGCAATAGCGAAAAAAGTTGTGGCAGAAAGTTTGTTACCATTCAAATTGCAAAAGCCAGATGCTCTAATATTAGGTTGTACGCATTATCCACTTCTTCGTCCGATTATTCAACAGGCGATGGGAAGTGAAGTGGCACTAATCGATAGCGGTGCTGAAACGGTCAGTGACGTGTCTATGTTACTTGACTATTTTAATTTAAGTGCGAAGTATCGAAATGAAATTACGCATGAATTTTACACAACGGGAAGTGCGAGAATGTTTGAGGAAATTGCAGATAGTTGGCTTGGAAACATTAGTCGAACAATTGAACACGTGAATTTGGAGGAAATGAAAAATGCTACGACATGACGGTAGAGAATGGAATCAATTAAGAGCAGTTACAATAGAAACGAATGTGAACAAATATGCTGAGGGTTCTTCTCTTGTTACATTTGGTGAAACAAAAGTGCTTTGTACCGCTACTCTGGAGGAGAGCGTGCCGCCTTTTTTGTCAGGAAGCGGGAGTGGCTGGGTTACAGCGGAGTACAATATGTTGCCACGAGCTACGCATACAAGGTCAAAACGTGAGCGAAAAGGAAATCTCAAAGGTCGCACGCAAGAAATTGAACGACTGATTGGGAGAAGTTTACGTGCGGTGTGTGATTTGGAAAAATTAGGCGAGCGTTCTATTATTGTGGATTGTGACGTTTTACAGGCAGACGGAGGTACTCGTACCGCTGCAATTACAGGTGCATTTGTTGCATTAAAACTTGCTCTTGAGGCTCTTGTTTTTACTGGTGAGCTAAAGGAAGTGCCACTGAACAATACGGTATCAGCTGTAAGTGTCGGGATTTTGGAAAATGGAATGTTTGCACTTGATTTGGATTACCAAGAGGATTCTTCGGCAAATGTTGATATGAATATTGTCATGACAGGAACAGGCGAATTAGTGGAAATTCAAGGAACAGCTGAGGGGCGTACTTTTTCTACAAACGAATTAAACGAAATGCTCTCTCTAGCGACATATGGCATCACTTCTCTCCATGCTCATCAGCAGGAAGTGCTTGAAAAATCCGTAGTAAAAGCATTGCCGAGTGAAAGAAAAGAAATTATCATTGCAACGAAAAACGCTGGAAAGGCGAAAGAATTTGAGGCAATGTTTGCCAAAAAAGGTTACAAGGTGAAAACTTTGCTTGACTATCCAGAATTGCCTGATGTCGAAGAAACGGGTGTAACTTTCGAGGAAAACGCACGACTCAAGGCTGAGACGATCGCGAACATTTTGAAAAAGCCAGTTTTAGCAGATGATTCGGGGTTAATGGTGGATGTGTTAGGTGGATTTCCCGGAGTGTATTCGGCAAGATATTCTGAAATTCCGGGTGTCAGAAAAGCAACCGATAGCTCGAATATCGCTAAACTTTTGGGGGATTTGCATAGTGCATTTATCAAAGAAGAAAAAGTTACAGCACAGTTTCATTGCACGCTTGTTTTTGCAAAACCTGAGAGCGATAGCTTGGTAGTTTCTGCAGATTGGCATGGGGCGATTACGCCAATTCCTCGTGGAAACAATGGTTTTGGCTATGACCCGATTTTCCTTGTGGACGATTTTGGCAAAACGAGTGCAGAATTAAGTAGCGAAGAAAAAAATCAGATCTCTCATCGAGCAAAAGCAATGGAAAAATTGTCTCTTGTATGGGAAAATTGGTTGAACAATTAATCGAAGTGGAGGATACAGAATGAAATTTTTAGTGGTAAGTGATTCGCATGGGAAACGAGAGATACTAGAAGAAATCGTGGAAATTTGGCAAGGAAAAGTTGACGCTTTGTTTCATTGTGGCGATAGTGAACTTGCGAGCAATGATAAATTATGGGAGCATTTTTCTATCGTTGGTGGCAACATGGATTTTGACAGCGGCTATAAAAATACACAAGTGGTGAAACTTGGGAATGAAACAATTTTTGAAACACATGGTCATTTGTACGGCATAAATTTTCATTTTGACCGCTTGCTTTATGCAGGAGAAGAAGTAGGTGCGAGTGTTATTTTATATGGGCATTTGCATAAAATTTCTTGTGAAATGAACAACGGTGTATTGCTGTTAAATCCCGGAAGTATTTCACTTCCACGAGGAGAAATCATGAGAAAAGCCTATGCAGTTGTTGAGGCGACAGATGAAAAATATGTTATTCAATATTATAGCGACACACATGAGGCAATGAAAGATTTGTATTTTGAAATGAAAAAGTCTAAATAATTTTATAAAGTAAATGAATTTCTCGCATATAAGTTTTATTTCAGTTTCGAGTTATATAAAATAGAGTATAGAATGTAGAGGAACTGAATATAACGGAGGAGATTGTATGATAAATTCAGCAATTGAAAAGTTTTTATTGAAGAAAAAAGAGCATTATTTAATTTCGGCAGAAGATGTGGCAAATGTTTTTGTGAACAATCCACTTTCCCACGCACTGCTTGTTTTAACCAAGGTCAAATACTCGAAAATCCCTGTTTTAGATAAGGGAGACCGTTTTGTCGGATTGATTAGTTTATCAAATGTAACGGAGAAAATGGTAGATGTATTTGATACAGAAATGAAAGAGGAAGATTTTCCTACACTGACCGTAGCTGATGCTATGGAAGTCAACGTACCAACCGTAGATGAAGACTGGGAACTAGAAGAAGTGCTAAGTCTCATGGTGGACTATCCTTTCTTGCCAGTTGTCAATGACGCTCAATGTTTCAAAGGTATTTTGACGAGAAAAGAGCTGCTAAAAGCGGTCAATGCACTTGCTCATGAATTTGAGAAAGAATACCATATGATTCCCAAAGTGGAAAACGGTAGTAGTCAAAAAGTGAAGATTTTGATTGAAAATTAACCAAAAGAGGTTGGAAGTTTTAGCTCCCAGCCTCTTTTTTAATCAAATTTTTTTTTGTAAATTTTGAAACATAGCTCACCCTAACATTGAACCGTCAAGAAAATGTTTCATCGAATGTTTTTCTCGATATTCAGTAGGAGTCATTCCCGTTTCTTTTTTGTAAACTTTGAAAAAACGCACCGCATCCATAAATCCTAGCGATTCACTAATCTCGCTAATCGTGTATTCCGTCGTTGTCAGCAAGTTGTTGGCTTGTTTCACCTTGATTTGATGATAATAGGGAATAAATGTTTTCCCACGGTGAATTTTGATTAATTGTGAAATGACTTGTTTCTTCTGCTTGAAAATTTTCTCTAAATCATCAAGGTTGAAATACGCCTGTTTTTCCGTCATTAATTGTATTTCGATGAGGTTAATCAATTCTTCTTCGGAAATATAATTTGCGATTGCTTGCTCTATCCCTGTATTTTCAGTAGTTTCGATATATTTCCCGATTTCTTCGGCAAACAATTCGAGTAATGGCGTGATTTTATCCAAATGCTCCTCGTCAACCGTCGGAATACTCTCGTAGAGTTCTTCAAACTGAGGATTTGGAAATGTCTGCATTTTTTTCGTTAAATAAGGAGTATTTTCACGCCCAATGCCAATTAATCTTCTTTGACCAGCAAATAAAACAGCGATTAATTCCTCCTCTTCATTGAAAATCGGAATTGCCAGTGTGATCAAACTGAACGGACAGAGAAAACGGATAGGTGCTTTATTCATGCGGAAATAAGCAATCGCAAGCAAACTATTCCATTGATAAGAAAGTTCGATAGACTTAATTTTTTTGATTTCCTCGCAAAAAGGAATCGTATCACCCTTTGGGAGCAAGTGACTTCCGTCATTTAAAACAACGAAAACGGTCATGTTAATCACTTTTGAAAGCTCCTTTTCCCAATTTTGTAATAAATTTAGTAGTTTGTTCATTTTTTGCTCCAATAGTTTTTAATTCTGAATTATCAGAGACTTCCCCTTATCTATAAATGTAAAGGAAAGAGCATAAAAAATCAAATAAAATCTTGATTTTTTATTTGTAAAAAATGTTCAATAATTTGGAAAGACAACTTCTTATATTTTTTAGAGTGAATTTGCAGAAAATGATTTTTAAGCTGTTTTTCATTGAAAAATGCTTTAGGTTTTTGTATGATTGAATATGAGAAGAATAAATTAGATGAACTTGAAGAACGACTTGTTTTCTAAGTACGTTCAGTTCATATCTAGGAGGCTATCAAATGGGTAGAAAATGGGCAAATATCGTTGCCAAGAAAACAGCAAAAGACGGAGCAAACTCCCGTGTTTATGCGAAGTTTGGAATTGAAATTTATGCAGCAGCAAAATCAGGCGACCCAGATCCTGAAAGCAATCAGAAATTACGATTCGTTCTTGACCGTGCGAAACAGGCAGAAGTGCCACGACATATTATTGATAGAGCGATTGACAAAGCAAAAGGGAATACTGACGAGACATTTGTAGAAAATCGCTATGAAGGTTTTGGACCAAATGGCTCTATGATTATCGTGGATACGTTGACGAGCAATGTCAACCGTACCGCAGCAAATGTTCGTTCAGCATTTAACAAAAACGGCGGAAACATGGGCGTAAGTGGTGCCGTTAGTTATATGTTTGACAATACAGGCGTTATCACATTTGAAGGCGAAGATTCTGACGAAATTTTGGAATACTTAATGGAAAATGATGTAGACGTGCGTGATGTTTCCAATGAGGAAGGACATATCGTGGTTTACACTGAACCAGAGGCTTTACACGTGGCACTTTCAGTGTTAAAAGAAAAAGGAATTGAAAAATTTGATGTCACAGAACTTGAAATGATTGCTCAAAATGACATAACGCTCTCAGGCGACGACTTGACAACATTTGAAAAAATGATTGACACGTTGGAAGATGATGAAGACGTACAGAAAGTTTATCATAACGTAGATTTGTAATCAAAAGCAGGGTTTAGGAGTTTCCTAGACCTGTTTTTGTGTAAATTGTAAAACAAAAAAACAACCTACTCATAAGTCTGACATTTAATGGACTAGAATAGGTTGTTTAAAAATCTTTTTTTACTTATTTTTTATATTAAGCTCTTTTTGGAAAGTTCCTGTTACAATATCAAAGCTGTTGAGATATGCCGTAGGGATATATTGAGCGATTGTTTGGAGTGGTTGTAAAATTTTTGGTGCCACCACGCCTGCGACTAAAATTAAACCCGAGAGAAACAGAGAAGTCATTTTGTTTTTGCAAATGGACGTGATGAGAAATACGACATTTACGATAAAGACAATTGACAACATCTGTAAAATCAACGTTGGTAAAATCACTCCACCAACTTTTGCAAAATAAACTTCTCTCGTCTGTAATTGATAGTGAAGAATTGGGAAATCGACACTTCCAAAACCAAAGAAAATGGACGAGATAAGTGCTGCGAAAGAAAGTAGCAAAACAAATAACAGCAACGACAACACAACACCTGTCACAATATTTTTTAGCATGACCGTTTGTTTTTTCTGAGGCAATAAAATGCTCTTATTTATGCTCTCGTAATACGTCGAACCGTATAGGTTGGAGAGAATGAACACAATGCTCAACGTCAATAGGATAGGCAAAGTATAGCGAAAGAGTGACAATAAATATTGAATTGTAGTCACAGGAAAATCAGAGTTTTCAAATGTGAGATTCGTTTTAGCCAGCGAACGATACAGTTGTAAATCTCTGTCTAAGGCTTCAAGGACGCTTTTCTCAGGATTGTTCTTTGCAATAGCGTCTCTTGCTTTTTGCATATTTTTAATGTGCTGAGGATAGATGAATTTCCAATTCCCAGCGTTATAGTTTTTTAAAAACACTTTATCTTCTTCGATAATTTGAGTTGATTCAGCGATTGTTTGTTTTAGAAGAGTATAATGTTCAGAATTTTCGTCTAACTCTTTCAATTTCGCTTTTCCTTCTTCAATCGCCAAAGCATTTCTTGTTATATTCTCCTCTGTTTGAACACCTATGTTTATTTGTTGAGCGGCTCTATTATTCAGGAAAAGCATTCCCGCAATTACCATAAAAAGAATGATGACAGGTACCCAACTCAATTTACTTTTGAAGACTTTTTTCGATAAAAAGTTAAAATAATTCATAGTTGTGCGACCTCCATTTTTTTGTTTTGAATAGTTAATAGATAATCACAATATTCTTCAATGTCTTCTTTGTAGTGAGAGGAGAGCAAGACCATTTTTCCTTGTTGCTTGAGCGTTGTCAAAGCCTGAAATAAAATCCCTCGGCTTGCCTCATCTAGTCCATTTGTAATTTCGTCCATTAGCAAATAATTCGCTTGACTGACCAAATACATAGCAATTAGTACACGTTGTTTCATGCCTAGTGAATACTTTTTAATGGGCAGGTGAATATATTCTTCCATTTCCCATAGATGAATAATTTCCTCGATTTTCGCAGTAGATTTCCACTCTTTTTTGACAAATGTCAAATAATCCATACCAGACAAATTTGTATCAAACCACTCAGAAGTTTCAAAGTAGAAAAATTCTCGTTTGCTTTTATTTTCCCCAACAAGCTCAATTGTTCCCTTTTGAATCGGAATTAATTGTGTGATCGCTCGAAAAAGTGTCGTTTTCCCAGAACCATTCGTTGCGACAATGCCATAGAGCGTTCCTTTTTCAAAATGAAAAGAAAAATCTTCTAAAATGGTCTGTCTTGTGATAAGGGTTAGATTGTTGATAGACAGCATAGTTTCCCTCGCTTTCAATCGTTTTTTGCTTTTGTTTTTTTTCACAAAACCAGTATAACAAATCCGAAAATGGGGTGCAAGCGGTTTACTAAAGAGGTTTTTCGATTCTATTTCTATTAATAAAATAAAAAAAGTAGATTTATTGAAATCACTAAGACAAAAGATTTCATATAAAAAATAAATATAGACGATAAACCTAGATTTTTTGATTCATAAAAGACTATTGTTTATTTTATTTGAATAAATATACCTCGTTTTATGTAAAAATTTCCCATACGAGTTTAAGAATTGTTAAGAATTACCCCAAAAATGTTAAGAAAATATTTCGGAATCTTTGCTGTATTTGTTCTAAAATAAGGATATAGCAAAAGAGATTGTATGAACAGGGAGGAACATTTTGATGAAATTTTTTAAACAACCTTTAGCGTTATTATTGATTGTCTGGCTAATCGTCGCAGGTGCGGTGGTAGGCGTGGAGGATTTAATCGCCTCATGGGAAGTGCCATTTGCAGTAATCGCTGTTTTAATTGGTTACTTCATTCTTTTTCAGTCAAGGGAGAAACATATGAGATAGATAAATGTCTTAAAAAAGATAAACCGCATAAAATTCGTTTTGAAACGTTGATTTTATGTGGTTTATCTTTTTTTGAGTTAGCTAAAATCTGCTAATTTTTGATTTTTTCTAGGTTTTTTTGCTTTTCTTTGTCTAGCTCCGAAGTGCAGAAGTCTGGTGTCTGTTCGCAACAGCACTGGAAACTTCGTTTCCAGCAAGTAAATGCTGTGGCTCACTGCCACAGACTTCAAACCGCACTTCTCCGCTTTTCTTTGTCTAGCAAGAAGGGGCAGGAGTCTGGCAACTGCTCACAATGTCGCTTGAAGCTATGCTTCAAGTAAATAAACGACATGGTTCGCTGTTGCAGACTCCAGACCGCCCCTCTTTGCTTTTCTTTGTCTAGTTCCGAAGTGCAGAAGTCTGGTGTCTGTTCGCAGTGCCGCTAGAAACTTCGTTTCTAGCAAGTAAACGGCACGGCTCACTGCCACAGACTTCCAACCGCCCTTCTCCGCTTTTCTTTGTCTAGCACCGAGGGGCAGGAGTCTGGCAACTGCTCACAATGTCGCTTGAAGCTATGCTTCAAGTAAATAAACGACATGGTTCGCTGTTGCAGACTCCTAACGCCCCTCTTTGCTTTTCTTATTTTCCGCTATCGCCGTAGTTTGATAGGACACGAGCGGAAGGGTCGTTTACTTCCTCTCCTACCCATTCTTTGTTTGGCATCCAGAAATCTTTGACCCAGTGGGCTTGGTTTGGATAAAATTCTTCGAAGATTTCACGGTAGAGAAGGGATTCTCTTGTGAAAGGTGTCGCATATTTGTATTTTTCATGTGCGTTTGCGACATCTTCATCTGTATAACGCTCCTCGGCATATTCTTTTAGATAGTCAACTAAAGAATGTCCTACCGCATCTGAAAATGCAGCTTTTTCACGATACAGAATAGAATTTGGTAAAATATTGCTGTTTTCAAATGCTTTACGCAAAAGATATTTTCCTTGACCATAAACATTCATTTTGCGTGCAGGATTGATACTCATGACGAAGTTTGCAAAGTCTAAATCGGCAAATGGTACACGTGCCTCAAGTGAGTGAGCCGCAAGGCATCTGTCTGCACGAAGAACGTCATACATATAAAGCTCACGCACACGTTTTTGTGCCTCACGCTGAAATTCTCGTGCGTTTGGGGCAAAATCGGTATATTTGTAACCGAACATTTCATCACTTACTTCACCTGTCAACAACACTTTCAAATCAGTGTTTTCGTGAATATATTTACAAATCAAATACATTCCAACAGACGCACGAATAGTGGTAATGTCATAAGTTTCCAAATGATAAATGACTTCTCTCAACGCACCAAGCACGTCTTCTTTTGTCATGATGACTTCTGTATGCTCGCTCTTGATAAAGTCTGCCACTTCTTTGGCATATTTCAAGTCAATAGGGTCGCTTTCCATTCCGATTGCAAATGTTTGAATAGGCGTAGGAAGTTCTTTTTGAGCAATCGCACAAACTAATGAAGAGTCTAGTCCACCAGAGAGCAAAAAGCCCATTGGAGCGTCAGCGTGTAGTCGTTTGATAATGCCACGAGTTAATTTTTCCTGAATACCTTGAGCGATTTCCTCGACAGGTAGCTCAATCATTTGTTTTGTGTTGCCGATGTCATTAAATTGCACGAAACTTCCGTTTGCATAGTAATGTCCGGGCGGAAACGGATGAACTTCTTGGCAAAACGGCATTAATGCTTTTGCCTCGCTGGCAAAGGCGATTTTTAATGGGTCAGCTGTGGTATAGCCGTAAAACAGCGGGCGAATACCAAACGGGTCACGAGCTGCGTAAAGATCGCCAGTTTTTGTATCGGCAATTACGAGTGAAAATTCAGCATCTAACATTCGTGACATAGCTTTCATGCCAAGTTCTTCAAATAAAGGTAAAAGCACTTCACAATCACTTTCAGAGTGGAATTCATATCCTTTTTCTTTCAAAAATGCTTTTAATTCTTCAAAATTGTAAATCTCACCGTTACACATTGCGATTTTGCCATTCAATTGAAATGGCTGACTACCATTGGTAGATAAGTCCATAATCGACAAACGTGCAAATCCAAACAACATACCACCCTCTTGGATGAATTGGGCATCATCGGGTCCACGATGTTGGATATTATTGAACCCTTCCTTCCATTTTTCTATTGATAGCTTGTCTGTACTGGAAAAAACATATCCACACATACGCTCACCTCATTCTTTTTAATTTTCAAAATATTTTATAGTGATACTGCTAAAAACGAGCATTTTTTGAGGAATGCACTTTTTAGAGGTATAGAATACATTTTATCCTAAAATGAAAGAAATAGCACGTAAAAATTTTAAAAAATACTGCATATTCTTTCCAAACGAGCGAGAAATCTCGTATAATAAACTTATGTCAAATTAGGTCAAAGCAGAAAAAAGGTTGAAATGACTGTTTTTCTTGCAAAAAGAAACGAAAAAACATGGATTTTTTGAGTGCCAAAATTTTTTATAAGGGGGCGAAGTGAAGATGCGGAATGCAAGCGATGAGATAGAAGAATATTTAAAGCAGTTGTTGCAAGAAAATGGCATTATTGAGATTAAACGTCAAGATATGGCACTTCGTTTTAATGTGGTACCGAGCCAGATTAATTATGTCATCAAAACTCGTTTTACGCTCCCGAAAGGTTATACGGTGGAAAGCAAACGTGGTGGCGGCGGATATATTCGCATTGTCAAAGTAAAGTTTAGCGATTTGCATAGCTTTCTAGGGAAAATTAAGCGACTGATTGGAACGGAAATTTCCATACAGGACACAAAAGGGATTTTGATGTATCTCTTTGAGGAAAAAATTATCACAGAGCGTGAGGCAGAGTTAATGCTGAGTGTTTTAGAAGAAGATGTCATTCAACAAGATAGTGATAGAGCTATTTTGTTAAACAGAATGTTGATGTGTATTGATATGATGAACGGTAGATAAAAACGGACAAGGAGAGTACGGATGAACGAATTATTTAGTGCTAGAGCAAGAAAAGTGCTAGAAATTGCACAAGATGAGGCGAAACGTTTTAAACATAGAAGTGTTGGAAGTGAGCATTTGCTTTTGGCATTGGCAATTGAAACAGAGGGAATCGCAGGAAAGACTTTGCGAGGCATTGATGCAAATGTCGAAGAAATACGTGAAGAAATTGAGACGGTGACAGGTTTTGGAACGGTGAAAAATTATCCAAAAGGCACGTATTTACCGTATTCTCCACGCACTCGCCAAGTGATGAATTATGCAGGAGATGAGGCGAAACGTCTTGGTGCTCCAAGTATTGGAACGGAGCATTTGTTGTTAGGATTGTTGCGTGATAGAGAAATTTTGGCAAGTCGCATTTTGAGCAATCTCGGTTTGAGTATTGGACGTGTGCGGAGCCATTTGTTGCAGAGAATGGGCGTTCCTGAGGGAAAAGAAAGTTGGATGAACCCGACAGCACAGCCACAAAAACCACCACAAAGAGAGAGCAGAAAATCTAAAACGCCAACTCTTGATTCTTTGGCACGTGATTTGACGAATATGGCAAGCGAGCAAAAACTAGACCCAGTAGTTGGACGTGAAAGCGAAGTACGTCGTCTGATTCAAATTCTTTCACGTAGAACGAAAAATAATCCAGTGCTTGTTGGTGAGCCGGGTGTCGGGAAAACGGCGATTGCAGAAGGACTTGCTCAGCGTATTGTCAGCGGTGAAGTGCCAGAGGATATGCGACAAAAACGTTTGATGATGTTGGATATGGGCTCCCTCGTTGCGGGAACGAAATATCGTGGGGAATTTGAAGACCGTTTGAAAAAAATTGTTGAAGAAATTTTCAATGACGGAGAAGTGATTTTGTTCATTGATGAACTTCATACACTGATTGGTGCGGGCGGTGCTGAGGGGGCAATTGATGCGTCCAATATCTTAAAACCAGCTCTCGCACGTGGGGAGTTGCAAACAATTGGTGCGACAACACTTGATGAGTTTCAAAAATATGTGGAAAAAGATTCAGCACTAGAACGTCGTTTTGCACGTGTTGCTGTCGAAGAACCGAGTGCCATTGAGGCGATTGAAATTCTCAAAGGATTGCGTGAACGTTATGAAAAACATCACAATGTGGAAATTACAGATGAGGCAGTAGAGGCAGCGGTGAATTTATCGGTTCGCTATATTAATTCTCGTCAATTACCAGACAAAGCGATTGATTTGATTGATGAGGCGAGTGCAAAAGTGCGATTAGACGAGACAAGTACGCCGAGCGATTTACTTGCGTGGCGAGAAAGAAAAGAAGAATTTGCCCGCTTGAAAGAGGAGGCAATTGTTAATACACAGTTTGCACTTGCTGCACAATATCGTGAAAAAGAGCAAAAAGCGACACAACGGCTTGCTCGTTTGGAAGAAAAATATCACGCAGTAGAGCATGAGAAAAAACAAGTCAAAGAAGAAGATGTTGCGGAAGTGGTCTCACTTTGGACAGGTGTTCCACTGACACAGCTAGAGAAAAAGGAAAGCGAGCGACTCCTAGAGCTTGAAAAAATTCTTCATCAGCGTGTGGTTGGGCAAAATATGGCAGTAGAGGCGATTAGTCGTGCCATTCGCCGAGCGAGAAGTGGACTAAAAGACCCGAATCGTCCGATTGGTTCGTTCATGTTCTTAGGACCAACAGGTGTTGGGAAAACGGAGCTTGCAAAAGCACTTGCCGAGGCGGTATTTGGGAGCGAGGATGCACTTGTTCGTGTGGATATGACAGAGTTTATGGAGAAATATTCTACAAGTCGTTTGATTGGTTCGCCTCCGGGATATGTCGGCTATGACGAGGGCGGACAGCTCACCGAGAAAATTCGCCAAAAACCTTATAGCGTAATTTTGCTAGACGAGGTGGAAAAAGCTCACCCAGATGTGTTCAATATCTTGCTCCAAGTGCTAGATGACGGACATTTGACGGATTCTAAAGGCAGAAAAGTAGACTTTAGAAATACCATTTTGATTATGACAAGTAATCTAGGAGCTACGGCACTTAGGGAAGAAAAATCCGTAGGTTTTGGAGCGAAAGATTATTCTCAAGACTTTAGGAAAATGGAAAAACGCATTTTGGAAGAATTGAAAAAAGCGTTTCGTCCAGAGTTTGTCAATCGTATTGACGAAACAGTTGTTTTCCGCAATCTCGAAAAAGCGGAATTGCATGAAATTGTTAAAATCATGAGTAAGTCGATTATTAATCGCTTGAAAGAACAAAATATCCACATTAAAATTACGCCGAGTGCGATTGATGTGATTGCCTCTGTTGGTTTCGATATAGAATACGGAGCAAGACCGATTCGCCGTGCTTTGCAAAAAGAAGTAGAAGATAGATTGAGCGAGGCATTGCTAAGTGGTCAATTTACATCAGGAGATGTGGTGACAGTCGGAGCAAGTAAGGGAAAAATTTCTTTAAATATCAAGAAAAAACAAGAGAAAAAGCAAAAAATTGCTACGCATTGATCGGAAAAATGAGGTTAGAGATGTCTAGCCTCATTTTTTATGAACATTTTATAGAAAATTCTAGCCAAACATTCGTTTTTTTGATAAAATACAAACGATAAAAAAAGAAGGAATGGTACAACGGAAAATGAAAACAAGAAGAAGCGAACGTTTAATTGACATGACACAATTTTTGATGAATCAGCCACATGAGTTAGTGAGTTTGACGTATTTTGCAGAAAAATATAGCTCAGCAAAGTCTAGTATTTCCGAAGATTTGACGATTATCAAACGTACTTTTAAATCACGAGGCTTTGGAGAGTTAAAAACCATTCCAGGTGCAACAGGAGGGGTGAAATTTATCCCGAAAATTCCTGAAGAACTTGCTCGTGAAATGATTGACGAGTTGTGTGAAAAATTAAGTGATGAGGATAGACTTTTGCCGGGAGGCTATGTTTATCTAAGTGACTTACTCGGTCAGCCAAATCTTCTTCGTAAAGTGGGGCAAATTATTGCCAGCAAATATTGCGACAAGGAAGTAGATGCTGTCATGACCGTTGCCACAAAAGGTGTGCCAATTGCTCAGGCGGTAAGTAATTTTTTAAATGTACCATTTGTTATCGTGCGTCGTGATTCTAAAATTACCGAAGGAGCAACGGTGAGCGTGAATTATGCGAGTGGAAGTAGTCACAGAATTGAAAAAATGGAATTGTCCAAACGTAGCTTAAAGAGTGGCAGTCGTGTGTTGGTAGTAGATGACTTCATGAAAGGAGGAGGCACTGCTCACGGTATGGAGAGCCTTATCGAAGAATTTGATTGCGAACTTGCAGGCATTTGCGTGTTTGCGGAAAGTCGCTTTAACGGCGAGAGAAGTGTGAGTGACTATGACTCCTTGCTTTTTGTTCAAGATGTAGACACGAAAACAAAGAGTATTACGGTTGTTCCAGGGAATATTTTTAACAAAGAATAAGAGAAAGACTAGGACAATACTAGAAAAAATGAAGATTGTCCTAGTCTTTATTTTTTTATAAAGCTCCTTAAAGAAAATTGTTTATCAAAAAAAATGAAACTTTCCATTGAGTTTCCTACTCTTTTCCGTTATGCTTATACAGTACATAAAAAAAGGTTAATGAGGAAAAGAAAATGTTTGAGAAATTACAGGATTTACCTTTAGAGAGCTACTCTAAGAAGTTTTCAGCGAGTCTTGTCTATGGTTTGCTTTCAAGTGTTGCGGTCAATTTCTTTTTTCAGCCGGGGCATATTTACTCAAGCGGGGCGACAGGAATGGCTCAGATTTTGACGACTCTTTCGACAAGTGTGTTGGGGGTGAAAATTCCTGTTTCACTAACGCTTTATGCGATAAATTTACCGCTTTTTTTTCTAGCGTGGCGATTTTTAGGGCGAAGATTTACGATATTTACGGTTTTAACCGTAACGCTTTCTTCATTTATGATTCATTTGTTGCCTGAAACGAAGCTAACGCCTGATCCTGTAATTAATGCGGTATTTGGCGGAGCGGTCAATGGTGTGGGAATTGGGTATGCACTAAGAAATGGTTTGTCAAGTGGTGGACTTGATATTGTGAGTCTGTCCATTCGCAAAAAAACGGGACATTCTGTTGGCACTATTTCTACTATATTTAACCTAGGAATAATGTTGGTTGCGGGCTATTTATTCGGTTGGCAATACGCTCTTTATACTATGATGACTATTTTTGTAACAGGACGTGTGACGGATGCGATTTTTACGAAGCAAAAGAAAATGCAAGTGATGATTGTAACAAAAAATCCAGAAGGTGTCATAAGTTGTATTCAAGAAGAAATGCACCGAGGCGTAACGATTATTCACGGGGCAGAAGGGGCGTATTCGCATGAGCGTCAGACGGTTTTGATTACAATTATCACACGTTTTGAAATTTCTCATCTAAAAGAAATCATGGCATATTCAGATCCAAATGCGTTCGTTTCGATTTCTGAAAATGTTAAAATCCTTGGGAATTTTAATGAAGATTTGTAATAGGGCTTACGAAAATTTTAAATTTCTTTCAAATAAAATTGATGAAACAACGTGAATTAGCATAAAATTAGTGAAACAGAAAATGCTTTATGCTATAATTTAGAGTGGACTATATACTGGAATAGAAGCATGATGAAAAAATGATAAAAAAATAAATGGGGGCTTAGCCAATATGAATACGCAGTTGATAGTAGTAATTGTAATTCTTCTTGTAATTGTGATAGCTTTTTATGTTGTAAGTACGATTATGCGTAAGAAAAATCAGGAACGTTTAGAGGAGTTAGAAGATAGACGTGAGGCGTTGCTTGATTTGCCTGTTGAGGATGAAATTGATGAAGTGAAGAAAATGCACCTTGTTGGTCAAAGTCAAAATACATTTCGTGAATGGAATCAAAAATGGACGGATATTTCAAAATCAAGCATTGGCGATTTAGAAACACAAATTTATGAAATTGAAAACGAAAACGATTTGTTCCGTTTTATGAAAGCAAAACATTCTCTTGATACAGCTGAGGCTCAAATGGGCTATATGGAAGGTGAAGTGGACAGTATTCGCGAGGGGTTAAGATCACTTCGTGAAAGTGAAGAACGCAATTCACTAGCCGTACAAGAGGCGTTAGACGTTTACGAGGATTTGAAAACTCGTTTGAACGAAGAAAAAGCCTCATACGGTGCAGCTGCTCCTGAGATGGAAAAACATTTGGTGAATATCGAAATTGAATTTACTCAATTTGTAACGCTGAATACCACTGGAGACCCAGTGGAAGCACGCAAAGTGTTAAATCAAGCTGAAGAAGATACGTTTGAGCTGAAAAACAAGATGGATCGCATTCCGCCACTTGTGTTAGAGTTGACGGATACTTTCCCGTCACAAGTGGAAGAATTGGAAAAAGGACATCAGCAACTGCTTGAGCAAAAATATATTTTCGCAGAAAAAGATATTGAGGCACGTCTTTTCCATATTAAAGGGCAAATTGAGGACTCTAAGAAATCTTTAGAGCAGACGGATTTGGATATGGTGGAAGAAGTGAATCGTAATATTGACGAAGAAGTCAATTTCATTTACGACATTTTCGAGCGTGAAATAGATTCGCATAAGTACGTCAAAGCAAATACGGCACAAGTCATGAATTATATTGAACACGCCAAGAAGAACAATCGTCAATTGTTGATTGAACTTGACCATACTTCACAAAGTTATACGCTAAACCACAATGAACTTGGTCGTGCAAGAGGGTATCAAACGGAAATTGATACGCTAGAACGTAACTACAAGTTGATGTTGCCAAAATTGGAAGAAAAACAAATGGTTTATTCTCAAGCACGTGAATTTTACGAGGATAGCTACAAAGTGTTAGATGACATTGAAAGCGAACAATTGCAAATTTTGTCTGATGTGAAAGAATTACGCAAGGGTGAAAAAGAGGCACAGAAAAAAGTGGACGATTTCGAGTTCAAATTGCGTAATATCAAACGTTATGTTGAAAAACAACGTTTGCCGGGGTTGCCAGCAGATTACTTGGAATTTTTCTTTGTTGCAAGTGACAGAGTAGAAGAACTTGCAGGCGAGCTGAACAAAATCCGTATTAACATGGACGAAATTGAGAAACTATCAAAATTCTCAAGTGACGATATTGAAATTTTGCAAGAGAAAACAGATGAATTGATTGACAGTGCAGCTCTTGCGGAGCAAATGATGCAGTATGCCAATCGTTATCGCCACAACAACCCAATGATTGCACAAGCAATTGATCACAGTTTGCAACTATTTACAAAAGAATATCGCTATAAAGATGCCCTTGACGAAATTGGCTCATCGCTCAACAAAGTAGAACCGGGAGCGTTTGAGCGGATTGAGAAGTTTTATTTTAGTCATAGGGAATTAGCGTAGAGTAAGCAAAAATAAATTCCCCTATCGTAAGAAACGGTGGGGGATTTTTTTAAATAAAGGAGCAAGAGAAATGCAGTTTCCAAAAGGATTTGAAGAAAAATATAGACAGTTGCTTGGTGAGGAGGCGGGTGTTTTTTTTGATTCATTTGATGAGAAAATAGAAAAAGGTTATCGTGTGAATCCGATGAAAATTGCCAGCGATAAACTCATTTGCAATGAAAAAATTCCTTATACTTCATTTGGCTATTTCGGAGTTATCAGTGGGAAAAGTATTGAACACACAACAGGGGTCGTGTACTCTCAAGAGCCGAGTGCACAGTTTGTTGCAGAAGTGGCAAGTCCTAAGCCAAACGAAAAAGTCTTGGATTTATGTGCAGCACCTGGCGGGAAAACGACGCATTTGGCAAGTTTTTTGCAAAATACAGGTTTGTTAGTAAGCAATGAAATTATGCCGAAAAGAGCAAAGATTTTGGTTGAAAATATTGAACGCTTTGGCGTAAGAAATTGTGTCGTGACCAATGAAACGCCCAAACGACTTGCTAAACAGTTTCCGCAGTTTTTCGACAGGATTTTGGTGGACGCTCCTTGTAGCGGGGAGGGAATGTTTCGCAAAGATTTTGCTGCTACGCAATATTGGCGAGAAGATTATCCGCAGGAATGTGCAAGACTTCAAAGAGAAATTTTGCACGAGGCGATGAAAATGCTCAAAAATGGAGGCGAGCTGATTTATTCCACTTGTACGTTTTCGCCAGAGGAAAATGAAGAGACGATCGCATGGCTTTTACATGAATATCCCGAACTTACACTTTTGCCGATTAAAAAATATGAAGGTATGAGTAGTGGTGTGCCAGAGTGGGCGAATGGAAATGAAGAATTGACGAAATGTGTTCGACTTTTTCCGCATAAAATGCGTGGGGAGGGACATTTTGTTGCCAAATTAAGAAAAGAGGTTTCGGAGGAAAAATCGAAGAAACAAAAGTTTCTTAAAACCAATTTGACAAGAGAGCAAGTCAGTCTTTGGCGAGGAGTAGAGCAGGATCTTTTGAATAAAAAACTCACAGGAACTCTTTATACATTTGGTTCAGAGCTTTACCTTGTGCCAAGCGAATTTTTGGAAATAGACAAGCTGAAAATTGCTCGTCTAGGGTTACACTTAGGCACGTTCAAGAAAAATCGCCTTGAGCCAAGTTTTGCGTTAGGTGTTGCATTGAGCAAAGAAGAGACTAAGCGACATCTTGAATTGAGCGAGGAACAATTTCTCACGTACGTTTCGGGAAACACGGTTTTGCTTGATGAGCCGATTCACTCAAGCGGTTTTTATCAAATACTTGTACTCGGCAATGGTCTAGGTTTTGCCAAAGTTGTAAGGAATGTGGTGAAGAATTTTTATCCTAAGGGGTTGAGGGTTTATTGAGAAGTGGGGCAAAACTTATGCAAGAGTTTTGCCCCACTCATTTTTACCATTCTCTATCTTTCCGATGTTTTTTGCGATATTCCATTGGCGACATTCCCGTTTCTTTTTGGAAAAATTGAGCGAGATAGGATTGAGATTTGAATCCTATGCTTATGGCGATTTCCATGACGGTATAATTTGCTGAGGTGAGCAAAAATTTAATGTGCTTGAGCTTGACTAAATTGAGATAACGAATTGGCGACACCCCAAAATCTCGCTTGAAAATATGTGAAATATGATACTTGCTCAAATGAAAATGATGAGCCAAATCTTCTAAAGTAATGCTCTCTTTGAAATTCATGTCAAGATAATATTTGATAAGCAGGCTTTCTTGTTGTGCGTGATATTCCTCTGTTGTATTTACCGCAATTTCCTGATGACGACTCATCAAAATGAGCAAAATTTGCACAAGTTGGTGAATGACAAGCGTGCTATGTTTCTTTTGTGACGAAAATTCTTCATGTCCTTTGTAAAAATAAAATTGCATTTCTCGTATTTCATCGGAATAAAGCCAATAAGGCATATCAACTCCACCGTCAGAATTGACCGACACACCGCTTAGCCCAATGACAAGATACTCCATAGGATTGGCATAATCTGAAAGTTCAGCGTGCTCAATGCCGTTTTCGATATACAAAAGATCATTCTTTTTTACCGTAACAATTTCATCTGCAATGAGAAATTCCCCTTTTCCATGTGTAATGTAAAATATTTCAGAAAAAGGATGAGAATGTTTGATATGTAGCCAATTTTTAGCATTTTTATCCGAATGATTAATGTAGAGAATATTCAAGTTCATATTGGAAAGATTGCTATTGAGTTTAGACATAATGTTCCTCCGATCGAAGTTTTTCTGAGATTCATTCTACGAATTGTCATTTATTTCACAAAGATATTCTTTGTTTTAGAATGTAAATACATATGGACATCTCTAAAAACTCACACTTATCCCAAATTGCTAGTTTTCCGTTTTTCTTCGTCAATCTCCTGAACGCCCCTCGTAGCTTTTCTTTGTCTAGCTACGAGGGGCAGGAGTTTGGTCGCTGTTCGCAATGCTACTTGAAACTTCGTTTCAAGCAAGTAAATAGCATGGCTCACTACGACAAACTCCTGAACACCCCTCTTAGCTTTTCTATGAACCACATAGCTTTCGTCGATTTCCTCGAAAAACGAAAAACTATCTAATTTGGTATTAAGCGGAGTTTTTAGAGGTGCCCATATTTTAGTAAAAATAGCTTTACAGCAAGAAATATAAAAAAATTAACAATAAGTTTGAATTAAAACGTTTTCTTTTGGTGTATAATGAATTATAGCAAAAAAACATTAAAAAGTGTAGATGAAAGAAAAAATTTCATCTATCCAAACGAAAAAGCGAAGAGGGGCGTTCTGGAGACCGCGAACAGTTGCCAGCCTCTCGTAGCTAGGAAAAGGAGAATGTCAAAATGAAGAAAAAAATGTTTGGTGCTTTATTGCTTTCAGCTTGTGCCTTGGTTACTTTAGGTGCTTGCGGAGGAGGCAAGAATGATGAAAAATCCTCTGACGGCAAAGTTGAATTAAATCTTGCTGTTTTTGAGGGTGGGTATGGTAAAGAAATTTACGAAAAAGCAGTTGAGGCTTACAAAGAGGTCAATCCTGATGTCACGATTAAGCTAAATGCAAGCAAGACAATTGAGGACGAAATCATTCCAAGCATGAAAGCAGGGAAATTTCCTGACCTTATGGTATTAGGGCAAGGGGCAAAATCTGGCTTGGTAGAATCTTTGATTAAAGACAAGAGTTTAGAAGATGTGACAGATGTTTTGGATATGAAAGTTCCAAGTGAAGAGAAAGTTTTAAAAGACAAACTCGTCCAAGGAATTGTGGATAATTTGGCGACCAATCCTTATGGCGATGAGAAAACGTATCTCATGCCAATGTATTATGCTCCGACAGGACTTGTTTACAACAAAGGTTTATTGAAGGAAAAAGGTTGGGAAGAACCTAAAACAATGGAGGAATTTTTCGCATTAGGAGATAAAGCGAAAAAAGAGGGCATTGCTTTGTTTACTTATCCAACAGCGGGATATATGGACTCTTATTTCAATTCGCTTTTTGCAAGTATCGGCGGAACCAAGTTTTTTGATGAGGTGATGACGTATAAAAAAGGGGTGTGGGAGTCAGAAGATGCCAAAGAGGCACTTGAAATTACAGGCAAACTTTTGAAAAATTACACGGCGAAAGAAACAGTTGGCAATGCAAATGCTCAAGATTTTACAAAAAATCAGCAAATGATTCTGGATAATAAAGCACTCTTTATGCCAAATGGTACATGGATTGTGCAAGAAATGGAAAATGCACCACGTGCGAAAGACTTTCAGTGGGCAATCATGCCACTTCCAGCAATGAAATCTGGAGGAGAACGCTATATTACGACAAGTGTAGAAAGTGCTTGGATTCCAAAAGAGGCAAAACAAAAGAAAGCAGCAAAAGAATTTATGGCATTTCTTTATTCTGACAAAGTAGCAGATATTTTCTTAACGGCAAACGCAGTTCAGCCAATTAAAGATATAACAAACAAAATAAGCGAAGAAGCAAAACCATTTTATGATGCATACAATCAAGAAGGTGTTCAAGCGTTAGTAGGACGTTTTGCAAGTACAGATGCAGTAGAAGGGGTCAATATTTCAAACACACTTTATGACACGTCAAACAGCATTATTACAGGCGACAAAACAGTCGAGCAATGGCAAAAAGATTTGAACACAGTAAGCGAAAAATTACGTGAAGCGAAAGATTAATTTGTAGCAAGAGCGAGGTTGAGCAATAAAGGAAATTGTATTTAGAAATGTTTGTCTCAACCTCGTTTGTTTTAGAGATACTTATGTGAAGAAGAGGTGAGAAAAGTGGCGAAATCAAAGACTGCGAGTAAAAATAGATTTATCTTTTTTTGCACAGCACCAGCAGTAATTCTCTATACTATTTTTATGATTTTTCCAACAATCAATATATTTAAAATGTCTTTATTTAAATGGAGTGGATTTTCTGCTACACAGCGGTTTGTCGGGTTGGATAATTTCAAGATTTTATTACAGGACAATAATTTTTTACGTGCATTTCAAAATACGATTTATCTTTTAGTTGTGGTGACGATTATTACAATGGGAACAGCCCTTTTCATGGCGGCGTTGATGCAATCAGAGATAAAATGTAAAAATTTCTATCGTTTTATTATCTATATCCCGAACATTTTATCTATTGTCGTTGTTGCTGCAATTTTTTCAGCGATTTATGACCAGAAAAGTGGATTGCTAAATAGTATTTTAGAGCTTTTACATCTGGATTCGTTGAAACATATGTGGTTAGGCGACCAGAAAATTGTGATATTTAGCGTTGCTATTGCAATGTTTTGGCAATCTATGGGCTATTATATGGTGATGTATGCGGCAAGTATGGCAAGTGTACCAACGAGTCTTTACGAATCTGCCTCTATTGAGGGAGCGAATAGATTTCAGCAATTTTTCAGTATTACATTGCCGCTTATTTGGTCAAATATCCGCAATACGCTAACGTTTTTCATTATCAGTTCGATTAATCTTAGTTTTGCATTGATTAAAGCAATGACAGACGGTGGTCCTGATGGTTCAAGTGAAGTTTTGCTTTCATTTATGTATAAACAAGCGTACACCAATTCAGCCTATGGTTATGGTATGGCAGCAGGCGTGATTATCTTTGTGTTCAGCTTTGTATTGTCAATGATTGTGAGTAAAATTACAGAAAGAAAAATATTGCAATATTAGTAGGGAGAACGTGATGGCAAAAACGAATAAATTACTCAAAATTTTGATGTATGTCTTAGTTATTACTGTAACTGCAAGTGTTTTGATTCCTGTTGCTTGGGTTATGCTTGCCTCGCTAAAAGAGCGTGGAGAGTTTTACGGCAATCCTTGGAGTTTGCCAAAAGGATTATTTTTCCAAAATCTCGTAGATGCTTTTCAAGCGGCGAATATGGGGAAATACTTTTTTAACTCTGTGTTGGTGACGATTTTGGCATTAGTGATAAATTTAATTATCACCGTCCCAGCAGCTTATGTTATCTCACGCTTTCAATTTAAGGCACAAAAAGTGTTGAATTTCTTTTTCATGGCGGGGCTGTTTATCAATGTGAATTATATCGTTGTGCCGATTTTTCTCATGCTTTTAGATGCAGATAAGGCAGCGATTGAAATGTTTCCAGATGGTTTTTTCATTAACAATCTGTTCGTTTTAGCACTTGTCTATGCAGCGACAACGATTCCGTTTACGATTTATCTTTTAGGTGGGTATTTTAGAACAATTTCCCCCACCTATGAAGAGGCGGCAATGATTGACGGAGCGAGTCATTTTGAGATTATGATGAAAGTCATTGTTCCAATGGCAAAACCAGCAATTACAACGGTGATTTTGTTTAATTTTCTATCTTACTGGAATGATTACATTATCTCAATTACGCTCATGCCGGGAGAAAATCGTACACTTCAAGTTGGATTGCTAAATTTGATGAATGCACAAAAAGCAGCAGCAAACTATGGTCGTCTGTATGCAGGAATGGTGATTGTTATGGTGCCAGCTCTCATACTATACGGCATTATCCAAAAACAAATGTTAGCAGGAATGGCTCAAGGCGGATCTAAGGAATGACGGAAAGAAAAGTGAAGATGGGCGTTCTGAAGTCTGCAACAGTGAGCCGTGTCGTTTATTTATTCGAAACTTTAGTTTCGAACGACACTGCGAACAGTTGCCAGACTTCAGCCCCTCGTAGCTAGACCAAGAAAAGCGAAGATGGGCGTTCTGGAGTCTGTGGCAGTTCATAGATAGAAAAGGAGGAAATTAATTTGTCAAAAGGCAGAGTAACATTACCTAGTGAAAAAAATTATTTTAAAGAGACAATGAGAATTGCAGAAAAGTGGGGGGCGGATGCCATTCGAGATTCTGACGGCACCAAATTAGACGATGAATTGAAAAAAAGTCCGTTTAAAATATACAATGCTTATTTTCCAACAAGAGCTCACAATGATTTTATTACGCAACATATGGAAGAATGTCCAGAGATGTATTTGATGAGTGAGCGTGTAATGGCAACGAATGAGGAAGTTGAGATTGCTTTTATGCGAGAGTATTATCCAGAGCAATTAAAAGTAGACTATCTTCACAATCCAAAAGAATATTGGGAAGTTATTGACCGAACAACAGGTAGCGTTGTGTCAACAGAAGAGTGGTCGCTTGATAGTGAAAAGAATAGTATCACCATTTACAAAGCGAAAAAATGGCATGAATACACCGTTTCATTTTTAGCTTATATTATATGGGACCCAGTCGAAATGTATAATCATTTGACAAACGATTGGGGAGATAAGGAACATGAGATTCCGTTTGACGTATTGCAACCACATTCTTACCAGTTTGTATTAGAGACAATGGCAAATTGGTTAAAGGAAAATCCAGATGTCGATGTCGTACGTTTTACGACCTTCTTCTATCAATTTTCATTGGTCTTTAACCAATATGGAAAGGAAAAATTTGTCGATTGGTTTGGTTATGGTGCGAGTGTTTCACCGTTGATGTTGGAAAAATTTAAAGAGGCGAAAGGCTATGCGTTAAGAGCAGAAGATTTTATTGACGAGGGGTATTATAATTCTTCGTTCCGTATTCCTACGCAGAATTATCTGGATTATATTGATTTTGTGCAACAATTTGTCACGAAAACCGTTCGTAAACTGACGGATATGGTACATTCTTCTGGCAAAGAGGCAATGATGTTTTTAGGAGACCAGTGGCTTGGAACAGAACCATATGGCAATTATTTCAAAGAAACAGGACTTGATGCCGTTGTTGGAAGTGTGGGAGACGGGACAACGCTTCGCATGATTTCAGATATTCCGCACGTGAAATATACAGAAGGACGTTTTCTTCCGTATTTTTTCCCAGATACTTTTTTTGCAGGAAATGAGGAAAATATTGTCAACGAGGCTCGTATGAATTGGGTGCAAGCACGCCGTGCAATTTTACGCAGTCCGATTGAGCGAATGGGGTATGGGGGATATTTAACTCTTGCGGATAAATTCCCAGCGTTCATTGAAACAGTTGCTGAAATTACTGAGGAGTTTCGACAAATTCACAAGGAAATCAAAGGGAGTCGAGCGAAAACGAAGTTGAACGTTGCTCTGCTAAATCATTGGGGTGCTTTGCGAAGTTGGCAAGCATTCACGGTAGCACACGCACTTTATTGCAAAGAGGCGTATTCTTATTACGGAGTGCTTGAGGCGTTGAGTGGTATGGACGTAGAAGTTTCTTTCATTAGTTTTGAAGATGTGTTGACAGACGGAATTGATCAAACGATTGATGTCATCATCAACGCAGGAGCAATGAATACGGCATTTTCTGGTGGAGAAATTTGGAAAAATGAGCGATTAATTTCTTGTTTGAACGAATGGATTTACAACGGCGGTGGTTTTATCGGTGTAGGTGAACCGAGCGGTTGCGAACATCAAGGACGTACATTTCAAATGGCTCATGCGTTAGGTGTAGATAAAGAAGTTGGATATAGTTTATCAACAGATAAATATTTTAAAACAGCAGAAAAAACTCATTTTATTACGGAAGGCATGATGAAATTTGATTTTGGTGAAGTGGTTAACAGTGTATACAGCTTAAGCGAAAACACTGAGATACTGGAGTTTTCAAATGATGAAGTGCATATTAGTGCCAACGAATTTGGAAATGGTCGAACGATTTATCTTGCAGGACTTCCGTTTAGCTTTGAAAATGCACGCTTGCTCATGAGAAGTTTATATTTTGCAGCAAGAAAAGAAAAAGAAATGCTAGAAGGCTATTCTACGAATATTTTCTGTGAAGTAAGTGTATTTCCTGAGGTGAAAAGATATTGTGTTATCAATAATTCAGCGACAACTCAAGAAACAACGGTAACTTTTGGGGAACAAGAAAGCGAAAGATTAACGCTTAATGCTTATGAAATCGTCTGGAGGGATTTATTGTGACAGAGGCAGGGAAAAAATTTGTAAAGACACTCATTCATACTGTTCTCTTTGTTTTTTTCGTAAGCCTAGTCGTAATCAATCAACGAACAGTAGGATATATTCATCTTTTCTTACAACTTATAGGAGTAGCAGGCTTACTTGTGCAACTTTTTATTTATAACAAAAAATATAGTTAGAGAATAGGAAAACACTTTGTTAAAGGATCCTCTAAAAACTTCGTTTAAGTCAGAACTAGCAATTTTGGATAAGCGTGAGTTTTTAGAGGACCTCTTAAATTAAGGAAAATCTTTTTTTCTAAAAAATGGTATTTCCCCCTACGAATATGTATTTTTTCACCAAACCTCATAACAATTTTCACTAAAAGAAATTATGCTATACTCAAAATAAACATAAAAGCGTAGAGGGGCGAACAGGAGTTTGCGACAGCGAACCACGTCGTTTATTTACTTGAAGCATTAGCTTCAAGCGACGTTGTGAGCAGTCGCCCAACTCCTGCCCCTCGCAGCTAGACCAAGAAAAGCGTAGAGGGGCGAACAGGAGTTTGCGACAGCTAACCACCGTCAGACTTCAGCCCATGTAGCTAGAACAGGAGAACAAAATGGATATACAAAAAGCAACACGGATTACTCCGAGTGAGCGACAGTTTGCTTGGCAACAGTTGGAATTTTATGGTTTTCTGCATTTTGGTATGAATACGATGACGGATAGTGAGTGGGGAGAGGGGCGTGAGAGTCCAAAAACTTTTCACCCGACAGCATTAGACGTAGATTCGTGGATTGAGACACTGAAAGAAAGTGAGATGCGAGCGGTTATTTTGACTTGCAAACATCATGACGGTTTTTGCTTATGGCCAAGTGACTACACAGATTATTCAGTGAAAAATTCTCCTTTGGGAAATACTCAAGGAGATATTGTCAAACTCGTTTCAGAAAGTTGTAAAAAGTATGGATTAAAGTTTGGTGTGTATCTCTCGCCTTGGGATCGCAATGCGAAAAGTTATGGAAAAGGCAAAGAATATGACGATTACTATATTAACCAATTAACCGAACTTTTAACCAATTATGGTGAAATTTTCTGCGTTTGGTTAGACGGTGCTTGTGGTGAGGGGGAAAATGGAAAAGTTCAAGAATATGATTGGGAAAGATATTATGAAACGGTGAGACGATTGCAACCGAATGCGGTTTTGAATATTTGCGGTCCTGATGTGCGTTGGTGTGGCAATGAGGCGGGGAGCGTGCGAAAAGCTGAGTGGAGCGTTGTGCCAAAACGTTTGACTGAAGCTGAAATCGTCTCCTCTCTTTCGCAAAAAGAAGATGACGGCAAATTTTCAAGAATCATTACTTCAACAGACGAAGATTTAGGAAGTAGGAGCCAGATTGCAGATGAGGAAGAGTTAGTCTGGTATCCTTGTGAAGTGGACACTTCTATTCGCATAGGGTGGTTTTACCATTCAGACGAGGATAGAAGTGTTAGGACTAGTACGGAGTTGTTTGAGATTTACAAAAAAGCAGTAGGGGGCAATTCTTCCTTGCTGTTAAACGTTCCTCCGACACCAGAGGGGAAATTGCACCCAAATGATGTGGCAAGTTTAAAAGGCTTAGGTGAAAAAATTCGCAAATTGCGTGAAAATGTCGTTGAAAACTTTCATGTCGTGGCATCATCTGGTGATTTTGTCAAAGGGAGCATTTGGCAAGCTGAAAAAGAAGATACACTTCCGACACTTGAAATTTTCTTTGAAAACGAAGAAGAAATTTGTGGTGTAATTCTCCAAGAAAACATCAGAGATAGTCAGCGGATAGAGCTTTTTGAAATTTATGGAAAAGTAGGAGAGTCGTGGAAATTTCTTGGAAGTGCGGAAACGGTGGGGCATAAGAAAATTTTTGAGCATGAGCCGGTGAAAACAAAAGAAATGAACATTATTTTCCGCCAAAGCCGAGAATATCCAACGCTTGCGAGTCTGAATTTCATGAAAACAGAGGAATACGCCAATGAAGATTAGTTTTTGCAGTAAAGACCGTCATTATTTTCAGGAAGATGCTGAGGAATTGCTTAATTTATCGCAAGATAAAATGCAAATTTCTTCGTGGCAAAATGAACAAGTCATTCTTCCTTTCGCTGTTGTAGCAGAGGAGGACTTGGGAGAAGTAAAAATTAGCGTAGAAAACGCCTCTCCAGTGCTAAAAACTCAGCTGAAAATGTTAGAGTTTACACAAGCTCATATAGGGCGAGGAATGACTTATGGTAACATTGTCGCAAAACCCAATCGACAAGTGGCAGATATTGTAAAGCCATATGCTCCTACTGCTCTAAAAAAGGGTGAATTTCGCATTTTTTGGCTGATAATCGAAGGAGAACACGCTGGAGTTAGTACAGGGGAAATTCACATTTTTGCTGAAAATGAAGTGAAAATACTCAAATTTGACTATGAAATATTACCGATTTCTCTCAATGAGGAAACAACCAGTCTTTTTTCGCTAGAGCTGTGGCAATATCCTCAAAGTCTCGCTCGATTTTTTAATGTAAATTGGTTTAGTACAGAGCATTTAAATCTTATCAAGGAAAATTTGCTTGCCTACAAACAAGCGGGGGGCAACACAATTGCTGTCACGATTTTGCATGACCCGTGGAATCATCAGACGTATGATATTTCTCCGTCACTTGTCAAGTGGCAGATGAAAAATGGGAAATTGTCCTTTGATTTTACCGATTTTGACCGCTATGTCAAGTTGAATCTGTCTGTCGGGATTTCAGAGAAAATCAAGAGTTTCTCACTTTTGCCGTGGGAAGATAGGATGTTTTATTTTGACGAAAAAGGCGAGTTGATTGAGGAAAAAGTGAGCGTTGGCAGTGAAAAATGGTTTGAGCTATGGTCGCAATTTTTACCTGCCTATATCGAACATTTGGAAGAAATGGGCTGGTTTGAGCAAACGTATATCGCTTTTGACGAAAGAGAATCTGATGCACTCGAACAAGCGGTTCGTTTGGTCAAAAAATACAAAAGTTCTAAAGGGGAAACACTCAAACTCTCGGGAGCAATCAATTATACTGCGAGCAATTTGGAAATATTTGATGAGTTGGACGAAATTTCCATTAGCCAAGCTCAAATACAGTCAGCGAAAGAATTTCGCCAATTGGCAAATGACCGCAGGAAAAAAGGGAAAACCAC
Source organism: Pilibacter termitis (assembly GCF_900167335.1). GTDB lineage: Bacteria > Bacillota > Bacilli > Lactobacillales > Streptococcaceae > Pilibacter > Pilibacter termitis. The sequence continues at coordinate 29,035 of NZ_FUXI01000032.1, forward strand.
CGCAGTTTATAATTGCGTAGGAGATTATCCGAGCATTTTCGCACTTAGCCAGCCGATTGAAACACGTTTTCTAATGTGGTATTTCGCAAGTCTTACGGCAGATTGCTTTTTACGCTGGGCGTTGGATGCATGGACGGAAAATCCTCTCAAAGCTCTCAACCATTGGTATTGGGAGGCGGGGGATAGCTTGTTGCTCTACCCTCATGAAAAAGAAGAAACCACTCCATATTCTTCTGTCAGATTTGAACAAATGAAACAAGGACTAACTTCCGTTAGAAAGTATTTGCATTTAAAATCATTGGATGAGACAATCGTTTCAGAAATAGAGGGGCTATTGTTCCAAATGACATTGCCAAAAGGTGCGGTAAATGAGTATGGAGCAAGTGTTTCTGGAGATGATGAGAATGATTTATTGATGGAAAGGGAAGTAGGTATGTTGGAGGAAGTTTTGGAAAGGGTAACGAGAGAGTTTGTTGGGCGATAGGTAAAGTGAGGTGTATAAATTGATAATTATAACAAAAATGTTATAATTATTTGAAGAGGAGTATCTATGGAATTTGAGTACTATCAAGATGAACAAGGAAAAAATCCCTTTTAAAGATTTTTTGGATAATGAACGCCACAGAAAAACTTGGACTAGAAGTGGCGAAACGTCAAGAGTGGATAAAGAAAATAGAGGACAATTTATTTGAATTACGCTCAAAACATGGCAGTGATATTCAACGAGGGTTGTACTTTAAATACGAAAATGGACGTTTCATTGTTACACATGGTTTTTCTAAGAAGACAGATAAAACACCCAAGCGTGAAATTGAGCGTGCAAAAAATTTACGAAAGAATTTTTATAGGATTGAGGGAGGAAAAAAATAATGCCATACACAACAAAAGATTACATTCAAGAACGCAGAGAAGAAGATAAAGAATTTGATGCAATCATGAAACGTCAAGAATTGGCTTTTCCAATCGCTATGGAAATCATTCGTTTACGAGATAAAGCAGGATTAACTCAAAGCCAACTGGCTGAATTAATCGGCACAAAGCAATCTGCTATCGCACGATTAGAGAATGGTGATACGATTCCGACAGTTCAAACGTTGAATAAGATTGCTCATGCACTACACCGAAGATTAGATATTCATTTTGTTGAAGATGATGAAGTGCTATATAACTAAAAAAATAAAGAAGGGTACCTCTAAAAACTCCGATTAAGCCAAAATTAGATAGTTTTTCTTGTTTTCAAGGAAATCGACGAAACCTATGTGGTGTCAAGAAAAGCGAAGAGGAGTGTTTTGAAGTCTGCAACAGCGAACACTGTCGTTCATTTACTAGAAACGTAAGTTTCTAGCGACATTGTGAGCAGTTGCCAGACTTCAGCCCCTCGCAGCTAGACAACAAGAAAAGCGAAGAGGGGCGATTTGAAGTCTGCAACAGCGAACACTGTCGTTCATTTACTAGAAACGTAAGTTTCTAGCGACATTG
>NZ_FUXI01000038.1:0-5333 GCF_900167335.1 Pilibacter termitis
CGTACTTCATTTGAAATGGAAGATTTGTTCTTGGCACATATTGCAGGAATGGACACATTCGCAAGAGGATTGAAAGCTGCAGCGAAAATCGTTGAAGACAAATTCTTGGAAAATGTTGTCGACAAACGTTACGCAAGCTACAAAGAAGGCATTGGAAAATCAATCCTCGAAGGCAAAGAAGACTTCAAGAGCTTGACAGAATACTCACTGAAAAACGGACAAAATATAAAAATCGAATCAAGCCACATTGAATATGTGAAATCGAGATTGAATGATTATTTGTTCTAGTCCGAAAAGCTAGGAGGGGTGTTTTGAAGTCTGCAACAGTGAACCATGTCGTTTATATACTCGAAACGAAGTTTCGAGCGACATTGTGAACAGTTGCCAGACTTCAGCCCCTCATAGCTAGACAACGAAAAGCGAAGCGGGGCGTTTTGAAACTTGTCGCAGTGAGCCACAGCATTTACTTGCTTGAAACTTTAGTTTCAAGTGCTGTTGCGAACAGCGACCAAGTTTCAGCCCCTCATAGCTAGACAAAGAAACTAAAGCAGTACGGTGCTAGTTCATGAGAAAAAACAAAATCAGGAGAAATCAAATGACCAGAGATAAGTGTTGGCTAAAAAAGAAAATAGCCAATCCAGCATTTACAGGATATTTTATTGAAAAAACAGATGTGATAAGTGAAGTAATCGTGCAAGAAATGGACAATTTATTTCTCGATTGTCCGCTTGTGGAAAAAGGAAAAGCTTATTTGACTTTTGAACTTGTGAATCATCTCGTTCTTGGCGAGGAAGGATTTGTGCTAGAAAAAAATTCTTCAACGCTCACTCTTTCAAGCAATACGACAAAAGGGTTGCTCTATGGACTTTTTCAGCTTTATATGGCTGAAATTACAGGGAAAAATCTTGGAGAGAAGTTTACCTCTGTTCCCGATCAAGCAATTCGCATGATTAATCATTGGGATAATTTTGATGATAGTAATTTCCATGGCACAATTGAGCGTGGATACGCAGGGGATTCTGTTTTCTATCTTCCAGAGGGAGAATTTCGTCGTGATGAACAACTTTTGTTAGAATATGCACGTTTGCTCTCTTCTATCGGGATTAATGCGATTTCGATAAATAATGTCAACGTTCATAAAAAAGAGGCATTCTTTATTACGGACAAACATTTGAAAGATGTAAAGCAAATCAATGATATTTTTGCCAAATACGGCATAAAAACATTTTTGAGTATCAATTTTGCCTCCCCGAAAATCGTTGGAGGATTAGAAACAGCTGACCCCCTAGATAACGAAGTTATCGCATTTTGGGAGGGGATTGTTCAAAATATCTATCAGCAAATACCAGATTTCGGTGGTTTCTTGATCAAGGCAGATGCCGAGGGAGAACCGGGACCATTTGCTTACGGACGAAATCATGATGACGGAGCCAATATGCTGGCTCGCACATTGAAAAAATTTGAAGGCATTTTGATTTGGCGGTGCTTTGTTTACAATCATCTTCAAGATTGGCGAGATAGAACAACTGATCGAGCAAAAGCTCAATACGACAATTTTGCCAAACTGGACGGGAAATTTGATGACAATGTTATTTTACAAATAAAAAATGGTCCTATTGATTTCAATGTAAGAGAGCCGATTTCTCCACTTTTTGGAGCGTTGAGGGCAACCAATCAAATGCTTGAGCTACAAATTACGCAAGAATATACAGGTCAGCAAAAACATATTTGCTATTTAGTTCCGAGTTGGCGACGAATTTTGGATTTTGATACAAAGTATGAAGTTGAACAATCTCAAATAAAGGATATCTTCAAAAATCAATCGCCAAATAAACGCTACTCTGGTATTGCAGCAATTGGCAACGTTGGCATGGATAGCAACTGGACGGGGCATAAACTTGCACAGGCGAATTTTTACGGTTATGGTCGCTTGATTTGGAATAATTATTTATCAAAAGAAGAAGTAACGGAAGATTGGTTGCGTTTGAGCTTTGATTTGTCAAATGAGGCTTTGGAGCAATTGGCGGAAATTTTATTGACTTCATGGGAAACCTATGAAGATTATACTGCTCCTCTTGGATTGGCTCCAGCCTTGGTAAAACCAAATCATCATTATGGCCCAGATATTGACGGATATGAATACAGTCCTTGGGGTTGTTATCATTATGCGGATAGAGAGGGGTTAGGACAATTTAGAACAGTGGCAGAAGGGACAGGTTATACTCAGCAATATTCGCCAGCATTAGCGGATTATTATGAAAATCCAGCAACTTGCCCTGATGAGACGATTTTATTTTTTAGAAGAATGAACTATACAGACAAGCTAAAAAGTGGAAAAACAGTTATTCAACACATTTATGATACGCATTTTAGAGGGTACGAACGAGTGCTAGAGTATCAAAAAACTTGGTTGTCGCTTGAAAATGAAATAGATGAGAAAAGTTTTCAAAACGTAGCCACACGATTAGAAGAACAAGTTCGTTGTGCTAGAGACTGGCGAGATGAGATTAATACTTATTTTTATCGTAAAAGTGGGATTCCTGATGAACAAGGACGTGTGATTTATGCGTAAGAAATGGGCAAATGTTTGGAGTTATACCCAACAAGATTACCGTTCTTCTCCCTCAACAATTGAAAATCAAGTGCAAATTGTGCGTATTCGTTCCAATCACGTGACGAATCAATTGAAATTGCGTTTTTCTAACGAATATGGCATGGAAACAATAAAGTTTCACAAAGTGCTTGTGCGAGTATTAGAAGAAAAAACGCTGAACGTAAGAGAAGAAAAGGTTGTACATGTTGCAGGGAAAGAGGAAATTTCTATTTTCCCTGCAAGCAATCTGATTAGCGACACTCTAACGTTTGAAGTGAAGTATGGCATGATTCTTGAGATTGAAACGCATTTGAAAAAGCCGACTGTTTTGCATAGCGGCACGGTTTCGTATTCAAGAAGAGAGCTTGAAGTGTTCAACTATGTCGGAGACAATCGCACATTTGTCGAACAAAAAGAGCTTTTCCAAATGGTCAAGGATAATACACGAATGTTTTATGTGTATGGCATAAGCGGTGTGGATTTTTTGGTCAACGAGAAAGTAAAAACGATTGTTGCTTTTGGCGATTCGCTTACTCAGCAGGGATTTTGGGTAGATCATTTAAAAGGGCGGCTGTTTCAAGAAAAACAGCATGAAATCGCAATTTTGAATAGAGGAATTGGTGGGAGTCGAATGTTAAAAGGGCAAAATCCGAAAAATGATGTGTTCACTCGTCACGGAAACGCAGGCTTGTTTCGTTTTGAAAAAGAATTATTCATGTATGGCGAAATTGATAGTGCTATCTGTTTTCATGGCATAAATGACTTGATTTCTCGCCATGACGGAGGAAATGAGTATGAATTTAGTTTTGAGGATATTTTGCTCGGATTCACTCAATACGCCAATCTTGCTCATCAGCATAATGTAAAGGCGTACATTGCAACGATTACTCCAATGAAACATTCGATTTTTTTCAATGAATCATTTGAAAAAGAAAGGCAGGCAGTGAACGAATGGATTCGAGAGCAACGCTATTTTGACGGAGTATTCGATTTTGAAAAAGCAGTCGTAGATAAAAATGATTCAGCCCTACTTGCTTATGACTACGATTGTGGTGACGGTTTACACTTGTCAGACAAAGGAGGAAAAGCATTAGCTGAAAGTATTGATTTGGCAATGCTTTTGGGAAATGAACGATAAAAATCGTTTGCAAATAAAAAATGAAACGAACAAACAGAAAAATTGTTTGAAAACTATTTTACGAGGAGAATTTATCATGAAAAAATGGCAAAAATTAGCATTATCAACAGTTACAATCTTATCAGCGGCAGCACTTTTATCCGCTTGTAACGCAGGGAAGAAAAAAACAGATTCATCGAAAGGAAAAGGAGATGTCGAAATTAGTTTTAGCTGGTGGGGAAATGATGACCGCCATAAAGTAACACAAGAGATGATTGATAACTTTGAAAAGGAAAATCCAACGATAAAAGTCAAAGGGGAGCCTAGTGGTTTTGGGGATTTAGACCAAGTATTTACCACACGTTATGCAGGAAATACATTGGCAGATGTTACGACTGTGTTGTATGATTGGGTGCCACAGTTTGGGCAAAATGAGGGATTTTATGATTTAAGCAAAATCAAAACTTTAGATTTATCTAGCTATGATAAAGACTTTTTGAAATTTGGTCAAGTAGACGGTAAACAAGTAGCAGTGCCTTACGGTGAAAATGTTATCTGTATGTATGTCAATAAAACAGCCTATGAGAAAAATGGTATTGATGTAGCAAGTTTGAAAACGTGGGATGATTACAAAGAGGCAGCGAAAAAATTGCCAGAGGGTTCGTTTATGATTGCCTCACCAACTTGGCGTTTTCCAGTAACAGTATGGTTGCAACAAAAAACTGGGAAAGCTGAATTTGACGAAAAAGGTGATATGAACTGGAGTGAAAAGGACTACTTAGAAGCGATGACATGGTATAAAGAAATGGCAGATGCTCGTGTATTCGTTTCACGTAAATCTTATCTTGAAAATGTCGGAACAGAACCCGTTTCACTTGCTACGAATAAAAAATATTTAGAAGGAGAATACGGCGGTGGTATTGGCTGGAATGCTGGGATTGCCTCTGATTTCATTGCACTTGAAGAGGCAGGGCAAGAACTTGTTGTTGTTGACTACCCTATCGCTGAGGGGGCAACAAAAGTGAACTTGCTTTCTAAGCCGTCATTATTATTTGTTGTTAAGAAAGATGAAAAAAATCCAGAACAAGTGGGGACATTCCTGAATGATTTCTTGAACGGCAAAAAAGCCAATGAAATTTTAGGTCTTTCACGTGGGATTCCAGCAAGTACAAAAGCAGTTGAGGCACTCGAAGAAACAGGTCAATTAACAGGCGGTATGAAAACGGCATATGATTATGTAAAAAAAGCGGATAAAATTTCAGAAACACCTTTCTATGAAAATGGTACATTAACAACCATTTACACAGCAGAAATGGAAGCTGTGGAACTAGGGAAAACAGATTTAAAAACAGCAGCGAAAAATGTTTACAATAAAACAAAAGAACAAGCAGCAAAACTTGCGAAGGATTACAAATTAAAATAAAAAATTGTAATCGTTCCTCTAAAGACTCCGATGAGGTTAAAATTAGCAATTCTGAGTAAGCGTGAGTTTTTAGAGGTACCCTAATATAGAAAAAAAGAAAAGCGGAGAGGAGTGTTTTGAAGTCTGCAACAGCGAACACTGTCGTTCATTTACTAGAAACGTAAGTTTCTAGCGACATTGTGAGCAGTTGCCAGACTTCA
>NZ_FUXI01000038.1:5823-21879 GCF_900167335.1 Pilibacter termitis
TGCAACAGCGAACACTGTCGTTCATTTACTAGAAACGTAAGTTTCTAGCGACATTGTGAGCAGTTGCCAGACTTCAGCTCCTCGTAGCTAGACAAAGGAGGAACGCAAACAATGAAAGGCAAAAAGATAGGATTTGTCTACATCACACCATGGCTAATTGGTTTTGCAGTTTTAACGATTTGGCCGATTGTTTCGTCATTTTACTATGCCATGACGGACTACTCACTTGCAAGAGTGGGGCAGACACCAGAATTTTTAGGGATAGAAAATTATATAAAACTATTTAATGACCCAAGTTTCATAGACTCGCTGAAAGCAACGTTTATTTATACGATTTTCACCGTGCCTTTGCAGTTAGGTTTTGCTTTATTTGTGGCATTTATTCTAAATTTCAAGTTAAAAGCAATTAATTTCTATCGTACTGCTTATTATATCCCTTCGATTTTGGGAGGAAATATTGCAGTTGGTGTGCTTTGGCGTTCTATGTTTCAGCCGCAAGGATTGGTAAATACTTTTTTAGGAACATTTGGTATTCAGCCAATTGAATGGCTCTCTACTCCGACAGGAGCGATGATTGTCTTGATAATACTAAAAGTTTGGCAATTTGGTTCTTCTATGTTGATTTTCCTTGCTGCGTTAAAGGAAATTCCAAAAGATTTATACGAGTCAGCAAGTCTTGACGGAGCAAGCAAACTTACGCAGTTTTTGAAAATAACAGTACCGTTGATTACACCGACAGTCTTTTTCAATCTGATTATGCAGTTAAATAACGCATTCCAAGAGTTCAATGGTCCATATATTGTAACAGGGAAAGGACCGCTTAACTCGACGTATCTTGCTTCAATGTTTATTTATGACAAAGCGTTTAAAGAATTTGATATGGGATATGCGAGTGCAGCAAGTTGGGTATTGTTTGCGATTATTGTAGGAGTAACTGCTATTCTCTTTGCCAGCCAAAGAAAATGGGTCTATTATTCTGATGGAGGAGGAAAATAAAATGGAAAACACAGCAAGCATATCGGAAAAAAAGAGACTTCAAAAGCAAATGTGGCAATCCGCTTTTCGCTATGTAGTTTTGACGGTTGTAGCATTTATCATGCTCTACCCAATTTTTTGGCTAATCGGAGCATCATTTAAAGAAAACAACGAAATTTTCACCTCCATAGGCTTTATTCCAAAACGAATTGATTTTCAAGCCTACATTGACGGTTGGAATACAAAAGGGGATTATACTTTTACTCTGTATTTTATTAATACATTTAAGTATGTTTTGCCAAAAATTCTCTTTACGCTTGTCTCTGCGACGGTTACAGCTTACGGCTTTGCTAGATTTGATTTTCCGTTTAAGAAAATTCTTTTCTCGCTATTAATGGCAACCATGTTCTTGCCACAAGTGGTAACACGGATTCCATTATATTTATTCTGGAAAGATTTGGGAATGTTAGATACATACATTCCACTCCTTGCCAATTCGTTTTTCGGACAAGAACCATTCTTCGTTTTCATGATGATTCAATTTCTTCGTTCGATACCAAGAGATTTGGATGAGGCAGCAACCGTGGACGGTTGTAGCTCGTTTGGGATTTTATGGCGGATTTTAGTGCCAGCACTTAAACCAGCATTGATTAGTTGCGTGATTTTCCAATTTGTTTGGACGTTTAGCGACTTTTTAGGTCCGCTCATCTATATCACCTCGCAAGACAAATATCCAGTATCTCTTGCTTTGAAATTAAACGTTGACCCGTCAACCAATACGCCATGGAATCAAGTATTTGCCATGAGTCTAATTTCGTTACTTCCAGCGATTATTCTCTTCTTCAGTGCTCAAAAATACTTTGTAGAAGGTGTAACATCTTCTGGTATTAAAGGTTGATTTAGTAGAGAGTGACCTAGACTTAGAAATGAAGGATAAAAATGTTTGATAAAAATTTTGATTTTCTCACAGAGTGGACGGTTTCGACCGTTTCGCACATTTACAAACTATTAGTACAAAATTTATACTTTGTGCTTAGTAACGCATTGTTTTTCGTTTTCTTGATTTTCTTTCGATTTACGTTGAACAATCTTTTATTTTTTGCGGTGCCAATTTTACTATTGCTTGCAAGTTTCTCAGCACAGTTTTGTTATTTAAATCAAGAGACGCAAATTCATTCTATCAAGCAATATTTTAAAATGTACGCCAAAGTGTTCAAAAATAGTTGGAGCATTTTCCTTTTTTACACGGGAATGATTTTGTTTGTTGTATTAGATGTGAAAATACTATTTCTCGCCAATATAAATTTCATGCTCTATCCATTAGTCATCACAGGCTGTTTTTTACTAAGTAGTATGCTCTACGTTCTCTTGATTTCCTCAGACAATCGAGCAAGTTCGTTAACTCTTAGAAAAAAACTCACATGGTCGATTATGATTAGCTACCGCTTACCAATCGTAACGTTAATGAACATCTGCTTCGTTCTCCTTACTTTGTTTTGTATGCAAAATTTCTCGCTCGCATACATTTGTTTCTTAGGAGGCATGATGAATTATTACATTTGGAAAAACTTGACCCGTAGGTTTTCGATTGAATTGTTTTTTGAGCAGGTGAGTCAATAAAAAAACTCGCAAGAATTAAGGTGAAATCTAATTCTTGCGAGTTATTTATTCTACTCCTCAGGCGACAAAACCATAGAAATCACCATTGGGCTGCGTTCGGTTTGTTCAAAGAGGTAAGGTTTGATCGCTTCGCTCATTGCCTCACGTAAGGTAAATTCGCTCACGTCGTCTTCTTTTAGTGCCTCAACTAAAGAATGGAAGAGGACTTTTTGTCCTTGGGCAATCATTTCTCCGCTTTCTCGCATATAGACAAAACCACGAGAGAGTAAATCTGGTCCTGCTAGGACTTGTTTGTTTTTCATATCGACAGTTGCGACACAAAGCACTAAGCCTTCTTCAGAAAGTAAATGTCTGTCACGCAAGACTGCATTTCCAATATCTCCAATGCCAGAACCGTCCACATAGACGTCACTCGCATTGAAATGCCCTGCCAATCTTGCACTTTCACCTGTCATGGCAAGAACGTCACCATTTTCTAGGATAAAGCAATTTTCCTTTGGCACGCCGACATCTTGAGCAAGCGTTGCGTGGATTTTTTGCATACGATATTCACCGTGAACAGGCATGAAATACTTAGGCATCATCAAACGGAGCATGAGTTTTTGTTCTTCTTGTCCGCCGTGTCCTGAAGTATGGATGTTATTGATTTTTCCGTGAATCACGTGAGCACCAGCTTCGGAGAGTAAGTTAATCAAGTGGTTTACACTCATTGTATTTCCTGGAATTGGGCTACTTGAGAAAATCACAGTATCTCCCGGATTAATTGAAATGGAGCGATGTGTACCGTTGGCAATGCGACTAAGTGCAGCCATTGGTTCACCTTGCGAACCAGTGCAAAGAATCATTGTTTTACTTGCAGGAAGGGAATTGATGTCGCTAGGGTCAACAAATGTACCGTCAGGCACATCAATATAGCCCAATTCCTGTCCGTTGACAATCGCTTTTTCCATAGAACGACCAAATACGCAAATTTTTCGCCCTGTTTTGACAGCCGCCTCTGCTGCCTGTTGCAAACGGAAAACGTTAGAGGCGAAAGAGGCGAAAATAATGCGACCTTCGATCTTTTCAAAAATCCTCATAATACTTGAGCCGATTACTTTTTCCGATTTAGTAAAGGTTGGAATTTCGGCATTTGTCGAATCACTCAACAAACACAAAACACCTTCCTCGCCAATTTTTGCCATTTTGTGCAAATCAGCAGGCTCGCCTACGGGTGTAAAGTCAAACTTGAAATCTCCCGTACACACAATCGCACCGGGTGGTGTTTTAATCACGATTCCCAAAGGATTCGGGATAGAGTGAGTGGTGCGGAAAAATGAAATACTTGTTTTTCTAAAGCGAATCGTGCTATCTTCATTGATTTCGTGCAATTCGGCATCACGCAAAAGTCCATGCTCATCTAGCTTGTTGCGAATCAAAGCAAGTGAGAGAGGTCCAGCGTAAATAGGAATGTTTGCCTGTTTTAAAAGGAAAGGAATCCCGCCAATATGATCTTCGTGACCATGCGTGATAATCAACCCTTTCACTTTATTGATGTTTTGAACAATATAGCTATAATCTGGAATTACATAGTCAATCCCTAGTAAATCGTCCTCTGGAAACTTAATTCCCGCATCTACAATGATAATTTCATCTTGAAATTGTACACCATAGGTATTTTTCCCGATTTCGCCCAAACCACCAATCGCAAAGACTGCTACTTCATTATTTTTTATATTTACTTTCATATTAGAACTCCACTAATGTAAAGTCGGCATTTTCTTTCTCATACTCTAAATGATTGTCAACAAGTTCTTGAATCAATTCAATATTGTATGGAGTGTTTTCCTCTACTCGACTTCTTGCGTCTACAACATTTTCTGCCTCGATATAAAGAGATTTCGTCTGCTCACGTTTTGGGTTTCTCTCTTTCGTCTCTTGGTAATATACTTTAAAAATCATTTTGTAAAAATCTCCTTTTCGTTTTTCTTCTGCATACAAAGACACAGAAAGAACAATTTTATTATCTTTATAATAGCACAAAAAAGATAAAAAAGTGAAAAAGTCGTGCTGAATGCGTTATTATGTTATATTATTCTTGATGTGAGTATGCGTATATAGGTTGGAGGAAACACAAATGAAATTTATTTTTAAATACTTATGGAAATACAAAGGTTTGCTTTGTTTTGATTTTTTAATGGTTTTTGGCTTTGTGATTGCTGAAATGGGCTTGCCGATTTTACTGGCGGAGATTATCAACAAAGGGTTGCCGAATAAAGATTATCCGCTCATTCAAAAGCAAGTGCTATTTATGGTGGCGATTATTTTGATTGCTTTTACTATGACGATTTTGCTGAATTATTTTGTCTCTAAGCTCTCTACGATGATTGTGCGAGATATTCGCAATGATTTATTTGAACATCTGGAAACATTTAGTCATAAAGAATATGAGCAAATCGGTGTGGCGAGCTTGATTACCCGTGTGACCAATGATGCGTTTCAAATTTACCAATTTGTCAGCCAGATTTTGCGACTTGGATTTATTACGCCGATTATGTTTAGTGTCAGTATCGTGATGATTTTAAATACTGCTCCAACACTTTCCATTTATGTTTGGTGTGCGTTGCCGATTATGATTTTGTCTATGGTACTTCTAGCGAAATTTTCCGAGCCAATGAGTCAAGCACAGCAGGAAAATTTGGATAAGATGAATGAAATGATGCGTGAAAATCTTTCAGGTTTTCGAGTGATTCGTGCGTTTGTGCGAGAGCATTTTGTTGCCAAACGTTTTGAGAAAGTAAATGTCGCTTATCAAAAAAGTACCAAAGCCTTGTTCAAACTTCTTGCAGCAGCAGACCCTGCTTTTAGTTTGCTCTTTAACATTGTTATGGCGTTTGTTTTGTGGAATGGAGCAATGCAAATTGCAGGTGGCACGCTTGAACTCGGGAGTTTGCTTGCGTTTTTCGATTTTATTTTTCATATGCTCTTTAGTTTTATGCTCTTGGCGATGGTGTTTATGATGTATCCACGTGCAAATGTATCAGCCAAACGGATACAAGAGGCACTTTCTATTCAAAGTGTGTTAGTAGATGTGGAAAACTCTGTGGAAAACGATGTGGAAACTTGTGAAAAACCTGTGGAAATCGTTTTTGACAACGTGAGTTTTTCCTATTCTGACGCGGAAGAACACCAACATCATTTGCACGAAATTTTTTTCACAGCTAAAAAAGGAGAAGTCACTGCTTTTGTTGGAAGTACGGGAAGTGGCAAGTCAACGTTGATTCAACTGATTCCACGATTTTATGATGTGAGTCAAGGAAGTATATTGATAAGCGGACGTGACGTGCGTGAGTTTCCGCTTGTGCGTTTGCGTGAAAAAATCGGCTATATTCCGCAGAAAGCACAACTTTATTCTGGAACGATTCGAGAAAATCTATTGTTTGGAAAAGAAAATGCTACCGAAGAAGAATTGATTAGAGCCTTGAAATTGTCCGATGCGTACCGTTTTGTTTCTGAAAAAGAACAGGGACTGGACAGTGTCGTTTCAGAAGGAGGTGCCAACTTTTCAGGTGGGCAAAAACAACGTTTGGCAATCGCTCGTGCGTTGGTTCGTCAGCCAGAAATTTATATTTTTGATGACAGTTTTTCCGCACTAGATGCCAAAACAGATGCGAAAATCCGAAAAAATTTGAAAGCAGCAACGAAAGAGGCGGTAACGCTCATTGTCGCTCAACGCATAAGCTCGATTATGGATGCGGATAAGATTATCGTGTTAAACAATGGAAAAATCGAAGCGATAGGCACGCATCACGAGTTGCTAAAAATTTCTCAAACTTACCGAGAAATTGCCGAAAGTCAATTAACAAAGGAGGAATTAGAACGTGGATAACAAACAAATTCGCAAACGTATTTTTTCCTACCTAGCACCGTATAAAATGAAATTTATCTTGGTGGTAACGCTCGTCATTATTGGAGTTGCCTTGCAAGTGGCGGGAACGTATTTGAACGGATTGCCAACAAGTCGCATTGCCAAAAATTTGAGTAATCACGAGCCAATAGATTTTGATTATATCAAGACGATAGTGATTTTAATGGTTGTCTTTGTCGTATTTTATTTCTTGGCAAAATTTTTCGCAGGGTATTTACTGACAGAAATTGTCCAAAGTGCCATGTTTACCATGCGAAAAGAAATCCAAGAAAAACTCAATCGTCTGCCTGTTTCTTATTTTGACAAACAAAAACAAGGAGATGTTTTAAGTCGTATTACAAATGACGTTGACACGCTAAGCAATGCTTTGCAGCAAAGTTTTATCAGCTTTGTCAATGCGATTTTGATGATTGCCATGAGTGCAGTGATGATGCTCTACATTCATGCGATGATGGGAATTATTGCACTTTTGAGCATTCCAGCAAGTTTGCTGTTGGCAAAATTTCTCATCAAAAAATCTCAGCCGTCTTTTAACGCACAGCAAAAAACGCTTGCTGAGATGAATGCTTACGTGCAAGAAAATTTGACAGGTTTTAGTGTGTTGAAACTTTACGGACGAGAAAAAGAAGTCGTAAAAGGGTTTAAGGAAATCAATGATAGACTGACAACTGTTGGTTTTCGTGCAAATTTCCTTTCAGGTTTGATGAATACTTTCGCAAACTTTTTGACTTATTACTTTGTCTATATTTTCACAGTTGTTTTAGGTGTGCAATTTATTTTTGCAGGAACGCTTTTAGTCGGGCAACTTCAGAGTTTCCTTTACTATATTTACAGCGTAAGTACACCAATTGGGCAAATGACACAGTTAACTGCAGTTTTGCAAAGTGCATTTGCAGCAAGTGGGCGTTTATTTGAGTTTTTAGATGAACAAGAAGAAGTTGCAGAAACACTTTTTACGCCACTAGAAGTAGTGCGAGGAGAAATCGAATTTGAGGACGTTTCATTCCGTTATAAAGCGGATGTGCCGTTGATTGAACATTTGAATTTGAAAGTGCCAGCAGGGAGCATGGTAGCAATTGTCGGTCCTACGGGTGCAGGGAAAACAACAATGATCAATTTGCTAGAACGATTTTATGACGTGACAGACGGCAGTTTAAAATTGGACGGTATTGATGTGCGAAATATCTCAAGAAGTCATTTGCGTCAACAATTCGGTATGGTGTTGCAAGATTCTTGGCTTTATGAGGATACAATTCGTGAAAATATTCGCTTTGGGAAACTTGTTGCCACAGATGAAGAAGTGGAAAACGCAGGTCGACTTGCCAATGTAGACGCCTTTATCCAACAATTGCCACAAGGATATGACACGCTCATCAATGCCGAGGCGAACAATCTTTCTATCGGGCAAAAGCAACTGTTGACGATTGCTCGTGCAATTTTAAGCGACCCGAAAATTTTGATACTTGACGAGGCGACAAGTTCAGTAGACACACGCATGGAAAAACTCATTCAAGAGGCGATGAACACGCTCTTGCACGAACGCACGAGTTTTGTCATTGCACACAGACTTTCTACGATTCGCAATGCTGATATGATTGTCGTCATGAACCACGGAAAAATCGTTGAGCAAGGCAAACATGAAGAATTACTTGCGAAAAATGGTTTTTACGCAGAACTCTACCATTCTCAATTTGTGGAAGAGTAACAGAACAGCTGAAAAAATATATTGAGAAAAATTAAATAGCCACAACCCTACAACGAAAGGTATGAAAAAAAGATGAAAACCTTTTCGTTGTAGGTGTTTTGCTTTTCCAAAAAAGAAAAAATTTGATACACTTTTCATAGTAGGACTGATGAAAGAAAAAATTTAGGAAAAACCCTAATTTATTTTTGATATTTTTATTTGTTAGTGCTATGATATGCTTTGTTTAAATCGGTGTGACCCAAATATGAGCCACGCGTGAAATCTGTTTTGTAAATAAAAATTGCACTTTTTGAGTTTTTATTCACATGAAAACAGGTTTTCCATCTTTATCATGAAAAGAGGTGAAAATTGTGGGTACGGAAAGTCATTTGATCTTCTCTTTAGGCCCTGTCAAAATTGACGGGACGGTTATGATGATGACCTTGCTTACAGTTGCGATTGTATTTGGATTGGTGTACTGGGCAAGCCGAAATCTTCAAATGAGACCCAAAGGAAAGCAAAACGCTCTGGAATGGGTGGTAGACTTTGTTGGCGGTATAGGACGAGACAACTTGCCAGCAGAGGATGCAAAAAAATTTCACTTGCTTAGCTTTACATTCTTTTCCTTCCTTTTAATTGCGAACAATTTAGGTTTGGTGACCAAAATAATGATTGGAAAAGAAAATAGCGAGCTTTCACTTTGGAAAAGTCCAACGGCAGATGCAGTCGTAACCATGACAATGGCACTTATGGTAATGTTGCTGACCAACTACATGGGGGTAAATAAATTTGGTTTGAAAGGTTATCTAACCAATAGTTTTACAAAACCAATGGCAGCACTCGCACCAATGAAAGTGCTAGAGGAATTTACGAGCTTACTAACGCTTGGACTTCGACTTTACGGGAATATTTATGCAGGCGAATTGCTATTAGGCTTAATTGCAAGTTTTGTGACAAGCAATGGCTATAAAAGTTTCGCTTTGCTACCAGTAGCGATTCCGCTTGAAATGCTTTGGATTGGATTTTCAATCTTCATTTCATGTATTCAGGCATTCATCTTTGTTACGTTGATGAATGTGTATCTCAGTCACAAAATTACAAACGCAGACGAGCATTGACATGCTTAACTGACAGCAAAAAAACGGAATAATAAAGTAGAGCAATTCTCTACTAAATAATTTGGAGGAATTTACTCATGGAAAATTTAGCTTTAATCGGTGCAGGTTTAGCAGCATTAGGTGCAGGTATTGGTGGTGCAATCGGAAATGGGATTCTAATCGGTCGCACGATTGAAAGTATTAGCCGTCAGCCAGAAATGAAAGGTCAACTGACGACAACAATGTTTATCGGAGTTGCCTTGGTTGAAGCGATGCCAATTATCGCAATCGTTCTCGGTTTCATGCTTTTAGCCAAAGCATAAAAGAAGAAAATGAACAGCGAGATTTCTCGCTATTGAAAGGACACAGACATGGACGCATCTTTATTTTTAGGAAATGCTTTAGTTGTCAGCGGGTCACTTCTTTTACTTCTTCTTTTATTGAAAAAATACGCATGGAAAGACATTCAGGCGATTCTTGAAAAACGTGCGAAAAAGATTTCAGATGATATTGATGAGGCAGAGCGTGCCAAAGACAAAGCACGCAAACTTGCCAAAATGCGTGATGACCAACTAAGAAATTCACGTCAAGAAGCAAGCAATATCATTCAAAACGCAAAAGATTCTGCTGCACAAAGTCGTCAAAATATGATTGCTGACGCAGAAGAAGAAGTAGCTCGCAAAAAACAACAAGCACAAAATGACATTGAACAAGCAAAGGCTGAGGCACTTGCAAGTGTCAAAGGCGATGTAGCAGATTTATCCTTACAAATTGCCACAAAAATTTTGAATAAAGAGCTCACACCAGAAGGACATCAAGATTTAATTGACTCCTTTGTAGGAAAGCTAGGTGAGTAGCGTGAAACTAAATAAAAATTCAATCGCACTACGCTATGGAAAAGCAATTTTTGAACTTGCCGAGGAAGACGAGTTGCTAAATGAAGTGCAAGAAGACTTTCTCGCACTCAAACAAATCTTTGAAGAAAACGAAACGCTTGGAGAAGCATTGAGCGACATTCGTTTAACTTACAAGCAAAAACAAACGATTTTTCAAGAGCTAAAAAAAGATGCACATCCGCTCACTCAAAATTTTCTTTCAGTTGTCTTTGAATCAAATTTAATGTTTGCAATGCCACTTATTTTAGAAAACTTTTTTACTCGTTATAATAAGGAAAAAGGCATTGTTACAGGTGTTGTGACAAGTGCAGTTCCACTTAGTGCCGCACAAAAAGCACAAATTACAGTAGGACTAGCGAAAAGATTAAAAATCGGTCGAGTTACGTTAACCGAAAAAATAGATGAAACAATCGTTGGTGGCGTGATTGTAGAGGCAAACGGACAAATTATCGACGGAAGTATCCGCACGCAACTAATGAAACTGAAAAATTTATTGAAACAAGTATAAAATTTTTCAAAGGAGAGCAACCCCCTTCGTTCTCAGGAAAAAATATTTTGTATTAAATGAAAAGCGAGCGGGGCGTTCTGAAGACTGCAACAGTGAACACTGTCGTTTATTTATTCGCAACGAAGTTGCGAACGACATTGTGAACAGTTGCCAGTCTTCAGCCCCTCACAGCTAGACAAAGAAAAGCGGAGAGGGGCGTTAAGGAGGTGGTCGTAGTGAGCCATGTCGTTTACTTGCTCGAAACGCAGTTTCGAGCGACATTGCGAACAGCGACCCACCTCCTGCCCCTCACAGCTAGACAAGGAGAAGTTAAATGGCAATCAAAGCTAGTGAAATCAGTGCCTTGATTAAGCAACAAATAGAAAATTACCAACAAGACCTCTCCGTTGAAGAAGTAGGAACGGTCACTTATGTCGGTGACGGTATCGCTCGTGCTCACGGTTTGGAAAACGCCATGAGTGGCGAGTTGCTCGAATTTGACAACGGAAGTTTTGGTATGGCACAAAACTTAGAAACAAATGACGTGGGGATTATCATTCTTGGCGATTTTGAAAGTATTCGTGAGGGAGATAAGGTAAAACGCACGGGTCGCATTATGGAAGTGCCAGTAGGCGAAGAATTAATTGGTCGTGTGGTAGACCCACTTGGTCAACCAGTAGACGGAAATGGTCCAATCAAAACAACAAAAACACGTCCAGTGGAAACACCAGCACCTGGTGTTATGCAACGTAAATCCGTTTTTGAACCATTACAAACAGGGCTAAAAGCCATTGACGCTCTCGTGCCAATTGGACGTGGTCAACGTGAATTGGTAATTGGTGACAGAAAAACAGGAAAAACGAGCATTGCTATTGATACAATCTTGAACCAAAAAGGACAAGATATGATTTGTATCTATGTAGCGATTGGGCAAAAAGAGTCTACCGTTCGTACACAAGTGGAAACACTTCGTCGCTACGGAGCGTTAGATTATACAATCGTGGTAACAGCGAGTGCATCACAGCCAGCACCACTGCTATTTATCGCACCATACGCAGGCGCTGCAATGGGTGAAGAATTTATGTATAACGGCAAACACGTGTTGGTAGTCTATGACGATTTATCCAAACAAGCGGTAGCATATCGTGAACTTTCTCTCTTGCTCCGTCGTCCTCCGGGTCGTGAGGCATATCCGGGAGATGTTTTCTATCTACATTCACGCTTGCTAGAACGTGCAGCGAAATTATCTGATGAACTTGGTGGAGGTTCGATGACTGCTTTGCCATTTATTGAAACGCAAGCAGGAGATATTTCAGCATATATTGCAACCAACGTAATTTCGATTACTGACGGGCAAATTTTCTTGGAAAATGATTTGTTCTACTCAGGTATTCGCCCAGCCGTTGATGCAGGTTCCTCTGTATCTCGTGTAGGGGGTTCTGCTCAAATCAAAGCGATGAAAAAAGTAGCAGGAACACTTCGTGTAGACTTAGCAAGTTACCGTGAATTAGAGGCATTTACACAATTTGGTAGCGATTTGGATGCTGCGACACAGGCAAAACTCAATCGTGGTCGCCGTACAGTTGAAATTTTAAAACAAAGATTGCACGCACCACTTTCCGTTGAAAAACAAGTTGTCATTCTTTATGCACTGACACACGGATTCTTGGACTCCGTGCCAATCAATGCCGTGCTTGATTATGAAGAAGGGTTGTTCCAATTCTTAGATGCGAAACACCCAGAAATCTTCGAGACTATTCGCCAGACGGAAGACTTGCCAAGTGAAGAAGAAATGGATGCTGCAATTAGCGAATTTAGCGATTCTACAAGTTTTGTAGGTGAAAAAACAACAGCTGAAAA
The DNA here is from genome assembly GCF_900167335.1 of Pilibacter termitis. Classification (GTDB taxonomy): domain Bacteria; phylum Bacillota; class Bacilli; order Lactobacillales; family Streptococcaceae; genus Pilibacter; species Pilibacter termitis. The sequence goes on from NZ_FUXI01000038.1 coordinate 18,350, forward strand.
CAAAGCACAAAACGCTTAATCTATTATTGCCCCAAAGAATGGGTGCAATTATCTTGCCGATGTGCAAGATAAAGGATCTGCTAAACAAATAAAGGAGGCACAACATGGGTGCTAGTTTAAACGAGATTAAAACTCGAATTGCCTCTACAAAAAAAACAAGTCAAATTACAGGTGCTATGCAAATGGTTTCGGCAGCAAAACTGACAAAATCAGAAACCGCATCTCGTGAATTTCAAAACTATGCGACCAAAGTACGTGAAATCTTGACGCATATGGTGGCAAGCGAAATTTCCTCAGAAGTTTCAAATGGAAAAGGTGTTTTCGCTATGCTTAACAAACGACCGGTGAAAAAAACAGGCTACATTGTCATTACAAGTGACAAAGGACTTGTCGGTGGATACAATTCTAATGTACTCAAACAAACACTCGGCATGATTGCACAAGACCATGAACACAAAGATGAATATGCCATTTTTGCTATTGGAAGTGTCGGAAGTGATTTCTTTCGTGCAAGAGGAATGGATATTGCTTATGAGTTGCGTGGACTTGCCGACCAACCAAGTTTTGATGAAGTGCGAAAAATCGTTTCTACCGCCGTTCAAATGTATCAAGATGAAGTCTTTGACGCACTCTATGTGTGTTACAACCACCATATCAACTCGCTTACACATCAATATCGTGTGGAAAAAATGCTCCCAATTTCTGATTTGGACCCAAGCGAAGTAGAAAATCTCCAACAATCCTACTTGCTTGAGCCGAGCAAAGAAGAAATATTAGAAGCACTGCTCCCACAATATGCAGAGTCGTTGATTTATGGAGCGATTATTGACGCCAAAACAGCCGAACACGCCTCAGGCATGACAGCGATGAAAACAGCGACCGATAACGCTTCAAACATCATCAATGATCTGACCATTCAGTATAATCGAGCAAGACAAGGTGCAATTACACAAGAAATTACAGAGATTGTAGCAGGAGCTGCTGCATTAGAATAAGAAACACTAAAAATGTTATTCGATAGTGTTGCCAACCAGTTTTCGTTTGGCAAAACGAACTTGAAAATAAAGTGTTGACTTACAATTTGACAGGAGGAAATTTAATGAGTTCAGGAAAAATTGTCCAAGTCATTGGTCCCGTTGTAGACGTGGAATTTGCCTTAGACGGACAACTGCCAGACATTAACAATGCCTTGGTCGTATATAAAAATGATGAATCAAAACAAAAAGTCGTCCTTGAGGTTGCTCTTGAGCTAGGTGACGGTGTTATCCGTACGATTGCAATGGAGTCAACAGACGGTTTGCAACGTGGAATGGAAGTCATTGACACAGGAAAAGCAATTTCTGTGCCAGTAGGAGAACAAACGCTTGGACGTGTATTCAACGTGCTTGGTGAGCCGATTGATTTAGGTGAACCATTTGGCGAAGATGCAGAACGTGACGGTATTCACAAAAAAGCACCGAGCTTTGATGAACTTTCTACAAGTAATGAAATTTTAGAAACAGGAATCAAAGTAATCGATTTACTTGCTCCATATTTAAAAGGTGGAAAAATTGGTCTATTTGGTGGTGCAGGGGTAGGGAAAACCGTTCTTATCCAAGAATTAATCCACAATATCGCTCAAGAACATGGTGGGATTTCCGTATTTACTGGAGTAGGTGAACGCACACGTGAAGGAAATGACTTGTACTTTGAAATGAAAGAGTCAGGTGTTATCAACAAAACTGCTATGGTGTTTGGGCAAATGAATGAGCCACCGGGTGCTCGTATGCGTGTAGCGTTGACAGGACTTACGATTGCGGAATATTTCCGTGACAAACAAGGACAAGACGTATTGCTCTTTATCGACAATATTTTCCGTTTCACACAAGCAGGATCAGAAGTTTCTGCTTTGCTTGGACGTATGCCGTCAGCCGTGGGGTATCAGCCAACGCTTGCCACAGAAATGGGGCAATTACAAGAGCGTATTACCAGTACAAAAAAAGGTTCTGTTACAAGTATTCAAGCGATTTACGTGCCAGCTGATGACTATACCGATCCAGCACCAGCAACAGCGTTCGCCCATTTAGATGCTACAACGAACCTAGAGCGTAAATTAACGCAAATTGGTATTTACCCAGCAGTAGATCCTCTTGCCTCAAGCTCTAGTGCTCTAGCACCAGAAATCGTAGGGGAAGAACATTATGAAGTGGCAACAGAAGTACAACGTGTGTTGCAACGCTACCGTGAACTTCAAGACATCATTGCGATTTTGGGAATGGACGAGTTAAGTGATGAGGAAAAAACATTGGTAGGACGTGCAAGACGTATCCAATTATTCCTATCACAAAACTTCAACGTAGCAGAAACATTTACAGGTCAACCAGGTTCTTACGTGCCAGTTGAGGAATCTGTACGTGGATTTAAAGAAATTCTTCAAGGGAAACATGACGACTTGCCAGAAGAGGCATTCCGAAGTGTAGGGCCGATCGAAGATGTTATTGCAAAAGCTGAAAAACTAGGCTTTTAATTGAAAGGAGAAATGAAAATGTCCGTACCAATGACGGTTCAAGTAGTGACTCCAGCAGGAGTGGTTTACGACCACCATGCAAATTTTGTTCTAGCAAAAACAACAGGGGGAGAAATTGGGATATTGGCTCATCATATTCCACTGATTGCCCCGCTAACCATTGATGAAATCAAGGTTCGCCGTATTGATAGTGACACCCACGTAGACTGGATTGCTGTTAATGGTGGCGTATTAGAAGTACGCAACAATTTCGTGACAATTGTAGCCGACAGTGCCGAACGCGAGCGTGACATTGACGTATCACGTGCCGAACGTGCAAAAAGACGTGCCGAACGTGAAATCGAAGAAGCGAAAGCAACAGAAAATGTCGACCAACTCAGACGTGCCGAAGTTGCGTTGCATAGAGCGATTAATCGGATTAATGTATCAAAACATTTATAAAAGCAAAAGAATTATCCAAGCTAGTTTTCCGTTTTCTAAAGAACGAAAAACTAGCTTTTTTAGCGGAAACAAAAATTATATGAAAAAATTTTTTCTATATTTTACAATACAAAAATCCGCTTTCCAAAGAAGAATATAATAGAAATCCCGAACAAATAGTATAAGTTAAAAACAAAACATACAAAAGAACTCGAACGATGCAAGAAACGCCAACAAATCCCCTCGAAAAAAATTCTAGTAAATTCCTTGCACTCTCCCCAAAAACATGGTAAATTATTTCTTGTCGTCAAGCGAGTAACAAACGCTTGTGAAAAAGACCTCAAAAACTTTTTTAAATTTTTTACAGAAAATCGTTGACAAACGAAAAGAAGTAGAGTAAGATATAAAAGTTGACTCGTGAAGTTAAAAAAACTTGCGAGCGAGGAAGCGAGTGAGAAAAAAACTCCCACTCAAGTACTTTTTTGTTCTTTGAAACCTAAACAAAACCAAACAAACCAAAGTGTAGGGCGTCATATAAAATATGACAAACTAGCTTTAAGCTAGCAACCAATCAATTTCGATTGACAACAAATGAGCTAAACAG
>NZ_FUXI01000028.1 GCF_900167335.1 Pilibacter termitis
CCTGAATTGCTTACACTTGTGCTGATTGATGCACTGTTGCTTGTACTCATGCTAATACTTTCGCTCAGCGATACACTTGTCGACTCACTCTGACTGACAGAAATAGAAGCTGAGAGACTTTCACTCGTACTTACTGACTGAGATTGTGTATCTATCGCATAGGTAACTGTCGAATTTAAGGTTTGTGTTGCCGTGGCATTCGCAAAATTAATTGTACTATTATTTGTGACAGTTTTAACGTACCCAAAAACATCTGGAGCAGCTGGCGTTGGGAAGGCGATGTCGCCATTCGCATTTACTGAAACCGCTGGGTTTCCTGTACTATAACTCAAGGCAACAGGGTGTTGAGACATATTCCCTGAAACTGGATATGCGTTAAAATTACTTGTAATCTCAGCACCTGTAACCTTATCAATATAGTATAATTTATCGATTACAGTTGTTTCGCTATAGTTACTTGGCATAGAAGGTGCACCTGTGTAGGTGACATTATGCGTGATTGTTTTACTCTCAGTTACCAACTGACTATCATGGACTAGGCGAACTGTATAGTTCTGATCGACTGCGGGGTCATTATCAAACATTGTCGAACCATCTGTGAAATCACTTGATTTCAAAACGTAGCCAGCTGATTGATAGGCATTAATCTTCGTTGCACTTGTATGGTTGATCGCTGAATTACTATTCCCTATCACGTCAACGGTATCTAAAGTAGCACCTGTTGTATCATCAATATAGGTAATTCTTGCTTTTTGATCACCCGGTGCATAGGTAACGTATGTTTTTTGAACATTGCTATCTGTTGATAGATTTCCGTTATCCGTTGAATCTGTCGCAAGAGTTGGAACAATATTCGTTGGACTTGCTACACCGTTTACCATGAGATTATAACCCGAAACCCCTAAAGTAGTTACTTCTGGAAAGTCTGTCCCTGTGGTTGATGTTTGAGTGATCGTCTGCGTGCTACCATCAGGCTTGGTCACGATAATCTGACGTTCTTGGTAAGAAGGCAATACATAGAGCTTAAAGTCTTGTGGATTGCTATCTGTTGTTGACGTTCCATTATTCGTATCATCCACCTTGGTGTCCCAAGTTACTTGTTTTCCATCTGCACTCGTTATAGAATTGGATATCCCTTGTCCGACAACGGCATTATTCGCAACGAAATAATACCCTTGCATCGTTTGCTCTAAGGTGTTCATGGATTCGTTGGTTAACTTAGTGAAGCTACTTTGGTCAAGAACTGTATTGTTCGACTGGTTGATTACTTCCCTTCTGAGTAGTTGAGAATCACGTTGGTAAACGACATCTTTACTTTGCCCAGCAAACATTACTTTTGACGGATTTAAGCTTGCATCATAATGGTAACCGTTAACAAGCCCTAATCCTACCAAGTCAGGTGCACCGTACTGGGCAGTGGCTGTCGTATCATTATTCCCAATCCCTAATTTAGAACCTACTGGAATAATAAGCGTTGAAGATTTTGCTAGCGTATTGCCTGCATCATCTTTAAAATTAATTTGATGGGTACTTGAACGGTACTTACCAGTTAAAGTCTTTAGCTCTGCGTTCGCACTTCGACCAGTATTGTTCATGTTCCCCGTGATACCAATATAAATCGCTTGACCAACAGGAATACTAACTGTTAAATTTTGTGTTGAAGATGTCCCATTTGCAGTTTTCGATGTTATGGCTAATTGATGATTCGAAGCTGTATAGTTAAACGTCACATCAATCAACGTAGTAGCACTACTTACGTTGTTGTAATGGTTATCTTGATAGTTTCCTGCAGATGAAGCACCACCACTTTGCAAAATTGCATTATAACCGCCACTATTATGGAAACCTGCATAATACATGTATTTACCAGACTCAGTCGCATTATTTAAACTTCCCGAAGAGCCGGGTGCATTTGCACTACCTGTTCCCAATTTACTAGCTAAGTCTCCTGGTTCAACATTGGTAACATAAAAACCAGCTGCCGCAATATAGGGGGAAGTTGCTGTTACTCGCCCAGTAAATGAGAAATCACTGGCATCACTTATTCCTTGGTTAAAACCTGCTACATTACTTGTTGCAACTGCACCAGGCATTTGAAACACATTCCCACTCCAATAACCTTTCGCACCACTCCCTGAAAAAGCCAGTGTGGAGTTATTCGAAAAATTCGTGGCAACTTGTGGAGAAATATTCAGATCTCCGTTAACAGTAGTGTCTGGCAGAATTACATCTGTGAATGCTCGTGGAGCCATAGCTATGAGAGGTGAGCTCCCAGTGGCAGGATTCACTGCAGGAATCGTTGCACTTGTGCTTGTTCCCAATACTTTTTTACTTACTTCCTGTGCCGATGCGACACTAGAGTCGCTTGTCGCATTCAATGTTGCACCACCAAGTACCCCTGTTGTAGTGGTAATCATTGTGAACAACCAATTTTTCCCACTCTTGTGCATTTTATAATGCTCTTTTTGCGTGGAAAAACTCTTGCGTTTCCAATTTTTTTTACCCAAAATAAAACCCTCCTTATTTTTCATCTTGCATTTATTAACGAAAATTTTCGCTTTCCTACAAGAAATGTTCAAACATTGCTATACCTTAAAACCTGTATTTTAGGAAAAGAAAAGTAGGGAAATAAACTCAAAATCCTTCTAAAAAAATAGAAATTGCAAAAAGATTTAAAATTTCCTTATTTGACACAAACACCTCAATTATTGTTTATTTTGTTTGCAAGTAAAGAGACCCCCACAAAAACTATTGCAACCCATTTTAAAAGACTCCACTCCACTTGAGTTTTCCCAAATGTTTTATATTTATACTACATTTTTCATTTAATTATTCAAGATTTTTTTCGCTTTCAAACTTTTCAATGAGAACGTTCGTTTCTAACTCATCTTTTTTTAACCAAAACTAACCTCATAAAAATAGGTTATTTTTTGCAACTCTTATTGTTTGTCTTTTTTTCAACAATTCTCTGTTATTTAAAGTGAAAAATAGAGTGTTTTTTCCACTTTTTTATTCCTAATTTTCAATAAACTTACCACCTCTAATTTTTCATTTTTTTCCATTTTATAGAAATTTTTGAGAAAATGACTCGTTGTTCAAAAATCACATTCGTTCTTTCCATAGATTTTCTTGTGTTTTTGGCATTATAAAGACTCAAAACAAAATAACTTCACCTTTCAAATCTTTCCTATATATAGAAAAAAAAAGAAAAAAACCAATCGAAAAAAGAATAATACTTGACAAAACGAAACCCATACTTTTTAGAAATTTTTTAACCAAGGCTATTGGCATTTTCTCTTAAGAATGTTATACTATCAAAAATAAAGGGAGTTATATCCAACCAGAATCTCTATAACCGAATATTTTTTCAGAAAATATCGAAAAGTAATTCTTAATAGTTGACATATTCTCCTAAATAATATAAAGAATTTTATTTGTTACTAATTTTTTAATTGAGGAGATGATTTACACATGGTAAAAAAACTAAAAATCGGCTTACTTGGCTTAGGAACCGTTGGTTCTGGTGTTCCTTTAATTCTCACTAGCCACAAGGAAAAAATTGCACAAGTAACAGGAGCGGATATTGAGATTGGGAAAGTGCTTGTTTACAATGAGGAAGAAAAAAAACGTCAAGCAGAAATTTATCCTCACCTTGAGTTGACAACCGATTTTCAAGAAATCCTTGATGACAAAGAAATCGAAGTAGTTGTTGAGCTTATCGGGAAAATCGAGCCTGCAAAAACATATATTTCTCAAGCACTGAAATCTGGCAAACACGTGGTAACAGCGAATAAAGATTTGCTTGCAACACACGGACGTGAGCTTTCTACAATTGCTCAAGAGCAACAAGTGGACTTGTACTTTGAGGCTTCTGTTGCAGGGGGAATCCCGATTCTTCGCACACTTGCCAACTCACTTGCTGCGGATAATATCGAAAAAGTGCTAGGAATTGTCAATGGAACGACCAATTATATGCTAACCAAAATGTTGGAAGACGGCATTAGTTATGAGGTGGCATTGAAAAATGCTCAAGAACTTGGTTTTGCCGAAAGCGATCCGACAAATGATGTGGACGGCATTGATGCAGCATACAAAATGATTATTTTAACGAATTTTGCATTTGGAATGTTTATCGACTTTGATGACGTGAGCATTCGTGGGATTCGCTCCATTACAATGGAAGATGTAGAAATTGCGACACGTCTCGGTTATGAAATCAAACTAATTGGTACGTCAGAAAAAGTTAACGACAGCGTAACTGTTGAAGTTGCTCCAATGCTTGTATCGACACAACACCCTATCCATGCGGTGAAAAATGAGATGAATGCTGTCTTTATTAATAGCTCTGGATTGGGAGAGTCTATGTATTACGGTCCCGGTGCGGGAGCAAAACCTACGGCGACTGCAGTCGTTTCAGACATTATCACGATTGCAAAAAACATACGCTTAGGCATTACAGGCTCTCGTTTTAATTCTTATAAACTTGAGAAAAAATTGGCTGAGGACAACCTTTTGTTCAATAAATATTATTTCGCTTTAGAATCTGTTGACCGTTCTGGACAACTTCTTCTTCTGAGCAAAATATTTGCAGAAGAACACGGAAGTGTAGACCAACTCATTCAGCAAAAAACAAACGGCGAAATGGCACGCATTGTCGTAATAACACACGAAATCTCAAAACAACAACTGAAAAAAATCACAGAAAAAATCTCACAACAAGACAGCTTTAAATTATTAAACACATTCAAAGTATTGGAAGCTTAAAAGCGGAGAGGGGCGGTTTGAGGGCTGTCGCAGTGAGCCACGTCGTTTATTTACTCGCAACACAAGTTGCGAGCGACGTTGCGAACAGCGACCAGACCTCTGCCCCTCGGAGCTAGACAATTAAAAGCAGAGAAGGGCGGTTAGAAGTCTGTGGCAGTGAGCCACCTCGTTTCGATCGACATTATGAACAATCGCCAAACTCTTAAACCTCACATCCAAACAAAAGAAAGGTAGGAATTTTAAAATGTACGAAGGTTTATTAAAAAAATACGCTGAGTATTTGCCAGTAACAGAAAACACACCAATGATTTCACTTTGCGAGGGGAATACACCGCTAATTCCTTTGAAAAATTTATCCAAAGAACTAGGTATCACGCTTTACGGAAAATACGAGGGACTAAATCCTACTGGGTCATTTAAGGATCGCGGGATGTTCTTCGCCGTAGCAAAAGCAGTTGAATCAGGTGCAAAAGCAATTGTTTGTGCCTCAACAGGAAACACTTCTGCTGCTGCTGCTGCTTATGCAACACGTGCGGGAGTAAAAGCCTACGTTGTCATTCCCGACGGAAAAATCGCCCTTGGAAAATTGGCACAAGCCATTATGTACGGTGCTGAAATTATCGCAATCCCCGGAAATTTTGACGAGGCACTTAAAGCCGTTCGTGAAATCGCAGAAACGGAAGACGTTGCCTTAGTAAATTCTGTCAATCCTTATCGCTTGGAAGGGCAAAAAACAGCTGCTTTTGAAATTTGTGAAGACTTAGGAAACGCTCCTGATGTGTTAGCAATTCCCGTTGGGAATGCTGGAAATATTTCTGCTTACTGGAAAGGTTTCAAGGAATTTCATGAGAAAAAAGGCACAAGTTTGCCACGTATGCACGGTTTTGAGGCGGAAGGTGCTGCTGCGATTGTCAAAGGCGAAGTAATCGAACAACCAGAAACCATTGCCACTGCCATTCGTATCGGAAACCCTGCCAGCTGGAAACTTGCCGAGGCTGCTCGTGACGAAAGTGGCGGTCATATTGACAGCGTGACAGACGAAGAAATTTTGAACGCTTATCGCAAAGTTGCTGCTCAAGACGGTGTCTTTGTTGAACCGGGTTCTGCTGCAAGCCTTGCAGGTGTCATTCAGCACGTGAAAAACGGAAAAATCAAAGCAGGCGAGACTGTTGTTACTATTTTCACAGGAAATGGTCTAAAAGATCCTGATACTGCCATGAATGAAAGTAACATTACCATTCACAAAATGAGCGACCTTGAAGAAATGAGACAATATCTTCGCAATGGAGTGGCAAGCCTATGAAAATAACCGTTCCAGCAACAAGTGCAAATCTCGGCTGTGGTTTTGACTCTATCGGTATTGCGGTAAATCGCTATTTGACCATTGAAGTGCTTGAGAAGGCTGACGTTTGGCAAGTGGAGCATACGCTTGGTGAAGAGATTCCAAGCAATGCAGACAATTTACTAATCGAAACTGCTTTGCAAGTCAAAAGCGACCTTGTGCCACATCGTATAAAAATGACGAGCGATATTCCTTTGACAAGGGGCTTAGGCTCTAGCTCTAGCGTGATTGTTGCAGGAATTGAATTAGCCAATCAACTCGGAAAACTTGAGTTGACACAAGACGAAAAATTGAACATTGCTTGTAAAATCGAAGGACATCCTGATAATGTTGCTCCTGCTCTATTGGGAAACCTTGTTGTAGCAAGTTTTATCGACGGTGAGGCATATGCGATTCCGCTCCATTTTCCGTACTGTGCTTTGCTCGCCTATATTCCAAATACGGAACTTTCTACCAAACGAAGTCGTGAAGTATTGCCAAGTTCTCTCTCTTTTGAGGACGCTGTAAAAGCAAGTGCCATTTCAAATGTCATGATTGCCGCACTTAGCAAACATCACCTACATTTAGCAGGGAAAATGATTGAGCAAGATTTATTTCATGAAAAATATCGCACTCCTCTTGTACCAGAAATCACAACTATTCGTGAAATCGCCAAAAAACACAATGCCTATGCTACCTATCTATCAGGTGCAGGTCCAACCGTTATGATGTTTGTCGCCAGCAATCTGAGAAAAAATCTCGCTCTTGAGCTTGAAAAACTTGAGTTAGACGGCGAAGTGGTCTATTTAGAAATTGATCGAATTGGCGTAAACATCTCTGGTTTTGAGGATTGAAAATCAAAACGAATGGACATTTTAGTGTTCATTCGTTTTTTTTGCGATAATTATATTCTATCATAAACATTAAAAATAACTCACCTCATTTCATTGTTTTCTTTCGCACGAATTGTTAAACTGAATATACTTAGTAATTTTATGTTTAGATGCGTAATCTGAAAATTAAGACTAAAAATATGATTGTATGAGGTGAGGAAATGCCTGTTATTATTTCAAAAGAATTGCCCGCAGTGGAAACATTACAGAAAGAAAATATTTTTGCACTTGTGAAAGAACGTGCGAGTACACAAGATATTCGTCCATTGAAAATTGTCATTGTCAATTTAATGCCACAAAAAGAGGCGACAGAATTGCAACTTTTACGTTTACTCTCACAAAGTCCTATTCAATTAGACATCCGATTGCTGAAAATGCGAACGCACCGAGCAAAAACAGCATCCAATCACCACTTAGACAAATTCTATCAAGATTTTCTAAAACTTCAGCATGAAAATTTTGATGCTCTGATTGTCACTGGTGCTCCTGTTGAGACGATGCCGTTTGAAAAAGTCGACTATTGGGCGGAGCTTTGTGAGATTTTGAAATGGAGCCAAAAACACTGTTTCTCTTGCCTACATATTTGCTGGGGGGCTCAAGCAGGATTATTTTTCCATTATGGAATTGAAAAATATTTATACTCTCAAAAACTTTTTGGCATTTATACGCAACGTGTTTTAACCCCTCACCCTTTGCTTAGAGGATTTAACGACACCTTTGATTGTCCGCAATCAAGATATACAGGCATTCGACTAGAGGCAGGGGAATGTCCTGAATTGCAACATTTAGATGAAAATGCCGAAATCGGTTCGACTATTTTTGTTTCAAAAGACCAAAAAAATATTTTTGTCCTTGGTCATTTAGAATACGAAACAGAAACGCTCAAAGAGGAATTTCTTCGAGATTTGAAGAAAAATTTGCCGACAAGTATGCCACTCAACTATTTTGAGCAAAACAATCCTCACGGACGAATTGAAAACACGTGGAGATGTTCAGCTAGTCTTTTCTTCCATAACTGGATAAACGAAATTTATCAGCAAACACCTTACGATTTGGCGGAACTTGGGCAATATGTGGAGGAAAATTAATGGAAAAATTTATTGAAACTTACAAAAGAGAACGGAAAAACACCAATTCATTAAAATGGGATTTATTAGAAGAACGTTATGGAGACGCAAATCTTCTACCTTTGTGGGTGGCGGATATGGATTTTGCAACTCCGATTGGTGTTCAAGAGGCGTTACGGAAAAAGGTAGACGAAGGCATTTTTGGCTATGCGATTGTTCCGAAAGACTATTTTTCAGCCTTTGATGCGTGGCAAAAACGACATAGCGGAGCAAAATTTGAAGAAAACTGGCTTTATTTTTCAACTGGTGTGGTTCAAGCACTCTATCATTTGATTGATTGTTTTACAAAATCAGGAGATAAAATATTGATTCAACCACCCGTTTATTATCCGTTTTTCCAAGCAATCGAAAGACAAAATCGCACGCTCCTCTCTTCTCCTTTGAAAAATAATAATGGAAATTATGAAATGGATTTTAAAGATTTGGAGCAACAATTTCAAACAGAAGATATTAAAATGATGATTTTCTGTTCTCCTCACAATCCCGTAGGCAGAGTTTGGCGAGAGGACGAATTGAAACGATTGATTGATTTATGCGAAAAATATCAAGTTCTCCTTCTTTCTGATGAAATTCACGGAGATTTGATTCAACCAGAATACTCGTTTACTTCTATGATTTCAGTTGCTGAAAAAAGGCAACATGATTGGTTGATTGTACTAAATGCACCAAGCAAAACATTTAATTTGGCAAGTCTGCTCAATGCACATCTGTTCATTCCAAGCGAAAAAAGGCGAAACGTCTTTGAAAAATGGAAGTTGGCTCATTGGGAAACGGAATACTCTTCACTCGGGCAAATTGCTGCAATGAGTGCCTATCAAACGGGAGATGAATGGCTAGAAAATATCCTAAAAATCGTCCGTTATAATTACGAATTGCTGAAAAATCAACTTTCCGAGGCAATTCCTGCAATAAAAATCGCTGAATTGCAAGGAACTTACCTCGCATGGCTTGATTGTCGAAATTGGATTGATGAACAGGAGATAAAAAATTATGTGCAAAATTTAGCAGGTCTTGCAATTGACTACGGCGAATGGTTTTCAAGCGACACAAAAGGATTTATCCGTATCAACCTCGCAACCACACCAGAGATAATCCAAAAAGCAATCAACCAACTTATCATGGTGGAAAACGAAAAGTAAAGAGGGGCGTTCAGGAGCTTGTCGTAGTGAGCCACAGCATTTACTTGCTGGAAACGAAGTTTCCAGTGCTGTTGCGAACAGCGACCAAACTCCTGCCACTCGGAGCTAGACAAAGAAAAGCAGAGAGGGGCGGTTAGGAGTTTGTCGCAGTGAGCCATGCCATTTACTTGCCTGAAACAGAGTTTCAGGTGGCATTGCGAACAGCGACCAAACTCCTGACACTCGGAGCTAGACAAAGAAAAGCGTAGAGGGGCGGTTAGGAGCTTGTCGTAGTGAGCCACAGCATTTACTTGCTGGAAACGAAGTTTCCAGTGCTGTTGCGAACAGCGACCAAGATCCTGCCACTCGGTGCTAGACAAAGAAAAGCTACGAGGGGCGTTCAGGAGCTTGTCGTAGTGAGCCACAGCATTTACTTGCTGGAAACGAAGTTTCCAGTGCTGTTGCGAACAGCGACCAAGCTCCTGCCCCTCATAGCTAGACAAAGAAAAGCAAAGAGGGGCGGTTAGGAGTTTGTCGTAGTGAGCCATGCCATTTACTTGCCTGAAACAAAGTTTCAGGTGGCATTGCGAACAGCGACCAAACTCCTGACACTCATAGCTAGACAAGGAGAAAACAAAATGACCAACTACAAACCAGAAACAAAATTAGCACAATTGGGCAATCGCTCTGACAAAGTAACAGGTGCTATCGCTACCCCGATTCACCTTTCTACAACATTTTCACACCCTGCTTTCAAAGAAAGTACAGGATATGACTACACGAGGACGGCAAGTCCGACAAGAGATATTTTAGAGCAAGGCTTGGCAGAATTGGAAGAAGGCAAAAGAGCGGTGGTGACAAGCTCTGGCATGGCTGCCATTCAGTTAGTCCTTAACCATTTTCCAAATAACTCCAAGTTTTTAGCAAGTCGTGATTTATATGGTGGCTCTTTTCGCTATTTTGACTACCTAGAAACACAAGGAATTGCTACATTTTCCTATTTTTCAGACGAAGAAAGTTTCCTTGAGCTGATAAATGATGAAATTGATGCGATTTTTTTGGAAACGCCAACGAATCCATTGATGAATGTAATGGATATTGAGTGGGTGACAGATAAAGCGAAAAAACATGGTGCTTTACTCATTGTTGACAATACTTTTTTAACTCCTCTACGTCAGAAACCATTGACTTTAGGAGCTGATATTGTCATTCATTCTGGAACGAAATATTTAAGTGGTCATAACGACATTTTAGCAGGTGTGGTGGTGACAAATGATGAAGAATTAGGCGAAAAATTGTACTGGATTTCCAATACGACAGGGCCGACTTTGTCCTCTTTTGACTGTTGGCTTTTTATTCGTAGTTTAAAAACACTTCCTCTCAGATTTGCACAACAGGAAAAAAATGCTAAAAAAATCGTTGAAGTATTGAAAAAAAGTGAGAAAATCAAAGATGTTCTCTATGTCGGTGTCGGTGCGATGATTTCTTTTCGAGTGCAAGACGAAAAAAAAATCGGAGATTTTTTATCCAAACTAAAACTCGTCACATTTGCAGAAAGTCTGGGAGGGATCGAAACGCTTGTGACATATCCTACTACTCAAACACACGCAGATATTCCAGAAAAAGTGCGGGAGTCTTATGGTTTAACCCCTGATTTACTTAGACTTTCGGTTGGAATTGAAAATGTGGATGACATTGCTTGCGATCTACTTCAAGCGTTGGAGGAGAGCGTATAGATGAAAATTGAAGAGATTTATCAACAACGGAAAAATGAGAAAAAACCAGTCATTTCACTTGAAATTTTCCCACCGAAAAAGGATAGCGGAATTGAAACACTTTACCAAATGATGGACGATTTAAAAGAGGTGAAACCTGATTTTATCTCAGTAACGTATGGTGCAGGTGGGTCTTCTCTTGTCGAAAATAAAACGCTTGAACTTGCAAGTTTTATCAAGGAAAATTATAACATCGAAACGCTTCATCATCTGACGTGTGTCAATAAAACAAAAGAGGAAATTGACCAAATCGTAAAAGAAATTCAGAAAAAAGGAATTGAGAATATTTTAGCTTTACGTGGGGATATTTCAGGAGAACTAACTGTTTCTGATTTTCCTTTTGCCAAAAATCTTATCCGAGAAATTCATCAGTTGGGCGATTTTTCAGTGGGTGCTGCTTGCTATCCAGAAGGACATATTGATGAGCTTTGTTCGCAGGAAAATACGGCACATCTGTTAGCAAAAGAGCAGGCAGGAGTAAATTTTTTCATCTCACAACTGTTTTTTGAAAACGAACGTTTCTACCGTTTGCTAGAAAATGCACGTGCGGCAAGAATTTATACACCGATTTCCGCAGGCATTATGCCAATTATGAGCCGAAAACAAGTCGAGAGAATGATTTTTCTATGCGGGGCAAGTTTGCCTACGGAGCTAATCAAGATTATTCATAAATACGAAAATGATTTGGACAGTCTGAGAAAAGCAGGTCTTGAATATGCTTTAAACCAAGCAGACGACCTAATTCAACAAGGCGTTGAGGGGATTCATTTTTACTCAATGAATCAAAGCTATGTAGCAACTTCTGTTTTGCAGAGGTATGGTGGGGAGCATTAGATAGCAAACAGCATGAAATCATTTTCGACTTCATGCTGTTTTTTTAACCTCTTATTTTTTCAATGAAACCAACAATTTACGAACGAAATCACTGATTTCTGTTTTCTTTCCTTTGTTCAACCCGTCAACAATATAGCTCCCAACAATCACGCCGTCACAATGTTTGCGGAATGCTTGTGCTTGTTCTATGCTTGAAATACCAAAACCTGCGAGAACAGGAAGAGTGCTATTTTCCGTCAAAAAACTTAGGTTTTCAAAAATCTTATCGGAATAGTCGCTTTTCGTACCTGTCACACCGTTGATTGCTACCGTATAAACAAAGCCCTCACCGTGATTGACAAGCATTTTCATTCGCTCTTTGTCCGTGGTTAGTGAAACGAGCGGGATAAGTGAAAGATCGCTGTCTTTCGTAAAACGTGTAATCATCTCACTATGCTCAAACGGAACATCTGGTACAATCAAGCCTTTTACGGCAGTATGTTCCAAATCCGCTACAAATTTTTCCACACCATATACAAAAACTGGGTTAAAATAAGTCATCAAAATAAGTGGGGTTTTTACTTTGATTGTTTGCAATTGAGCAATGATTGCTTTTAGACTTGTTTCGTTCTCCAACGCACGAATGGCTGCCTCTTGGATAACAGGACCGTCTGCTACGGGGTCTGAAAACGGAATGCCCACTTCAATTGCACTCGCCCCTAATTCTTCTAAGTAGAGCAATGTTTCTTCCAATCCGTCTAATCCTAACGCATGGTCGCCTGCCATGATGTACGGCACAAAAATTCCTGCGTTTTCTTCTTTTAGTGTATTCAAGTGTTTCGTTAAAGTTTTCATTAACTAATCCCCCCTTTTTCAAATCTATCTTTAAGCTGAGCGACATCCTTGTCTCCTCGACCAGAAAGACAAAGAATGATGATTTTATCTTTTCCATATTGCTTAGCGATCTCTGGTAATTTGCTGATAGCGTGAGAGCTTTCAAGTGCTGGGATAATTCCTTCTGTTTGGCAAAGAAGTTTAAATCCTTCTAGTGCCTCGTCATCTGTTGCGGCAATGTACTTCACTCGTCCCGTCTCATCCCAATGACAATGCTCAGGTCCAAGTCCCGGATAATCAAGCCCTGCCGAAATTGAGTATGCTTCTTGAATTTGCCCGTTTTCATCTTGTAAAATTTTCATCAAATTTCCATGCAGAACACCGTCTTTTCCACGATTAATACTTGCAGCTGTCTCCGTTGTATCTAGCCCACGACCAGCAGCTTCTACCCCAATCATTGCCACTTCGCTATCGTTGACAAATGGATAGAAAAGTCCTGCTGCATTTGAGCCACCGCCACAACAAGCGATTAACACATCTGGCAAACGACCTTCTTTTTCCAAAATCTGTTCTCTTGCCTCTTTACCTATTACGCTTTGAAAGTCTCTCACCATTTCTGGAAATGGTGCAGGGCCTGCTGCTGTGCCTAAAACATAGTGCGTATCCTCTACTTCTGCTACCCATGCTCGTAATGCCTCGTTTACAGCATCTTTTAGCACTCGTGAGCCTGTGGTAACTGCGTGAACTTTCGTCCCCAACAATTCCATACGAAATACGTTGAGTGCTTGGCGTTTCACGTCCTCCTCGCCCATATACACTTTACATTCCATGCCAAAAAGTGCTGCTGCTGTGGCTGTGGCAACTCCGTGCTGCCCTGCCCCAGTTTCTGCGATGATTTTGGTTTTCCCCATTCTTTTTGCCAACATTACTTGAGCAAGAGCGTTATTGATTTTATGGGCTCCCGTGTGGTTCAAATCCTCACGTTTTAAATAAATTCTTGCTCCTCCTAATTTTTCTGACAAATTCTTCGCATAATAAAGCGGATTTTCTCGACCAACATAGTCTTTCAGAAGATAATTCAATTCCTTTTGAAATTCTTCATCCTCTTTGATTTCATCATATGCTTGTTTTAACTCTTTGACTGCACTCATCAAGGTTTCTGGAACAAATTGCCCGCCGTAAGTGCCGAAAAATCCTTTGTTGTCTGGTTTTTGATACATAATAAACCTCCTAATTTTTTAGCTGATTATTTTTCACCGTTTGTATAAAATCTTTTATTTTCCTTATGTTTTTTTCACCGTTCACCTCAACACCGCTTGAGACATCTACACCTGTCGGGTGAAAATATTGGATTGCTTGTACGACATTTTCACTTGTTAAACCACCTGCAATAAAAAATTGGTAGTTAGAAAGTTGTGAAACGTCTACTTTTTCCCATTCAAAACGCTCGCCATTGCCTCCTGCAAATTTTCCTGACGGAGCATCAAGCAAAATAGTATGCTCATGAAATTCTTTTATCCCCTCTGGAAGTTTGCCCTCTTCAACACTAAACGCTTTTAAAATTGGTACGTTTATTTCATTTGCATAGTCAATACTCTCACTTCCGTGCAATTGAACCATGTCAAGCGGCACTTCTTCGATAAGTTCTTTCACTTTCGTCAAATCTTCGTCGACAAAAAGACCGACTTTCACAATCCCGTCTGGTATGAGCTTTGCTAGAGATCGAGCTTGCTGTTTCGTGATTTTTCGCTTGCTTTTAGCAAAGACAAAACCGATGTGTGTTGCTCCATTTTCTACCGCCGCTTGAACTGCCTCTTGTGTTTTTAACCCACATATTTTAATCAACATTTCGTCTCACCTGAAGGCGACTTGCCGCCGTTTTCGCATCTTTTTCTTTCATCAATGCCTCGCCCACTAAGACTGCACGATAATTTTCCGCCACTTTTTTCGCCTCTACCGCTGATTTTATCCCAGATTCTGAAATATAGAAAACGCCTGATTTTTGAAGTTTCGCAAGGTGCAAACTCGTTTCTATCGACACTTCAAATGTTTTCAAATTTCGATTGTTCACACCGATTAAATTGCCACCAATGGAATGGGCAACCGCAAGTTCCTCCTCGTTATGCACTTCTACCAAAACTTCTAAGCCAATCGAAGTAGCATATTCATAAAGTACTTGTAATCTTTCTTTCGATAACGCTGCAACAATCAATAAAATCATCGTCGCTCCAGCATTTACCGCTCGATTCACTTGTTTTTCGTCAATAATGAAGTCTTTATTTAAAACGGGCAACTCTACATTTTTTGCGACCAATCGCAAGTCTTCAATATTTCCTTTGAAAAACACAGGGTCAGTTAAAACGGAAATCGCTGAAACATTCGCTTGCTCGTATTGTTTGGCTTGATTTAGCACGTCCACTTCCATATTGATCGCACCAAGAGAGGGTGAGGCACGCTTTACTTCGGCAATGATTTGTAAATTTTGTTCATTTTTCCTCAATCTTTCGATAAAAGAAGTCGTTTTTCTTACTTTCCCTACTTTCTCTAAAGGCATTTTGGCAACTTCTTTTTCCTTTTCCAATAATATTTTTTCTAAAAAATCCATTGTTTACCCCCTTTGCACACGTTGCATTTCTTCTAATTTTTGATAGGCAACTCCATTATCTAACAACTCTCTTGCAAGTTCAATCCCCTCTTTTACAGTAGTCGCTTTGTCCGCCGCATAAAAGCCTAATCCTGCGTTTAATAAAGTTGTTTCTTTGTAAGGAGAATTTTCACCTTTTAGTACGCTTTTCAAGATTTCAGCATTTTCATGTGGCTCGCCCCCACGAATCTCCTTGACCGAAATTTCCTTTAAACCAACGCTTGCTGCATCAAATTCATGAAGTGTGATTTCGCCATTTTCAAGAAGAGCATATTGATTTACACCAGACAAACTTGCCTCGTCCATGTTCTCAGGACCGCTAATGACCACTGCTCGCTTACGTCCTAGCTCTTTTAGCGTTTCCGCCGTTTGAGCGATTAAATCTCTCCTTGACGTTCCCATTAATTGATATTCTAGCGGAACTGGATTGGTCAGCGGGCCAATCAAATTCATAATCGTTGGAATTTCTAACTCTCTGCGTACCCCTGTAATAAAACGCATATTCGGGTGCAAATGTTGAGCGAATAAAAAGACAAGACCTGTTTCATCTAAAATTTCCCCTAAACGCTCAGCTGGCAAGTAAAGATTAATGCCTAGAGTTTCCAAAACATCTGCACTGCCAGATTTTGAGCTAATGGAACGATTCCCATGTTTTGCCATGTTCACCCCGCCAGATGCTAAAACAAAGGCTGAAGTAGTCGAAACATTAAAACTGAAACTTCTATCTCCTCCTGTTCCGCAATTATCCATAATTCCTACTCTTTTTGTAGGGATTTTCGTCGCATTTCGTTGGATAACTTCAGCAAGACCTGCCATTTCAACAGCACTTTCACCTTTCATTTTCAAAGCGATTAAGAAAGAAGAAACTTGTGCGTCCGTTAATTCTCCTTGAAAAATAGATGTTCCCACTTGCAAAATTTCATTGCGGTTCAAATTTTCACGATCAATAATTTTTTCTAATAGTCCTTTCATTTTCTTGCCTCCTCATTATTAGTGATTTTCACAAAGTTCTCAATCATTTTTAGTCCCTCTGGTGTCGAGATAGACTCTGGGTGAAATTGTAGTCCAAAAAGATTCAATTTTTCATGCTCAAACGACATAATTTCCGCATCTCCCTCACTTCGTGAAGTAATTCTTAATTCACTAGGAAAACTCGCCTCCTCAACTACAATCGAGTGATAACGCATTGCTGTAAATTCTCTTGGAATTTCTTGGAAAATTTCACTTTCACCCGTATGTGTCACTTGACTTTCCTTGCCGTGCATGGTTTCCTTTGCCAAAATCAATTTCCCACCTAACACTTCGACAATCGCCTGATGTCCTAAACAAATTCCAAGCATTGCTTTTTTTCGATAGAAATGTTCAATCACTTTTTCAAGATTTCCCGCCTCACTCGGCCAACCGGGTCCCGGCGAAAGCACGATACCACTCGCTTTTTCTAACTCTTCAAACAGATTTTTTGCGTCATTTCGGATGACTTTCACCTCGGTAAAAGTGCCAAGATATTGAGCTAAATTGTGCGTAAAGGAATCGTAATTATCGACTAAAACAATCATGAAATCACCCCGTTTTCTATTTTGTTATACTCATGCTCTTCAACTTCTAGCAATGCTTTTGCTTTGTGCAAAGTTTCCTCATATTCTTTTTCAGGTTCAGAGTCAAAGACAATTCCAGCTCCCGCTTGCACATAAGCTTTTTTATCCTTGACAACCATTGTCCGAATGGCAATAGCAAAATCGCAAGAATCATTTTGCGAAAGATAGCCGACAGCACCGGCATATACACCACGCTTAACTTTTTCAAATTCATAAATTCTTTGCATTGCACGAATTTTTGGTGCTCCTGACACAGTCCCTGCTGGAAGTAAAGATTTTAGTGCGTCCATTGAGGTGTAACTTTGCTTTAATTGTCCTGTAACAACGGACACTAAGTGCATTACATAGCGATATTTCTCTACGGTCAAGTAAAGTGGCACTTTGACGGAGCCGATTTCGGATATTTTTCCTATATCATTTCTGCCCAAGTCTACAAGCATTTTGTGTTCTGCTAACTCTTTTTCGTCATTTTCTAACTCTTGCTCTAGTGCGAAATCTTCTTGCGGTGTCACACCACGCTTTCTAGTCCCTGCGATTGGATTGGTGGACACCACCCCGTCTTTGACCGAAACCAAACTCTCAGGAGACGAACCGATAATTTGCGTATCGCCAAAATCAATGAAATACAAATAACTTGACGGGTTACTTTGTCGTAATTTTCGGTAGTAGGCAAACGGGTCGTAGGGAAAATCTGCTGACAAACGCTGACTTGGCACCATTTGGAAAATATCCCCTTGCCGAATGTACTCTTTTGCGTTCTTGACAATTTCCATAAATTCTTGCTTTGTATAATTACTCTTGTAATCCAATTTGGGAATGGTAATCTGCTGGTATTCCGTCTCTTGCACGTTTAACACTTCCTGCATTTTTTCTTCGATTGCCAAATCCAACTCCGCCTCACTCCTCTTCGAGTAAGTATCTTCCTCGACAAAATAAATCCTCTCTTTTTGGTGGTCAATGAGTACATAAGAGTCAAAGAGGAAAAAACGCATATCGTCTAGTCCAATTTCATCTGGCGGAATTTCACCAATATCCTCATAACAAGCGAATACATCATAACCAACATACCCAATTGCCCCACTTTGAAACGGTAAGTCTTCGACTAATTTTTCTTTTTTCACCACGTATTTTTCTAACTCTTTTAACGGGTCAAGGCAAGGGAAACTTTCCTTGTCTAGCTGAAAAATTCCAGCATGGTAACGACACTCATGCACTGGGTCAAGTGCGATAATGGTATATCTCGCCTTTTCCTTTTCTCGTGGAATACTTTCTAACATCGTCTTATTTTTTCCTTTTAACCGCAAATAAACAGCTACTGGAGTTAAAAAATCTGCGTTCATCACTTTTATTTTTCTCATAACAACCTCCATTTTCTATAAAAAAACACCCCAGACTAATAGCTAGTCTGAGGGTGCAATTGCACGGTACCACCTCTTGATAACTTTCCAAAGTACACGAACACCCTCACACCAAATAAATGGTATGAGGGTGTTTCACACGGTGCCACCTCGCAAAAAGTTTCGCTCATCACTGTCTAACAACAGCATACTCTATATTGGGAGCACCCAGTATTCCTTAATAAGCTAAGCCGTTCGGAATACAATTTGAAAGTCCATTCACCTCTCACCTACTACTAACTCCCACCAAACGTCAGCTCTCTAAAAATAAGTTGAAAGGATACTACTCTTTCTTCAATCTGTTTTTATATTACATTTATTATACCTAAATTTTTTTGAATGTCAAAGGAAATTTTTAGAGGTGCCATAACTGTCTGAATATTACACAGCACACCAAAAGTCTGCACTCATCGCAATTTCATTCAATATTTTTATTTTCTATCCCACTATTTCTTCCGTTAAATGTTATAAAAAATATGCAATATTTAGGCTAAGAATTATTCTCTCTTCCCTCTCCAACAAATCCATGCTCCTCCATCCACTCTATCTCATGACCTCTAAATTTCACAAGTCCTGTATTCAAAGGTCTAAAACCAAGTTTGACGTACCAATCCATTGACCACGGAGCTGTATAAAGTGTGATAATTTGTCCATGAGCAAGTTTTACGAGAGTTTCCATGATTTTTCTACCGATTCCTTGTTTGTGATATTTTTCCTTTAGAGCGATATTGTAAATTTCTGCGTGAGAAACACCGTCAGATATAGCTCTACCACAACCGATAACTTTATTCTCCTCATCCAACACAAACACTTTATACAAGCTATTTTGAAATGCAAGCTCAATTTTTTCGGTTGGCAAATCTGTTAAACCATAGTAATGTAACAAATCTTTAATCTGTTCGTACTCGATATTTTCATCTGTTGTGACAATTTTATATGACATGAAATCCTCCTTTTTTTGAATAGATGCAATGAGCTGAAGTCTGGCAACTGTTCACAATGTCGCTCGCAACTAACGTTTTGATACTAGTCTTTCAAGAATCTTTGATCCTTAGAAAGACTGTATGCGAAACGAAGTGTAGCAGTGAATAAACGACAGTGTTCACTGTTGCAGACTTCAAAACGCCCCTCTTAGCTTTTCTAGGTCTAGCTGTGAGGGGCAGGAGTTGGCTCGCTGTTCGCAACAGCACTGGAAACTAAGTTTCCAGCAAGTAAATGCTGTGGCTCACTGCGACAAACTCCTAAACGCCCCTCTTAGCTTTTCTAGGCGAACTGTGTTGCTCGGTTGTGAGGTGTTTTCCAAATGGATAAGTCTGGGCCTTTTGGTAGAATTTTTGGTTTACTTTCTTTTTCCAGAATGTGTAGGCTCAAGAAATAATGTTTTTTAATTCCGTCAAAATCTGTCGTGTTGCCAAATCCGTCAGTCTGGTATAAATCTCTCGCATAGCCCCAAAGATTTGGATAGTCAATCAATCGTTTTTTATTAACATTAAATGCAGCGTAATAAGCTGTATCAAATCTAGCGAGCGTGACATACAAACGAACATCGCTATCTGTTATTTTATCGCCATGAAGAAATCGTTGCTTAGACAATCTTTCTTCCAACCAATCCAAGCGATTGAATACCAACTCATACGCTGCCTCATACGCCTCTTGACTTTGAGCAAAACCAGCCTTATACACACCGTTATTGATTTCATGAAAAATAATTTCATTTAGCTCTCTAATTTCTTTTTCTTTTTCTACTGGAAATAAATCGGGAGCGTCTTTTTTATGAAATTTCTTCCACTCTCTTTCCCAATAATAAGTGAGATTGTGGTAATCATTTTGTACTACTTTTTTCGTCTGCAAATCAATTACCGCTGGCACAGTTGGACGACCGCTATACTCTGGGTCTGCATTTTTATATAGTTCACTCAAATATTGTACCTTTAATACAGGGTCGATATTTCCTTCATCCAATGTAAATGCCCAATCAATTTTGCCAATATCAGTAGGTCTAAGCGGGTCAAGCGTCCCTAAGCTAATCACCTCTTCAAGTCCTAGAATTTTCCGCACAATCACCTGTCTATGTGCCCACGGACAAACTGGAGCCCAAATTAAACGATAACGATTTTTTTCAATTGGGAGACTTCCTTCTTCTTCTCCAAAAGGGGTGGTAAATTGATTCGTTTGACGCACGAACCGACCGTCTTTGGCTATTTCTTTGCTTACTGGGCTTGTTTCATTTTTTTGATTTGTTGGTAAAACGCAACATACTTCATTTTCTTTTGACATTTTTTTACTCTCCTTAAAATATTTTTTATACCTGCATTTGTTGAATAACAAGGGAAATTTCCCTTTTTTTCTCAAAAACAATTCGCTACACTAAAAAATTATCCAACACATGAAACGCATTTTCCACGTAATAATTTACAGCTATTGGCAGTGCTTCGTCTTTGACTAGGAAGTTGCTATGGTGCCAACCATTTGCTCCTTCTTCTCCATTTGTGCCGATGAATGCAAAAACTCCTGAGATTTTTTCTTGGTAATGTGAAAAATCTTCTCCTGCATTTGACGGTGTCGCTTGAATAACATTAGCAACTTTCTTACTTCCCTCTACAACAATTTTCGTTAATTTTGGGCAATTATAAGTAACTGGAGCTGAACTTCCCCAAATAATTTCAACACTTGCTCCTAAACTTTCTGCTGTATTTTCAATAATTTTGACAAAACGCTGTTTCGTTTCTTTTCGCAAATCCTGATTAAAACTGCGAATTGTTCCCTCAAAAAAACCGTCATCTGGCAAAACATTCCACGCCTGACCCGTTTCGATATGCGTAACACTTAGCACAATCGCCTCTCGTGCGGGGATATTTCTTGCAACAATCGTTTGAAGTTGTGTTAAAATTGTTGAAATCACAATCGGCACATCTACACCAAGCTGTGGCTCGGCTGCATGCGTGCCAATTCCATGTACTTTGATAAAAAATTGATCAACAGATGCCATAATTCCTTCCTCAATCAAGGCAATTTCTCCTACTTTTAATTTAGGATGGTTGTGAAAACCAAGAATTGCTTGCACATCTTCTAAATGCCCTGCTTGAATGACTTCTACTGCTCCTCCTTGCACTTCTTCGGCTGGCTGAAAAATTAAGCGAACCAGACCATTTAGTTTGTCTTCATTCTCCTTTAAAATTTTTGCCGCACCAAGCAAACTTGTTTGGTGAAAATCGTGTCCGCAAGCGTGCATTATCCCCTCGTTTACTGAAGAATACGGCAACCCTGTTTTTTCGTTAATTGGCAAAGCATCAATATCTGCTCTAAGTGCAATGACTTTCCCATTACTCTTGTCGCCAATTTCAGCAATCACCCCTGTTTTCATACTTGTCGGAACAATTGCAATCCCCCATTCTTCCAATTTCCTCTTTAAAAATTTTGTCGTCTCAAATTCTTCATTCGAAAGCTCAGGATGTTGATGTAAATAGTGCCTTATTTCAACTAATTCTTCATAAAATTCTTTTGTCAACTCTGTCATGTTCTTCACCTTGTAATTATTTTTTATGGGCACCTCTAAAAACTCCGCTTAAGACTAAATTAGCTAGTTTTTCGATTATCGAGGAAATCGACGAAAGCTATGTGGTTCATAGGTTGAGGAGATTGACGAAGAAAATCGGAAAACTAGCAATTTAGGATAAGTGCGAGTTTTTAGAGGTGCCCTTATACCATTTAGTTTTGTTCTGCCTAAATGATTTGCTTATCGGGGAAACTTTTAGCTTTGCTAAAAGCAAGTCTTGCGACTTGGTTTACTTCGTAAACATTCCCCCTCAGCTCAAAAGCATTTCGCTACGCTGAAATACTTCGTATTTCGACTTCACTCAATGATTTTGGGTACAAAATCTCCTTTAAAAAATTGGTTGGATAATTTTTTTAATGTCCCGTCTTTTTCTAATTCTGCTAGGATTTTATTGACCTTCTCTTGCAATTTTTTTCCTTGTTCATCTTTTGTAAAAATAAGATACTCATATCCGTCATGTTCATCTTCACTTTCAGAAGTAATTGGATAGACATTTAGTTTCAAATCCTGTTCTTTTATAATCGTTGTCAACGAGATTGCATCATACAAAATAAAATCAATTTTTCCATTTTCCACATCAAGCAAACGACTGGCAATCGGATAATTTCCGTCCACATAGTTCAACTGAATGGATTGATTGGGGTTTTCTTCATTGTATTTGGTCAAAATCGTTGTAAAATTAGCACTCGGCAGGACTTCTGTCGATTGTTTTGCAAGATTTCCCAAAGTTTTCACTTCTTTTTCAGACTTCGTTGCAATAGCATTGCTTGATTTCGACAAGGGAGATGAATAATAATATTTTTCTTCCCTTTCCTCGTTCCACCCTATGTCATTGGCTGCAATTTGGTAACGACCGCTCGACACGCCTGAGATTACCGAGTCAAAATCTGTCACTTCGATTTTCAATTCGTATTCGGGTAATTTCTCAAACACTTTTTTGACAACTTCTACGTCATATCCTGTCGGCACTTCATCTTTGGCAAAGGTAAACGGATTGGTATCCGCATCTGTTGCTACTGTAATCACCGTTTTTTCCGCCGTTTCTTTGCTTTTTTCTTCCTTTGATTGACAACTTGACAATACGAAAACAGTTAAAAAAACGGAGAAAATAAATAATAATTTTCTTTTCTTCATTATTTCGCTATTCCTCTCACTTGTTTTAGGGCACCTCTAAATAATAAATTCTGGCTCATAATTTTGTTCTTTCATTGATAAAAATTCACGTGTTCTCGGGTTCAGTGGGCGATTAAAGACGTCATCTGTCGAGCCACTTTCAATCAGTTTTCCTTTTTCTAAAAACAAAACTTTCGTTGCTACTCTGCGGACAAAATTCATCTCATGAGAAACGAGTAACATCGTTTGCCCCTCTCTTGTCGCCTGCTGAATGGTCGCTTGCACTTCACCTACTAATTCTGGATCCAACGCACTTGTCGGCTCATCTAAAAGAAGTAATTTCGGCTTAACAGCCAACGCTCTAGCAATCCCTACACGTTGTTTTTGCCCGCCAGACAAATGTTTTGGATAATAATTGACTCTATCAGTAAGCCCTACTTTTTCAATCTCATGCAAAGCAATTTCTGTTGCCTCTTTATCTGAAATTTTCTGCACAATTTTCAAAGCCTCTTTAACATTTTCTAAAACCGTCTTTCGCTCAAACAAATTAAAATGCTGAAATACCATAGCAGTTTGCTTGCGTAACTCTAAAATTTCCTGCTTGCTAATCGTTTCAAAATTGAACAATTGATTCTCCAAAGAAAGTGTCCCGCTATCTGCTTTTTCTAAGTAATTCAAACTTCTTAGAAACGTTGATTTTCCTGCACCACTGGCACCAATCAAGGCAATCACTTCCCCTTTTTGAAATTCAACGCTGATGTTATTTAGCACAATATGCTGATGAAATTTTTTAGAGAGATGCTCTATTTTAAACATCACTTCTCACCTCTTTTCTCCCAAATAATCCCGTTCCACGTCCACGAGGGTCTTTTATTTCCAACTTGTTTTCCAACAAATAAACGAGAAATTCAATCAAAATATTCATCGCCCAATACAAAATTGCCACGGCTAAATAGGTCTCAAAGTAACGAAAATTGCTCCCTGCAATGATTTTCACCTGTGCGGTCATCTCGACTACTCCTGCAACAAATGCAACAGAAGTTCCTTTTAATAGTCCCATTAATGCATTGGCAAGAGGGAGAGTAGCGACTACACTTGCTTCTGGCAAAATAATTCTCCGAAACACTTGCGGATAAGTCATCCCTAGACTTTCTGCCGCCTCGATTTGCCCTTTATCTACCGATTGCAAGGCACTGCGGATTGTTTCCGATTGGTACGCTGCCTCGTTAAAAGAGTATGTAACCAAAACGAAAAGCATTGCTGGCACGCTATTCACGTTCCAATTGGTATCATACGTTGCATTCAAATATTTCAAAAATAGAGGGATTCCTGTATAAGTGATATAAAGTTGCACGATAATCGGAGTTCCTCGAATAAAACTAACAAACACAAGGAGCATTTGATACAATACGGGGATTTTTTTCATTTTTATCACTGCAAAAAGCAGTCCTAAAACTAAACCGATAATCATCGAAACTAGCGTTATTTCTACTGTCGTAGGAATCATTTTGAAAAGTTTTGGAATTGCTTGCCAAACAGCATCTATATCAAAAATTTTTCCTTTATTCATTCTTCGCCTCCTCATAATTTTTTTGAGCAAAAATATCCGTTGATAAATAGCGTTCTCCATTGTCAGCAGCTACAACAACTACGTGTTTGTTTGCTCCGATTTTTCTTGCTACGTCAAACGCTGCATGAATTGCCGCACCACTTGATATACCAAGCAATAGTCCTTTTTCTGCTAATTTTCTCGTTTGAGTAATAGCCTCCTCCTCAGTAACACGCAATACCTCATCATAAAGCGTGGTATCTAGCACTTCAGGGATAATGCCTGCTCCGATTCCTTGGATTTTGTGTGGCGAGGCGATTCCTCCACTTAGTACGGGTGATTTTTCTGGTTCTACGGCAAAGATTTTCACCTCTTTTTTCAACTCTCGAAAATGACTGCCTACTCCTGTTAACGTACCACCTGTTCCCACGCCTGCAACGAATGCCTCAGGCACTGCTCCTAATGCACGAATAATTTCTGGTGCAGTTGTTTGAAAATGAATTTGCGGATTCGCTCTATTTTCAAATTGTCTTAGCGAAAGATAGTTTTGATTTTCTCGCAATAATTCCTCCATTTTTTCAAAACTTGCTGCAATGCCACCACTAGCGGAAGTTTCAATTACCGTTGCTCCATAAGCACGAATAAGTTGTTTTCTCTCACAACTTACCACTTCTGGCAATATCACAATTAAGGGGATTTTTTTGACTGCACAAACAATCGCTAACCCAATGCCAGTGTTTCCACTGCTCGCCTCCACAAGTGTTGTCCTAGCAGTAATTTTCCCCTCACGAATCGCTGTTTCCACCATATTTAAAGCAATTCTGTCTTTTACACTTTTCCCTATATTAAAATACTCCAGTTTTACAAAAACATCTGCAAATTCTCTTTCATTGGGATTTTCCAATTTGACAAGAGGCGTTTTGCCAATTAGTTCGCTAACATTTTGATAAATCATGACAACCTCGCTTTTTCTAGTGCTTGTGCTAAATCTTCTATCAAATCTTCTTTATTTTCAATACCAATCGCAAGGCGAAGATGACGATTGCTAATGCCAAGAATTTTCAATTCTTCTTCACTAAACGATTGATGACTCATTTTGCCAATATGCTCAATCAAACTCTCCACTCCGCCCAAACTTGCTGCCAAATCAAAACGCTGCAACGCTTTTAAAAACACGTCAAGATCGATCGTTTCTTTGAGTGAAAATGAAATCAATGCACCAATTCCACTTGCTTGTCTTTCTTGAATTTCACGCTCTGCTTTATTTGCACTTCCTGCAAAATAGACGTTTTCAACATCTTTATGGTGTTGTAGAAATGCCACTATCGCTTTCGTATTTTCCGTTTGTCTATCTAATCTCACGCTCAATGTTTTTATCCCACGAATAAAAGAATAGCACTCAAAAGGACTTAAAATTGCTCCTTGATTGATTTGGAAAAAACGAAGTTTTTCATGTAGTGTCTCGTTATTTGTCGTAATCAACCCTCCAATCGCATCGGCATGCCCTCCGAAATATTTCGTTGCTGAATAAACGACTACGTCTGCTCCTAACGCTAAAGGTTTCTGATAATACGGGGTTAAAAATGTATTATCCACTGCCACGACAATTCCTTTTTGATGTGCTAAATCGCTGATTTTTTGAATATCGCTCACTCGCAAAAGAGGATTACTCGGCGTTTCAATGAAAATTCCTTTTACATTTTCATCAAAATCTTCTAGTGAATATTCATTCAAATTTTCCACCAATTCATATTCAATGCCATATTGCTGAAAATACTTTTGCACAAACGCATACGTTCCACCATAAATTTCGCTATTAAACAACACCTTGTCCTTTGGCTGAAAAAGACTGAAAAATGCACTGCTTGCTGCCATACCTGAAGAATACGCAAGAGCAAAACGAGCATTTTCACACCCTGCAACCAATTTCTCCAAATGTGTCCTCGTTGGATTGCTTGCTCGTGAATATTGATATTCACCAAATTCGTCCAATCCTTCTTGTTCATACGTTGAAGTTAAATAAATTGGAGGAGTGACAGCGTTGTGTGGTGTCTCCTTAGATGAAATTCCTGTTACTACAAATGTGTCTAGTTTCATGGGATACCTCTTGTCTAGCTATGAGGGGCAGGAGTTGGGTCGCTGTTCGCAACAGCACTGGAAACTGCGTTTCCAGTAAATAAATGCTGTGGCTCACTGCGACAAACTCCTGAACGCCCCGCTCGCTTTTCGTTTTCATTTGCTTTCAAATTGTTCTTCGTTTGGTACGTAGTCTCCTGAAAAATATTTTTCACTTAATTTTTTCAGACGACCGTCTTTGCGGACTGTTTCTAGTTGTTCGTTTACATATTTGACTAATGTTTCCCCTTCCTCATTTTTCGGGAAAATGTAGTAGCTATATGCTGAGCGTGTCGTAACTGCCTCTTCTGGCAATTCAATGACTTCTAAGCCTTCAATATTGTGATCTTTTATTACAAAAGAGGCAATAATAGCACTTTCTAGCTTGAAATCTATTTTTCCAGAGGCAACATCTTCAAATTGTTGACTTAAATCTTTGTCGGTAAATTCAATTGCCACTGGATTTTCTTTATGTTCCTCGTTAAACCCGTTTAAAATCGCTGTATAACTAACCGCTGCCTCACCTTGTGTTTTCTTGCCTGCAATGTCCTCGATAGACGAAATCTTTGAACCTTTTTTCACAACAAGTGCTAAAGGATTACGATAAACTGGTTTGGAAAAAACATATTTTTCTTCACGTTCTTTTGTCTTGGCAAATGAGTTGGCACCAATTTGAAAACGTCCTGTGTCCACTCCTGCTAAAACCGCCTCAAAATCGACCGCTTGAAATTCAACCGAATATTCTTTGCTATCTTTGAATATTTCACGCAAAGCATCTAAGTCAAAGCCTTTTAATTCACCATTTTCCTCTTGATAAGCATAAGGTTTCGGATAAGCTCCTGTTCCGACGAGAACTTCTTGTGTTTTCGTTTCTTTCGTATCCGCCTCCTCTTTACTGCCACAAGCCGTAATTAAACTCAATACTGCTACAATTCCGCTTAAAAAAATGATTGTTTTCCATTTATTGTTTTTCATATTCATACCTCTTTCGTTAATTTTTCTCGATTATGTGGTTCTAGCCAGTTTTCTACTCTTGGACCTTTTGCTAAAATATTGAATGGATTGGACGAAACATTCCCAAGTTGATACCCTTTTTTAATCGCATCAAAATTTGTCGTGTTGCCAAACCCTTTTGTTTGATACAAATCCTTTGCATAGTTCCAAAGGTTTGGAAAATCAATCAAACGGTTGCGATTGACACGAAAAACCGAATAATATGCTGCATCAAACCGTACCAGCGTAACGTAAAGCCGAATATCGCTGTCAGTGATTTCATCGCCAAACAAATACCGAGAACTTCCGAGCCTTTCTTCTAATTCATCCAATCGTTCAAACAACGTATCATAAGCTTTTTCATACGCCTCTTGACTTCTCGCAAAACCTGCCTTATATACACCATTGTTCACATCGTGGAAAAGAATTTCATTGAACGCATCAATTTCTTTTCGCAAATGTCTCGGATATAAATCAGGAGCATTTTTCTTATGAAATTTCTGAAATGCCACTTCTAAATAATTGGTCAAACGAAAATAATCATTGTTGACAACTTTTTTTGTTTGAACGTCTACAACCGTTGGCACCGTTGCTCGCCCTGTGTACTCTTCATCGGTTTGAGCGTAGATTTCGGGTAAATAGCGGATATTT
Organism: Pilibacter termitis; assembly: GCF_900167335.1. GTDB lineage: Bacteria > Bacillota > Bacilli > Lactobacillales > Streptococcaceae > Pilibacter > Pilibacter termitis. The sequence goes on from NZ_FUXI01000028.1 coordinate 28,259, forward strand.
AGCACTGGGTCTACTCCGTTTTCATCTAACGAAAATTCCCAGCCATGCTCCGTTCGAACAGGGCTTGCAGTGCCTAAACTAATCACGTCCTTTAACCCGAGCAATTCTCGCACAATCACCGCTCTGTGAGCCCAAGGGCAAATTTCCGCCCAAAGCAAACGATAACGTCCACTCTCTACTGGCAATTCTCCAGCGTTTTCGCCAAATGGTGTGTCAAATCTATTTTTCTGTCTTTGAAACTCACCTTTTGCGTTGATTTCTCGCTGTTCCTCATGTATTGAAATTTTATTTGTCATGCTATTCCTCCAAAGAAATTTTATCTAATACTTCAAAAAATAATTTATTTTCTTGATGTTTCCCGATTGTTACACGTATAAAATGGTCATAGCCAAACTCACTTCCCCCTCGAAGTAAAATCCCTTCTTTCGCAAATTGTCTCACGATTTCGTCCGTCTTTTTGCCAAAATCAATAAGCAAAAAATTCGTATAAGACGGAATGAAATAAAACCCACGTTTTGTCAATTCTTCCTCATAGAAACGTTTTTCGCTCGCCACTTTCTCCTTTACTATTCCGTAATGCTCTACATCTTGCAAACTCGCAGCTGCCGCCATTACGCTCAAACGATTAGTATTTGGTGGAATTTTAAACTGAAACAAACTATGAATAATGCTAGGATTGGCAATCGCATATCCTACACGCAGAGATGCTAGACCATAAATTTTAGAAAACGTCCGTAAAAACAAGAGATTTTCATACTTTTCTAGCAACGAAAGATTATCCTCCAAAACTTCGTCAGGCACAAAATCAATATATGCCTCATCAACTACCACGAGCTTTGAAGACGGAATTTTCTCCAAAAACTCTACTAAATCTTTTTTGGTGAAAAATGTCCCTGTGGGATTGTTCGGATTGCATAGCCAAATAATTTCCACATCATCTGTTACATTCCTTGCGATTTCCTCCAACGGATAATGGTGATTTTCTAGCGGTATATCAATCATCTCACCATGATTGAGAATAGTTGCTATCCTATACCAATCAAATGTCGGCACCCCTTGTATCGCTTTTTTTCCTTTATTTTGGAAAACTTGTGCGATGAGACCAATCAATTCAAAACTTCCATTTCCGATTAAAATATTTTCTACGCTCACCTTGTGAAATTCAGCAAGTTTGCTCCGCAATGGTTCACCGTCAACATTTGTATAGACATAAGAACTGGATATGTTTTCCGCAATCGCTTGGGGAACTTTTGGAGAAAAGCCAAAATTATTCTCGTTTCTATCGAGCTGCACCATTGGAATTTCCTCTGTATCTTTTATCTCACGCTTGACATATTTTTTCTCAAACGCTTGTAAATTTCTTTTCACGGATAAATTAGACATTTCTTCCTCTCCATTCTTTTATTTTTTCATTCGTTTGAAAAATTCCTTGCTCAATTTCTTCGGCACTTTGGGCTAGTTGCAAATTTAACACTTGTTCCCGCCTGTTTTCCCAAATAAAATGTGAAATTGATCGAACATCTTTTTCGTTTAAATATAAATCCTCTAATGTGAATACATTGTCAAATAACTGAAACAACTTCAACGTTTCTTCCCACTCTTTTGCCGTCACTTTTTGTAGCACTTTTTGAACGAGCAAACCAAAACCAACACGTTCGCCGTGCAATAATTGATTACTTTTTTTCACAAATGTGGACGCATCATAGAACGGATGTCCTAGCCCTTGGTACAATTTCCCACTCTCTAAACTTCCAGTTAAACCTGCTTGCAAAATAATCGCATCAATCACCGCTTTTGCAGACTCTTCAAACTTCCCTTCTTCTGCTTGCTGAATCGCCTTATTTCCATGATGTTTTAAAATTTCCACTCCTTCTTTTGCGATCGCTACAACACTTTGTAAAATAGTATCCACTTTCGTTTTCTCCAAATAAGGTGCGATTTCTATATATTTTGCAATCGTATCAATAATTCCTGCGTATAAAAATCTTGGTGGGGCAGATAAGATAACTTCAGGGTCAACAAGTGTAACTTCAGGCGATTTTTCATTGAAATAAGGTTGCACAAATTCACCTTTTTGGTTGTAAACGATTGAAACAGATGCCCACGATGCACAAGTTGCCGCAATCGTTGGTACGACAATCAGTGGCAGTTTGCTGTCGTTGCTTGCAACTTTCACCACATCTATTACTCGTCCGCCACCAAGAGCGACCAATGACGTAACACGTTCCTTTTGAGCCAATTCGGCAATTTCTTTTGCTGTTTGAAGAGTAGGATAGCCTTGAAACACAAACGAAACAGTCTCTAATTGATTTTGACGAAAACTTTCTTCAATTTTCGCACCAAATCGCTCAACCCCTTTCTGAGTTGCAACAATTAAGACTTTTTCTCCGTATTCTTTTGCATACTCTCCGATTTTTTGAATGATTTTATTTTCGACAATGTACTTTTGTGGTGTTTTAATATACATAGTTTTCTTCCTTTCTCCTTTGATAGAAAATTACTAAGTCAATGAAATGCTAAAACTATCAAGATTTTCTAGCATTTCAGCAAATCTTTCGCTTTTTTAAAAATAGAACTTTAATAGAGTGTACGTGATATTCCTTTAAAATTCAAATAGTCTTTTTCGCTCATGTGATAGCATTCTTCTATATCTATTTTTTCTCTAATCGCAAAAAAAGCCAACTCTCAATGAAAGTTGACTTTTTTTAAAGGTACCCTAAATACTATTACCGCCAATAAACAGGACGATTTTCTTCGTATTCACGAATTAAATCTTCATATTCCAATGTAATTCCAATATCATCTAAACCGTTGACTAATTTATGTTTCCATGTTTCATCTATTTCAAATTCGTAAACTCCTAGACTTGTAGTAATCGTCTGCTCAATTAAATTGATTTCGATTTCTTCATTTGACGGAAGAGTGGCGAGTTTTTCTCGCTCGTCTAGTGGCAAAATGATTGGCAACAAACCATTTTTCAGTGCGTTATTGTAGAAAATATCCGAATAACTTCCTGCAATAATCGCTCGAAATCCATAATCTACAATCGCCCAAGCTGCGTGTTCACGTGAAGAACCTGAGCCAAAATTGTCTCCTGTAATCAAAATTTGAGCATTGCGATGTTGCTCGAAATTTAAAGGAAATTCAGGGTTTTCTGTGCCATCATCTAAATATCGCCATTCAAAAAACATATGTTGACCAAAACCTGTCTTTTCTGTGCTTTTCAAAAATTGCTTTGGAATGATTTGGTCTGTGTCAATGTTATCGTTCATCAAAGGAACGGTTGTACTCATGCAAACAGTAAATTTCTCCATTATACTGCTACCTCCTTTATTACTTTTCTCACATCAATGAATTTCCCCTCAATCGCGGCGACTGCTGCCATTGCAGGAGAACAAAGATGCGTTCTTGCTCCTTTTCCTTGTCGTCCCTCAAAATTACGATTGCTCGTAGATGCACAATGCACGCCCTCTGGCACTTGATCTGGGTTCATTCCGAGACACATAGAGCACCCCGGTTCTCGCCATTCAAAACCAGCCTCAAGGAAAATTTTATCCAACCCAAGTTTTTCCGCCTCACGTTTCACTGGTCTACTTCCCGGCACTACAATGGCGGTAATATGTTCAGCAACTTTTTTCCCTTCAACAAGTGAGGCAGCAAGCTGTAAATCTGAAAGTCTAGCATTGGTGCATGAACCAATAAAGACATACCCGAGTTTGATTTCTTCCGGCTTTTGCCCCGGTTTCAAATCCATATATTGATAGGCACGCTCATCATTGAAATCTTGAATTTCAGGTAATGTTTGAGTCACTTCGATACTCATTTCTGGATTCGTTCCCCAAGAAACCATTGGTGCAAGATTCGATACGTCAAGTGTCAATACTTTGTCATAACTTGCCTCTTCGTCGCTAACGAGCGTTTTCCAATCTGCAACAGCTTCATCAAAATCTTCTGGTGCAAATTCACGTCCTTTCACATAGGCAAATGTTTTCTCATCAGGATTCATCAAACCGATTTTCGCTCCAAATTCAATAGACATATTGGCAATGGTCATTCTCTCTTCCATTTCAAGTGCAGCAATCGCCTCTCCTGTAAATTCAACGGCATACCCACTTCCAGCATCCACTCCATATTTTGCAATTAACGCAAGAATATAATCTTTTGCATAAACTCCCGCTTGAGCTTTTCCTGTAAATTCAATTTTCATGGTTTTTGGTTTTCTTTGCCAAATCGTTTGGGTAGCAAATACGTGTTCTACTTCACTTGTTCCAATACCAAACGCAATCGCACCAAATGCTCCATGCGTTGCAGTATGCGAATCGCCACAAACAATGACTTTTCCGGGCTGACTAAGTCCTCGCTCAGGACCTACCATATGCACAATTCCTTGTTTTTCACTGCCATTTTCAGCAACTGTAACGCCAAATTCTTTGGCATTTTTTGCTAATGTTTCAATTTGATTTTTAGAAACCAAGTCTTGAATATTAAAAATATCGACCGTTGGCGTGTTGTGATCCATTGTCCCATAAGTCAAATCTGTTCTACGTACTTTTCGATTGGCACTACGCAATCCAGAAAATGCTTGTGGACTTGTTACTTCGTGAATTAAATGCAAATCCACATACAAAAGTTGTGGGTCGCCCACTTTTCCTGTAATCACGTGTCTTTCCCAAAGTTTGTCAAAAATTGATTGTTTCATAATAATCCTCCGTTTATATTAAAGATGTTTGATGAGTGCATCAACAAATTCACTCGTACTTGCGTCTCCGCCTAAATCTCTTGTTAAAATTCCCTCGTTCATGACCGTATCACACGCTTGTTCAATCATGCTTGCTCCAACTTCATTGTCAAAACTCTCTCTCAAAAGCATCGCAACAGAGAGGAGCATAGAAACAGGATTGGCGATGTTTTGCCCTGCAATATCTGGAGCAGATCCGTGAATTGGCTCATACAATGACGGCCCTGTCTCAGAATGACTCGCACTCGGCATTACACCTAGACTTCCCGGCAAAACACTTGCCTCATCTGACAAAATATCGCCAAATAAATTTTCAGTTACAATCACGTCAAATTTTTTAGGATTGGTAATCATCAGCATTGCACAAGAGTCTACTAACTGATGTTCTAGCGTAACATCTGGATATTCCGTTGCCACCTCATCTGCAATTTTCCGCCATAATTTACTCGTTGCCAAAACATTTTGCTTGTCAACGGAAGTCACTTTTTTCTTTCGTTTTCGAGCAATTTCAAATGCTTTTCTGATAATCCTACGAATTTCTTCCGCAGAATAATCATTGACATCACGAGCGGAAGTTTCTTCTAGCGTATGCTCGCCAAAATAAATGCCTCCTGTTAACTCACGAACAACCACGAAATCACTTCCCACGACAACCTCACGTTTCAATGGCGAAAGATGAGCAAGTGCAGGATGAACAGTAATTGGACGAATATTTGCGTACAATCCTAAGGCTTTTCGCAATGCAAGCAAACCTTGTTCTGCTCGGACGGGAGCATTGTCGTATTTTGGAGCTCCAATTGCTGCTAAGAGAATGGCATCACTATTTTGGCAAGCCAGCAATGTTTCTTCTGGCAAAGGATGACCAAACTGGTCAATTCCTGCACCGCCAAACGCTTTTTCAACCACTTCATAATCAAATTCAATTTTCTCCGCTACTACTTTTAACACTCTCAATGCCTGAGCCATGATTTCTGGCCCAATACCGTCTCCTGAAAGTGCAACAATTGTTTTCTTCTCTGTCATTTTTTTCTCCGTTTCTTTTTTAGGTGATTTAATAGTTTGTTTGATTTTTTGCTTAGCTAGGAAATGCAGGAGTTTGGCGACTGCTCTCAATGTCGCTCGCAACTAGCGTTGCGAGTAAATAAACGACATGGTTCGCTGTCGCAAACTCCTGAACGCCCCGCTCGCTTTTCTTTGTCTAGCTGCGAGGGGCAGGGTTTGGGTCGCTGTTCGCAATGCCACTTGAAACTTCGTTTCAAGCAAGTAAATGTCATGGCTCACTGCGACAAAACCCTGAACGCCCCGCTTGCTTTTCTTTGTCTAGCTACGTGGGGCAGGAGTTTGGCGTCTGCTCTCAATGTCGCTCGCAACTAGCGTTGCGAGTAAATAAACGACATGGTTCGCTGTCGCAAACTCCTGAACGCCCCTCTACGCTTTTCTTATTGTCTAGCTACGTGGGGCTGAAGTCTGGTGGCTGTTCGCAGTGCCGCTCAAAACTTACGTTTCGATGCTAGTCTTTCAAGAATCTTTGATTCTTAGAAAGACTGTATGCGAAACGAAGTGTAGTAGCAAGTAAACGGCACGGCTCACTGCCA
>NZ_FUXI01000040.1 GCF_900167335.1 Pilibacter termitis
CTTGCACTAAAACAACGGGAAGAAATAGACAACCGTTCCATTGGCGACTTGTTTTATTTGATGGTCGATGAATTATCTGACCTCTCTTTTGTAGTGGCGTTCAAGCAACTCATCGAACTGTTCAAAAAAATATCTGCCGATGAATTGGTTTTAGATGACGAAACATTAAATAACATCATCAGTGAATTTCTCAGCCAACTTCCCAAAAATTATCAAAGAGTATTTTGGTAGTTGATTGAGTGAGTTTTTCTTTGGTTAATGTTGGTGTAGCAAGGGGCGTAGGGTGGTTTGGGTGATTCAAGTTATAGTAATAAAGAATATCGTACCTGTTATCGAAAACATCGTCAAAGCCTTACCAACTGCCATTGATGCGATTATCAAGGCAATCGGAGAATTGTTGCCCACTTTACTTAAAGCAGTAACATCACTCTTCTCACAAGTGTTGACTACTTTATTGGAATTATTGCCTGAACTCATTCCAGTAGTCGTTCAAGCATTACTCACGATTGTTCAGACGTTGATTGAAAACCTCCCAATGATAGTCAAGGCAGCAGTACAACTGGTCACAACGCTTGTTCAAGGAATTGGCGAGGCATTACCACAGTTAATTCCAGCAACGATTCAAGCAATTGTTACGATTGTTCAAAGTTTGATTGAAAATTTGCCGTTGATTTTAGATGCAGCTTTACAATTGATTATGGGACTCGCTCAAGGATTGATTACAGCTCTACCGATACTCATTGAATCTTTGCCACAAATCATTACGAGTTTAGTGAATTTCTTAATCGGAGCCATTCCGACTATTATCCAAACGGGAATCCAACTTTTAACTGCTTTGGTCGGTGCATTACCAACGATCATTGATGCGATTGTCAAAGCAATTCCAATCATCATTCAAAATGTAATCAACGCAGTGATTGGTGCGATCCCTCAATTGACTCAAGCAGGAATCCAATTGTTGGTTGCCCTAATTGGTGCATTGCCAACCATTATCACAACCATTGCGAATGCCATGCCACAAATTATCAATGGAATTGTGGGTACATTAGTGAACAATATTCCGCAGATTATCAATGCAGGCGTTCAATTATTAGTGGCATTGGTTCAAAATCTGCCACAGATTATTTCTGCCATTGCACAAGCCGTACCACAAATTATTGACGGATTGAATACAGCATTTGGGAACTATATTTCAACCATGGGTAATATTGGATTTAATTTAATCAGTGGTTTGTGGGGTGGGATTCGTGATGCAGGTGCATGGCTGAGTAACAAAATCTCAGGGTTCTTTGGTGGGGTAGTAGATAGCATCAAAGATTTCTTTGGGATTCACTCGCCCTCAACATTATTCCGAGATGAAATAGGGAAGAATATGGCACTAGGGATTGGTGTTGGATTTGGACGTGAAATGGAGGGGATTTCTAAAGAAATGCAAAATGCCATTCCGACAGAGTTTGACGTGCCGAATTTTGAGATTCAAACAGGGATTCATACAGCAAGTGATAGTCAATTCTCACTTGCCGACCTAATTCAAAAAGTAGACAATCTTTCTCAAATGTTTCCTCAATTGTTGCAAGCTTTGGATATGAAGATAGTCCTTGATGACGGTACATTAGTTGGCAAGTTAACACCTGCGATAGATAAGAATTTGGCGATTTTGAAAAGAAGAAATATGGTGTAGTAATTCAATAATTCTAATAAAAAATATGTTATTATATGGATATTATCTATAGTGAGGTGTAGTAAATTTGACTAGTAAAACAAAAAAACAACACTATGTTCCACAATTTTATTTAAGAAAATTTGAAATAGAAGATAATCATGGAAAAATATATGCATTTGATAAAAAAGAATCTATATCAAGACAGCAAGCGATAAATAATGTTGCCTCAGAAAACTATTTCTATGATCATGATTTGAACAAAATCTTCAATGCTTCTGATGGAGAAAAAAAGGAAGAATTGAATAAACTCATAGAAAATAACAAAGATGATATTGAATTGATTCAACAACAGTACATGGAAAAATGGTTATCTAAAGTTGAAGCGAATATGGCACCTATTTTAGAGTCAATTACAAGAAAAGCAAAAAAAGCAAAGGAGAACCAATGGTACTTTAAAAACTGTTATTGTATGAGCGATTCTGAAAAAACTACTATTTCTCATTATGTTGCGATACAGTTCAGTAGAACTAAAAGAATTAGGGAGACCCTATCTAGAGCACTTTCGGATTCCATCCACGCAATTGGTAGTAAATTTTTTGGAATAGATGGTTTGAGTCTTGATTTGGACAAGGAATCTGAAAAGTTACATCATGAAAATGTGTTATTGAATAAGGAAACATTAGTAGAAATTGCTCAATTAGTTAGTAATCATATTTGGATTATATATATTAATGAGACAAAGATACCATTTTGGACATCAGATGTGGCTATTTCCTTAAATGCAATGAAAGGAAGCAAAGGAATAGCAGCGGAAGGTGTTGAAATACTATTTCCACTGGGCCCAAAGATAATGTTGGCTATGTACGAAAAAACTTCTCTCATAGAAGAGATAGGAAAAGAAAAGCATGAACAGAATGGTATCGAATTTTTAGATAGAAGGTATATTATTCTTGCTAATGAAGAACAAGTGAAACTCATGAATCTTCATCAACTTTATGACTGTTCTAGATTTGTTTTTTCGAATGAAGATTCCTTTGAGTTTGCAAAAGCCAATATAGCATCTTACCCTGATTTCAAAAATTCTATTAGTAAAATTTCTATCAGTTAATTAAGTAATTTACGATAAATAAGGCCTTTTATAGTTTAAAAGTACAGATTGAAGACAAATCCCAAAAGCTTTTGAAGAAATGTCTTATTAATTTATCATAAAAACATAAAAGCATAGAAGCGATGTAAAAAAAGATGGCGCGGTTTTTACCGCGTCATCGAACTTTATGGTATAATGAGCCTAAGATGATTAAAGTAGATTAGATAGCTTTTGAATTCTTGATTTCTGAAGTTCAGGGTAAAAGTTAACTCTACCTATCAAATCAACGACTTTACAATAATCATCAAAGAATGAGGTTTTGTTCAAAGGTAGCTCTAGAGTATTCCAGCTTTCATAAGCAATTTTTTGGAACTCTGAATTTGAGTTATTGAGTATATATCTGATTTCTGAACTTAAACTATGGAAGGTACCAACACTTTGAGGAAATTCGACATTATTTCGTTCCCATTTTCCACCAGCAGAAAAGAAGTCTCTAAATGAGCTACTGTAGTAAAAATGATTTGAGATGATGAATTCGTGAGCACGAGCGTAGTTTGCCCTCTTAGATGTGATTAAATCCTGTGGGAACAACACGAGCGCTTCGGCTTTTACCTGATTTTGAATATTTTGAGGTAATAGATTTAGTGAAGTTGGCTTGATCGATTCGGAAGAAGAATCTTGTGGAACAAACCATTTTGTGCCTGTTGTATGTTCTTTAAGGTAATTTTGCAAAAAGGAAACTTTCTCCGCCTCGGTTTTATCACGAAGTTGGTAATATTCTTTAGCGTCCTTAAACACGCTCTCATTTGTATCCATATTGATTTTAAATCGTGGACTATGTGTAACGTTGATTGCTGAAGTAACTTTCCAGTAATAGTCAAATCTAACAAGGAGATGGTCTTTTCCAGACTCTTTGCTACCGAATAGCAAAAAGATATCTTCGTAATCTTCGTCAGTGATGCTCTCAAATACGGAGTTGCCGTTAGTATCCCAGGAACCATTATTCCGACTTTTCAATTCGAGGCCGAAACAGTCACCATTTACGATGAGATCCATGTCAGGGAAGTGGTGACCTAAGTGGACCTTATAATCAAAAATAGTAGGGTCGGAGATTTCGTTTTTAATTATTTCTGCGATTTCTGGTACAAGGTCTTCAAAACCATTTTGATTCCCTTTACTGATAAGATATTTCTTATCAATGGGATTCAAGTCTTCGATTTTAGATTTAAACAAGTTCAGTACTTCAAATATGTTCATTTTATTACCTCCATTAGGAAAGGATTGATTTTATGCCAAGTAGTTACTTTAACCTTAATTATAACACGGTCGATACAAAAAAAATAGAGGTTGATGAGGCGACTAAACCCTTGAATGTTGTCAGCTTATTCTCAGGTGCTGGAGGTATGGATCTTGGGTTCCGAGGAGGTTTTGAGTATCTCGGAGAAGAATATGACAAGAACCCATTCAATCTTGTTTTCGCCAATGATATTTTTCAACAAGCAGCGGATGTCTATGAAGCAAACTTTGAACATAAAGTTGAGCGTCGAAGCATTGCGGATTTAGATATGAAAAAAGACATGCCTGATATTGATGTAGATATCATACTAGGAGGATTTCCCTGCCAAACATTTTCATACTCTGGAAAAAGAGCAGGATTAAGTGATGAGCGAGGTCAGCTCTATCTTCAAATGATTAGAGTAATCGACCATTATAAACCGAAGATGTTTATTGCTGAAAATGTAGATGGAATTCGCAATTCTAAAAAAAATGTAGAAGGTGAAAACGTTGATAAGTCAGCATTGAGCGTTATTCTTGATGACTTTGAAGAGCATGGATATGATGTGCAATATCGAGTGTTAACCGCAGCGGATTATGGTGTTCCACAGATGAGAAGACGTGTTATCATCATGGGGATTCGCAAGGACTTGGGTGGTGTAGATAATGAATTCTACCCACAACAACTTTTTGATGAAACCGGCGAATTAACTGGCCGAGTTTGGAGAACTTCAAAAGACGGAATTGATGATTTGTGGGATAAAGTTAATAATCCTAATATCCCTAATCATACACTGAAAGATATTTCAAGAGCAAAATTTTATCCAGGCAAGAAAATGCAAGGTAATAATAGAATATCTGAAAATCGGCCTGCACCAACTATTCGAGCCGAACATCATGGGAATATTGAAGCTCATTATCGTACGACAGTAGAAGATGAAACAGATATGAGCGGTTGGCGTAGACTAAGTGTTCGAGAATGTGCTCGTTTGCAGTCATTCCCTGACTCATTTAATTTTGTTACAAGTGCATCTTCGGCATACAAAGCTGTAGGGAACGCTGTTCCTCCAGTAATGGCTTGGCACATAGCACGTAGCGTGTTTTTCACTTTACAACAGTTGGACCAAATCGAATTCAAAAAAGTTAACGAGCATGAACTTGTTGCTACAAAATAATAGAGAAAAAAAGCCAATAAATCTAAATTTAAAAGATTTGTTGGTTTTTTCATACCCAAAAGGAGGTGCAACTTGAAAAAATTCATACTCAACAACAACATAGATTCTTATACAGACCTAGGGATAAGAATCACATCTCCCCCAATCCTCCCAACAACACAACGTATTATTGATACGATTGAAGTTGACGGTCGAGAAGGTTCTTTGACATTGCTTAAAGGTTGGGAGGACATCACGATTACTTTCCGTGCCGCATTGTCTAATAAAATGGAGTGGGGAGAAGTTTTATCCATTTTTCAAACGGCAGAAACTATCACACTGAGTACAGATAACACCGTCTACTACAAAATCAAACACGTAAAAACAAGTGGGCTTACACATCTGTTAAGCAATCTTTGGGAGTTTGAACTAGAAATTAGATGTGCACCCTTTCGATATTTGAACAACGTGTCGAACATCAATCGGACAAGTTCTGGAACAGTTCAGGGGTATGGCAATATTTATTCTCAACCGAAAATCACTGTTTATGGCACAGGGAGTCGAACGCTTACAATCAACGGAAAACCAATCGTACTAAACATCTTGAATGGTCATTTAATTTTAGATAGTGAACTCAAAGAATGTTACTACGGCAATGTTGCACAAAACCAAAATATGACAGGTGATTTTCCAATATTGACCCCAACGACCAATCAAGTAACTCTTGGCACAGGCATTACAAAAGTAGAAATAGAGGCGAGGTGGCGGTATTTATGATGATTCTTTACGACAAAACAGAAACGAATTTCACTCACAATGGTTTGGCAGTGCTTGATAATAATGTGATAAGCCCAGTGGTTCACGAAGAACTCAATGGGCTTTTTTCTTTGGCATTTGATTTTCCAATTCATGCGAAAGATAGTGAAAAATTATTGCCAGAAATGCTTGTGAAAGTACCTGTGCCCAACATGAACCCACAACTTTTTCGAATCGTGGAACGAAGTGATGTTTTGGGCGGACTACTCCATATCGTTGCACATCACATTTTCTATGACCTCGCGAAAAATATCATTGAGGATACTTTTATCGTCAATAAAAATGGCACACAAGCACTCTCTCAACTTTTAGGGGCTACGCAATATGCCCATTCTTTTACTGGTACGTCCAACATCTCAACGGTAAACAATGTTCGTTTGGTGCGATTGAATCCCGTTGAAATCTTACTGGATAGTGATTTAGAGAATGGTTTTCAAACTCGTTATGAAGGAGAAATTGTCCGTGATAATTTTTCGATTGCCATGCTTTCAAGTCGTGGGGCAAACAATGGTGTCCAAATTCGAGATAAGAAAAATCTGACGGGCTACCAATCCGATTTGGATTACTCAAGCGTGGTCACTAGAATCATGCCAGAAGGTTATGACGGCTTGTTCTTACCTGAAAAATACGTGGACAGTCCGTTGATAAACAGCTATGTTTCTCCAAAAATCAAAGTCATCAAATACGACAAGGTAAAAGTCGGTAATGATGAGGGAGAATTTGCGACAAAAGAACTTGCTTATGCCAAGTTGAGGGAACTTGCAAACCTCGAGTTTTCTCAAAACAACTTAGACAAGCCGAATGCAACCTATGAAGTGACCTTTGCTCCTCTTGAGAAAACAGAGGAATACAAACATTTTTCAGCACTTGAAACAGTCAGTCTAGGTGACACTGTATCAGTGATTCACGAGGAGGACGGTTTGAACGTTACCGCTCGAGTCATGAGCTACACTTATGACCCGATTCTTCAAGCGTACATTTCAGTTACTTTAGGGAATATCTTGCCCAAGTTTACTGATATTGCCAAAGTGATCAAACGTGTCGATACCAAAGTCACACAAGTTCAAGATGATGCGAACTACGCATTGACGGCTGCCAACGGAAAGAACACCAACTTTTACGGGACATCAACCCCTAATAACCCCAAGCTAGGTGACGTTTGGTACAAAGAAAATGGCGACAAGCTAGAAATGTGGGTGTATGAGACAAGGGAGGGAATTACGCAATGGTTTCCACTTATGACCGATTTGACACAAGAAGAAGTGAAACAAGCAGTAGAACAAGCAAAACAAGAATCGACAACAGCCCTTGAAAATGCCAACACAGCCTATGAGAATGTGCTAACGGCACTCAATCAAACCCTCGAAACCAATCAAACGGTTGAGACCTTAGAAACCACCGTCACGCAAAATAGCTCACAAATTGCATTGGTCGCAAGTGGCATGACGAATTTAGGAAACCGAGTGACAACTGCCGAGTCAAGTTTAACTGTTCAGGCAGGACAAATTGCAAGCAAAGCGAATCAAAGTAGCGTAGATACCTTGACAGGGAGAGTCACTACGGCAGAAAGTGCGATTACACAAAATGCAGAAACTTTTAATCTGAGTTTAAGCAAACAAAACAAGGCAATCAACGATTTAACAGGTGCAAACATTCTCCAATCCACATGGCAACAAGGAAATCTGAACACAAGCAACGGTGTAGAATCAACGAGTTCAAGTTACGTGAGAAGTGATTACTTTGATGTCAAAGAGGGGGAGAAATATCTCCTTCAAAGTTTTAACGGTAAAAGATTATATGCCACTTATGGCACGCTGTATCTCTTTTACTACCGAGCAGATAAAACATTCTTGAGCTACTCATCTTTTGGGAATACGACAATTCCTTTTACAGTGCCAACGGATGCGAAGTACTTGAGAATAAGAGTTACAACCACAAACGCACCAAGTACAGTTGACTGTTACTTACTTCAAACAGACAAAGAGAACGGCTATACGGATTTAAGTAGTTTGAGCAATGTTGCGAAATTAACTGCCACAGCAGATGCTCTTATGCTTTCTGTTTCCGAAACAAAAACGGCAATTGGCACACCTTTTCAAGTAAAAACTTGGCAACAAGGAAGTTTAAGTACCACGGACGGAACAGAAATTTCTGCGAGTAATTCTTTGCGATCGACCTTTATTGATGTGGCACCAAACGAAAAATATATTGGGCAAATGCCAGACGGCACTGCGATTACTATCGCTTACCATTATTACGGCTACTCAACCCCATACATTGACTTTGTTCCAAGTGCAAACCAATACGTGGAAACATTGACAATTGGCAATTATACGAACGATACGATTGCCAGTTATCTCCAGTTAAAAAATGTAGAAAGTTTGACAATCACTGCCACACCAACCAGTAATCACTATTCAAATTCCGGGGATTATTTGACAATTTACAAACTCCCCCTTGACGGAAAAACAGCACCAAATGTCCTGACATGGAATGGACGAAAGGACACGTCTGATAATACCGTTTGGCTGTATACAGGAGAATCTTGGGAACAAATCGCAACGGTCACTGCCACCTCCAATACCATTCATACATGGGTTCTGACTGAACAACAAAGAGCGAACATCACAGAGAATGTGTACCTTGCATTTTTCTCTATCAAAAATGAGAACTATGCAGGAATTTACAACGCAACCACCAGTCCATTTTTACTCAATCCAGAAGATGAACATACGTTGTATCAAATCAGTTATACCAATTCGAGTGCAAGTGTTACGGTGCCAAGCAATGCAGTAAAAATGCGAGTGCGAACAACGACCACGCTTTCGCCTGATAACTTTCAAGGGAACGTGTATCTTGCGACAACAAGAGTGGACTACACCAAGGTAAATAGTCTTTATTCTTCGCTTTTGATGACTAAAGACTTGATTAACCTGCGTGTCGCAAAAGGTGAAATCATCAATCAAATCAATGTATCGCCTGAAAGTATTTTGATTGCAGGAAATAAAATCCATATCACAGGTCAAACTACCATTGACTCAGCAGTTATTACGACCGCAATGATGAAAGACTTGTCTGTAACCAATGCGAAAATCGCAGATGCGACTATTTCAAGTGCCAAAATTGCAAGCTTAGATGCGGGGAAGATTACGACAGGTTATTTGAGTGCTGCAAGAATCGCAGCGAATTCTATTACCGCAGATAAACTTTCTGCCAATATCCTCACAGCCATTACGGCAAGCAGCTCTATCCGAATTACAGGCACAACGATTGGCTATTATTCAGGAGATACCTTGGTGACGGAAATTAATTCCCAAGGGATGACCATTCGCCGAGACGGTACAACCGTTGGTCGGATTGGTGCGAACAATATCAGTGGGCATAGCGATTGGCGAGGGTTGGTGTTTGATTTGGATTACGGAACGGAATATATGTCGTGGGCACATAAAGAAACTTCTAGTGCCAGCACTTATACTCAACAGTTGACATGGTATGCAAGTAGTCTTTCAACGACTCAGCCAAGAGGCTTTTCTTTTGACGATAACGTCTATCTGAATAAAGAATTTGGGATTGTGACGACAGCTGGTACGAATCGGGCAAAACTTGCCAGAATTGGTTTTGACTCGGTTTATCATATGGCGATTACGTCTATTCAAGGCGGGGCAGGCATTGCGTTTGCGAGTAGTAATTTAATGGTCTGTGATGACGGGATATGGGTTGATTTTGGGATTATTCGCTCAATTTGTCAGAAGTTGGCAGGAAAAACCATCGCTTTACCGTCTGCCATTAACAGTAGTGGGGTCGTGACAAGTTGGTACAGTCCCATTACATTTAACAGTATGACGACTTATTCTTAGGAGGCAATATGGAAAGAATCAATTACAGTGAGCCACTTGAAACACAACAACAATTGACAGAAGTAGAAACACCCAAAACCATTGACACCGACATGGTGGAATTATTGATTTTGGTTGTGGATGATTTATGTGTACAAGTAGGTGAGATAAAGGAGAAAATCGCACATGATGACATTTAAAAATGAAGAATTGGTGCCAGTGTTGCAGTTTTTACAAACGGTGACATTACGACCAAAAGCAAGTCGAGTACGCACAAAACTCGCAAAATTAATCCAACATAAGATTGATGCCCTCTACAAAGATGAACTGGAACTCTTGGAGAAATATGGTAAGAAAGATGAAAACGGGAACCTCATACAACATGACGGTTCTTTTTCTTTACTCAAAGAAACAGCGGAAGAATACCATCAAGAAAAAGCCATTTTATTGGAGGAGAAAAATTCTATCAATGTGGCAGAAATAAAGGAACATTTCCCCACTTTACTTGAGGCATTTGAAACAAGTGAGATGAGCGTTTCAGGAACAGAGGCAGAAATGTTGGATTTGATTATGGACGAGCTAGAGAAAGAAACGGAGGAACTCAAATGAAAGAAACATGGAATTGGACACAGGTAGGTTTGATGACGATTGGAGGATTTTTAGGTTGGTTTTTAGGTGGAGTGGACGGCTCACTTTTTACCTTACTTGCTTTTGTGATAGTAGACTACCTCACTGGAGTCTTGCGAGCGATCACAGAGAAAAAACTTTCCAGCCAAATCGGTTCAATTGGCATTACCAAAAAAGTGATGATTTTCTTGCTTGTTGGCATTGCCCATATGTTGGATGTGGAGATAATCGGAAATGGCAACGTCTTACGTGACGCGGTCATTTTCTTTTACATTTCAAACGAGGGCATTTCAATTATCGAAAATGCAGTGAAAATCGGACTACCAATCCCTGAGAAACTAAAAGACGTATTAGAACAAATCACAAAACATAAGGAGGACAAATAACATGGGTATCAGTACACTCGCAACAAAATACGGTTTTCAGAACTTCCCACATTTCTCGACTGGCAGAAGTGGGGCGAAAGTAGACAAAATCGTCATTCATCACATGGCAGGCACGAATTATGATATTGTGCCAAACATTTGGCAAACACGTGAGGCTAGTGCTCACTATGGCATTGGGAAAAATGGCGAAATCCGTGCCTACGTGGACGAAAACAATACTGCATGGCACGCTGGGAACTGGAACGCAAATATCACGAGTATCGGTATTGAAAACAGTAATAGCACAGGAGAGCCAGACTGGAATATCAATCAAGCAACCATTGATGCTTGTGCGAAATTGGTCGCAGATATTGGCAAACGATATGGCTTAGGTGTTTTAGCACCTTATAAAAATGTGTTCCCACATCAATATTTTTCTTCCACGAGTTGTCCAGGGAAACTAATGAGTAAACTCGGAGAAATTTGCGATAAGGCAAATGCGATCAACAATGGCACTTCCAAGCCGAATACACCAACGACAAGTATCCTTTACCGAGTGCGTAAGTCTTGGGCAGATGTCAAATCGCAAAAAGGAGCATTCAAAGATTTAACCAACGCCAAGAAATGTGCCGACAGCAATACTGGATATTCTGTCTTTGATGAAAAAGGGAATAAAGTTTATTCATCAAACGCTACCCCAATAGTCAAGCGACTAACCGTACAAGTCAATGGGCTAAACGTTCGAAACAAACCGAGTTTGAATGGCACAATTGTTGGAACTTATAACAAAGGCGCAACATGGACATTGCCGAAATCAGAACAACTTATTATCGCAGAGGGTTGGGTCTGGGCAAGATGTCCGATTGGGTATTGTGCTGTTGGGAAGAACACAGGGAAAGTGGAGAAAGACGATTATATTTATATAAGTTAAGAAAAGAAAGACGACACCATTTGTATGAGTGTCGTCCATTGATGTTATTGAAGTAATTCTTGCCAGTTAGAGGGAAAACCCAAATCTTTCAACTTAATCTTAGAGTTATAATCAATTAGTACAGTCCCGATTTTTTTAAATGCTAATGACCATAGTGTAGTTGAAGGAAACATTAATTTCATCAGATAAATTTGTGGAAAAAGTTTGTTCCCTAATGGCTTTTCTGGTCTATATTTTTTCGGAAGTTTTGGAGTTTTGCTCCAAGTTGTTTGATAGAGTTTGCGATCGTGGGCTAACATATTTCGCGTTATACGTAAGTTATCAATCCAAGAATCTAAAACATCTGGAGATATATCAAATGTTGAGCTAACTTTTCGTCTAAGCTTATTTGGTAAATTGCGATATAAGAATTTTATATTACCAAGCGTGAACAACTCTGATGCCACCCAAATCGGGAAGTGTCCTCCATAGTTTTTTATATGATGTTCAACAAAAGGTATTGTAGAATTATGTTGCACGAATGCATTAAATGATGTTATGAACTTTTCGTGTTCATTTTGATTTTTGAAGAAATTTTTATTCTCATAAATCAAAGGATTGTCAGGGTATTCTTCCGCAATATTGTATGCTATGACTGACTTCAATCTTTGCTCGATATGGTTAACAGCAAATAGAAGTGCTGAACGCATTTCAGCATCGAAATAGTAGAGATTTAATATTTCTTCGAAAGTAACATCAGCGGAAAATCTTTCTGTTGAACGATTCTTAAAAGGATACAAATAACCAGAAAGCATATAGTAATTCAGGTTAGATAACACTGATTCAGCGAATGCCTGATCCTGGATCTCCAAGCCTCTTTCTATTAATATTTGCACTTGTTCTTTGTGTGACTTAAAGGGTTTCATTGTTTTTTCCATGATATTTTTGTCTCCTTTACAAAAAAACGAACACCTCATGGTACGCATCGTTGATAGGCGTGAGGTGTTCTCTATCCTAAAATTATTTTAACATAATTGACTTGAAATTGGAATAGGTAAGAATAATTTTTTTAGACATCAAGGATGAGTAACTTCATCTTTGATGTCTTTTTTTTCGTTTTCTGGGTTCGATTTCCTCCTCTTCATCGCTTATAGGTGAAAGGTAAAAGAAATAACGTCACAAGGGTTGACTTTGACCGTTTTGGTTCGCCTGTAACTCAGAGGGATAGAGAAATTCACGTCAAGTGAATTATTTTCACGGATTTTCTTTGCCTGAAACTTAAGGAGGTCGAATCTTATGGAAGAGAAAACAAAAGAACGAATCAAAAAACTACGTGCGGAGGGTCTTGGCTATAAAAGAATTGCCACAGCAGTAGGTGAGTCAGTGGATGCGGTCAAATCGTATTGTAAACGGAATAAACTAACTACTCCTCATATGGTAGACACAAGAGCTAATCCAACTCATACGGAGGGTGGTTGCAGAAATTGCCGTAAAAAAATCACTCAAGTACAAGGGATGAAGAAAAAAGTGTTTTGTAGCGAGTATTGTAGAAACGATTGGTGGAAGAAACACCGTTCCGTCAATCTCACGAAAGGAAAATCAGTAATTTGCCCCAATTGCAAGCAATCGTTTTTGGTTGGGAAGAACTCTACACGTAAATTTTGTAGTCACGAATGCTACATAGCTTTTAGATTTGGGGGTGTGACAAATGAACGATAAAAAAGAAATGCTTTATCTGATGAGTCTTGCACCTGCCAAATCAATGCTTGAGCAACACCTCATTTCAAATGCAGAGTTCAAGAAAATAAAGGCATATTTGGTTAAAAAATATCAACCAATACTTCCTAGATTACTTGGCTGATGACTTGATATAAAGGGCGTTTAGAGTGATATATAGGAGTGAAAGGAGGAGAATAATCGTGAAAATAATACAAAAAATTGAACCCACGATTCCTAAAATTGCCAAACGAAAACGTGTAGCAGCCTATGCTCGTGTTTCTGTTGAAAAGGGCAGAACCATGCATTCCTTATCCGCTCAAGTAAGTTATTACAGTTCCTACATCCAGAAGAACCCTGAATGGGAATATGTTGGTGTTTATTCGGAGGGAGGGATTTCAGGGACAACAGCTAAGAAACGTCCTGACTTTCAACGTTTAATTGAAGATGCCAAGAATGGAAAAATCGACATTATCTTGACGAAGTCTATTTCAAGGTTTGCAAGAAATACAGTAGATTTACTTGAAACAGTTCGAGAGCTACGAGCCATTGGCGTTGGAGTAAGATTTGAAAAAGAGAATATTCATTCACTCAGTGGTGATGGAGAATTGATGCTTTCCATTCTTGCATCCTTTGCCCAAGAAGAAAGTCGTAGTATGTCCAATAACATCAAATGGACCATTCAAAAACGCTATAAACAAGGATTGCCAAATTCAAAACAAAATTTGTATGGCTATCGTTGGCAAGGGGACGAGTTGATTGTAGTGCCTGAGGAGGCAAAAATTGTTCAAGAAATTTATGCGAATTATTTCAAAAAAATCTCTGCAGAAAAGACAGCCAAGATGTTAACCAATCGAGGAATTAAAGGCTATACAGGTGGCGAATTTAAAGGAGAGTCGGTACGTTCCATTCTGCTGAATATTACTTATACGGGTTGTCTTTTATTGCAAAAGGAATATGTGATTGATCCAATTTCAAAAAAAAGTAAGCGAAACAAGGGTGAACTGCCACAATACTTAGTTGAAAATCATCATGAGCCGATTATTCCTATGGAAACTTTTCAAGCAGTTCAAGCGGAACGTGCTAGGCGACAAGCAGAAGGTTCAACATCTAATTGGGCTTTAAACACCAGCTGTTACACAAGCAAAATTAAATGTTGTTATTGTGGAAAGAATTTCAGACGTAGAACCCAACATTCATCGAAAGGTGCAGAGCCAATTTACAAATGGACTTGTAGAACTAAGAATGAGAAAGGTGTTAAATACTGCAATGCCACAGACATTCCTGAATCCGTTCTTAGACCGTTATGTGCAGAAGTAGTGGGGACAGCATCGTTTGATGAAGAACTATTTTTGAAAGAAATAGAACAGATACTGGTAATTGAAAGAGGCGTGTTAGATTTCAAATTCTATGGTGGCAAAGTAGTACGAAAGACTTGGCAGCCAATGATTAAAAAAGATTACTGGACACCTGAACGCAAACGCTCGTGGGAAAAACGAAATCAAAGAAGAAAAAGCACGGATTGGAATGGTCGCTTGAATGAGTTCACAGGATTTTTAGTTTGTGGTCGATGTGGAGCGAATTACCGTATTCAGACAACTAAGTTATGCGATGGGGCTAGACAACAAAAATGGCATTGTTCAGAGTTGGCGAGCGTCTGTAAACCAGATGGCTTTAGGCATTCCATAACGGATAAATTACTCAGAGAAATGGTGACTGAAGTGCTTGATTTACAAGCATTTGATGAAAAAGAAATGGATAGGCAACTGACGAAAATCAGTGCGATTGACACAGAAGTGAGCTTTCATTTTAAAGACGGACATATAGTAAAAAGAACGTTCAAACCTTTGAAGAGAATGAGCGAGGCAAGGAAAAAAACACAAAGTAAAAAGATGAAAGAATGGTGGCGAAAGAAACATGAAGAAAGTAACAACGATACCTGCAACAATCAGTAAGTTCTCCCAAGCACCGATAAATAAAATTACAAAACGACGTGTTGCAGCCTACGCACGTGTATCAACGGAGCAAGATGAACAGCAGACGAGTTATGAGGCACAAATTGATTACTACACAAACTACATCAAAGGTCGCGAAGATTGGGAGTTTGCCGGAATGTATTCAGATGAGGGCATCACAGCGACAAATACCACGAAACGTATCGGTTTTCAAAATATGATAGCTGATGCCATGGCTGGAAAAATTGATTTGATTGTCACCAAATCAGTAAGTCGATTCGCCAGAAATACGGTGGACAGCTTAACCACAGTACGTCAGCTCAAGGAAAAAGGGGTTGAGATTTATTTTGAAAAAGAAAATATTTGGACTTTGGATAGCAAGGGAGAATTGCTCATCACGATAATGTCTAGCTTAGCTCAAGAAGAATCACGTTCCATTTCAGAAAACGTAGTCTGGGGGCAAAGGAAAAGATTCGCAGATGGAAAGGTTACGGTGCCATTCAAACGATTCTTGGGTTATGACATGGGTCCAGATAGAAACTTGGTGGTGAACCCAGAGCAAGCAAAAGTAGTGAAGAAGATTTATGCTTTGTTCTTAAAAGGCAAAGCTCCTTATGCCATTGCCACTGAATTAACGAAAGAAGGCATACCAACACCTGCAGGAAAGAAAAATTGGGGCAGTGCTTGTGTCAAAAGTATCCTAACGAATGAAAAATACAAAGGGGACGCTTTATTGTAGAAATCCTATACAATAGACTTTTTAACTAAAGAGAAGAAAGTGAATGAGGGTGAAATTCCACAATACTACGTTAAGAACAATCATGAGGCGATTATAGAACCAGAAATATTTGATTTGGTGCAGAAACGACTGGCACTTAGAACCAAAGGAAAAATCGTATTAGGTCAACGAGTGTTTTCTCATGTAAGCTCAAGTGCATGGATTGTGGTAATTATTATGGCAGTAAGGTATGGCACAGTAATACGAAATATCGCCGTGTCATCTGGCGGTGCAACCATAAGTACGATGACGACAAATGCCAGACGACACATTTTACAGAAGATGAGATTGAAGAAATGTTCATCACGGCTACTAATCAGCTAGTGGAGATGAAAGTTGAAGTTATGAGAAACTACTCCGAGATGAACGAGATATTGTTTGGAACTACCGAGCTTGAAAGCGAACAAGGGAAACTTGAAGATGAAATCAATGAAGTCGCTAGTTTAATTGAAGATTGCGTGAATGAAAATGCACGGATTGTACTTGACCAAGCTGACTACGAGAAACGCTATAATGCTTTGGTTACAAGATTCGATAAATCAAACTCCAGGCTTGAAGAAGTCAAGGAGCAGATGTTTGAACGTCAAGCGAAAGGAATGGAAGTGGAGCAGTTCTTGAAAGAATTGGACAAGGTAGGTTTTGTCGAGAAATTTGATGAAGAACTGTTTCTTGGTTTGATTGAAGTGGTTGAGGTTTCAAGGGAGAAACGGATTGTAAGATTCAAGGACGGGAGTGAGATAGAAGTTTAGAATATAGGTGCGTAATAACATAAATGGAGCACTCAAGCTAGTATGCGTAATGCATTGCTGGTTTGAGTGCTTTTTCTATACCCAATTTTACACAATTACAAACTGTCTACCCAATTTGTAAGAGTAGACCGACAATACTTTTACAAATTGCCTTACTCAATTTGTAACTGTTTCAAAATTCAATTTCTCATTGTATCACCGACGAGTTGTAAATAGAACCGCCGTATACCGAATGGTACGTACCTCTACTTGATTATTTCCCTTGCAACTGTGAAAATTTCCATAGCATAGTCATTCGAATTTGTGGGGATTATTTTTGATTGCGTATTCGCTAGGTAATTCAAAGCTGAATTTCTCACATAAAGCCCGAACGTCGTGAATATCTTTTTCTTTTGGCTCATATCCAGTTTTGAATTGGAATAGAAATGAGGACTCTATACAGTTTACTTCCTGACCTGCAATCTTCCCTTTCCCAGTTAATGAGCCGAATGGATATTCAATGCCATAGGTGTTTTTTCCATTTTCGTCATATTCAAAGACGTGTATATCAATACTTTGACCATATGCGTGTCTCATAACGTACATGAACTCTGAAGAGTCCATTCGTTTTTCTGCTTTGTAGCCACAGTTTTCAATCAATTGTCGAAGTCTGTCATTATCCTTACGGTGAACAGCAATGTCTAAATCAGCGTGTTCACGTGTCTGCTTGCCGAGCAATGCATCAACACCCCAGCCACCGTCAATCCATACGGATATTCCTTGTTCTTCGAATAAATGATATAAAGCTAAAACCTCATTAGCAGTCATATTCTCTCTTTTTGTCATCGGTCGTTTATTCCCTTTCTTGTTCTCAATTTCAATATTAAACTAAAATCCATAAATTAGACAAATAAAAAACTATAACTTGAACCACCCAAACCACCCTACGCCCCTTGCTACACCAACATTAACCAAAGAAAAACTCACTCAATCAACTACCAAAATACTCTTTGATAATTTTTGGGA
>NZ_FUXI01000041.1 GCF_900167335.1 Pilibacter termitis
TACCAAGTAGACAAACAAGGTGTGATAAGGAATTCCTTTTTCCTTCTTCATATTAGACAAACGAGCAATCTTTTCAAATTCAAATCGCTGAAAACTTTTGGCAATTGAATGTTGAATAAATGACTTTTCTTGGTTGTTTCGTGTTATAATATTCATGGCATGAACACTCCTTGATCGTTATGGTTTGGTACTTTAATTATATCAAGTTTTGAGTGTTTCATGCTTTTTTTATTCCCCTTGAATGTTGGTGAGGTAAGGGGAAACGTGGGGTTTTGGTGTTTCAAGTTTTAGTTACTACTAAAAACTCGTACTTACCCCAAATCGTCCCTTTTTGCTTTTTCTTGTCACGACATAGTTTTCGTTGAATTCTTTGAAAACAAAAAACTATCAAATTTGGTCTTAAACGGAGTTTTTAGAGGGACTTTAAGAATAGGAAAACTCCCCACCATTTGACAACCAAAAAATAAAAAGGTATAGTAGAAAAAAACAAGAGGAGTAACAAGGAATTTCTTCAAAGAGAGAAAACGTTTGGTGAAAGTTTTCAGAGAGAACTTGTGAAGGTAGCTTGGGGAGTTTTTGGCTGAATGAAAAGTAAGCTAAAACGTTGTGTACGTTACGCATTTTGAGACAGTGTAAGCTGTGAAAACAGGTGGTACCGCGAAATTTCGCCCTGATTAGTTTTGGCTAATTGGGGCGTTTTTTTGTTAAAAGTACCTATAAAAATTATGAGGAGGAGAAGATAAATGAAAAAAACTGGATACTTAAAATATTTACTGCTTTATTTTATCACCTTGATAGCAGCGGAATATCAATACAATATTTTTTCTCTGCAGAATCGTGTGGCGTTTGGTAAAGAGTATCTAATATGGAAATTTTTAAGTATATTTTTTATTATTACCATGTTTTATTTCGCTCCATTATTATTTGGACGGATTTTTCATAAAACGTTTCGCTTTTGGTTTATTCTATATGCGATTCTAATGTTTAATGTTTTCTTCTGGTCGTATAATTTCTCTCCAGAACCTTATTTTATGAGTAGTTTTACTCATGGATGGTGGACGTCGTATGACTATCTTCTTTTAGGTCTTTTCCTAATCGAAACTGTCCTTTCTTCTCTTATTATGAGCTACGGGGCGAGCCTTGGAGCGAAAAATGATCAAAAAAATAATGGGCACCTATAAAAACTCCGCTTAAGACTAAATTAGCTAGTTTTTCGATTTTCTAGGAAATCGACGAAAGCTATGTGGTTCATAGGTTGAGGAGATTGACGAAGAAAATTGGAAAACTAGCAATTTAGGATAAGTGCGAGTTTTTAGAGGTGTCCTAATTATTAAAAGTATAAAAACGGAGGCAAATCATGTCAAAAAAAGAATTATCAACAAAATTTAACCCACAAGAAGTAGAGGCAGGTCGTTATGAAAAATGGCTAGCAGAAGGTGTTTTTGCACCAAGTGGAGATAAAAAAGCAAAACCATATAGTATCGTTATTCCACCGCCAAATGTAACTGGGAAATTGCATTTAGGTCACGCATGGGATACCACACTTCAAGATATGATTATTCGCCAAAAAAGAATGCAAGGATTTGATACTTTGTGGCTTCCCGGAATGGATCATGCAGGAATTGCAACGCAAGCAAAAGTAGAGGAACGTCTTGCTGAAAATGGAGTTTCTCGCTATGATTTAGGTCGTGAAAAATTTTTGGAAAAAGTGTGGGAATGGAAAGATGAATATGCTAGTACAATCAAGGAGCAATGGGGCAAATTAGGTCTTTCACTTGATTATCCACGTGAGCGATTTACCCTTGATGAAGGATTGAACCAAGCAGTAAGAAAAGTGTTTGTCGAATTATATAACAAAGGATTTATTTACCGCGGTGAAAAATTAATCAATTGGGATCCTAAAGCGAAAACGGCATTGAGCGATATTGAAGTAATTCACAAAGAAGTAGACGGTGCATTTTATCATATTACTTACCAAATTGAAGATAGTGAAGAATTTGTAGAAATTGCGACAACTCGCCCTGAAACGTACTTAGGCGATACGGCAGTGATTGTAAACGGAGAAGATGAACGCTACAAGCATTTAATCGGGAAAAAGGCTGTTTTACCAATTATCAATAGAGTTGTACCGATTTTAGCAGATGATCATGCAGATATGTCCAAGGGAACTGGAGTGGTAAAAATAACACCAGCTCATGACCCGAATGACTTTGAAGTGGCTATGCGTCATGATTTGCCGATGATTAATATGATGAATGACGACGGGACTATCAATCATGAAGGCGGAAAATACGAAGGTTTGGATCGATTTGCAGCTAGAAAACAAATCATTCAAGATTTAGATGCTTTAGGTCAATTGGTGAAAATTGAGCAAATCAAACACGAAGTTGGACATTCTGAACGTAGTGGTGTCATTGTAGAGCCTAGGCTTTCAACGCAATGGTTTGTTAAAATGGACGAGCTGAGCAAACGTGCAATTGAAAATCAATCGACTGAAAACGCAGTAGAATTTTTCCCTCCACGTTTCAATCATACATTTTTGACTTGGATGGAAAATGTGCATGATTGGGTAATTTCTCGTCAGCTTTGGTGGGGACATCAAATTCCTGCATGGTACCACAAAGAAACAGGCGAAATGCGAGTACAAATGGACGCTCCAAGCGACAGTGAAAATTGGGTGCAAGATGAAGATGTATTGGATACATGGTTTAGTTCTGCGTTGTGGCCTTTTTCAACAATGGGGTGGCCAGATGACAATGCGGAGGATTTCAAACGTTATTTCCCAACGAACACGCTTGTAACAGGTTACGATATTATTTTCTTCTGGGTGAGTCGCATGATTTTCCAATCGCTAGAATTTACCGATGAACGCCCGTTTAAAAACGTGTTAATTCACGGTTTAATTCGTGACGAGCAAGGTCGCAAGATGAGTAAATCGCTTGGGAATGGAATTGACCCAATGGATGTGATTGAAAAATACGGAGCAGATGCACTTCGTTGGTTCCTTTCAAATGGTTCAGCACCGGGTCAAGATGTTCGTTTTAGTTACGACAAAATGGACGCAGCGTGGAATTTCATCAATAAAATCTGGAACGTCTCTCGTTACATTTTGATGAATAGCGAAGATTTAACCCTTGTTGAAATCAATGAAAATCTTGAGGGAATCGCAAATCGCACACTTGGTAATGTGACAGACCGCTGGATTTTAACAAGGCTCAATGAAACAATTGAAAAAGTAACAACCAATTTCGATCGTTTTGAGTTTGGTGAGGCAGGGCGTAGTTTATACAACTTCATTTGGGACGAATTTGCCGATTGGTATATCGAGTTAACGAAAGAAGTGCTTTACGGTGAAGATGAAAATGAAAAACAAGTCACAAGAAGTGTCTTGGTTCATGTTTTAGACCAAATTTTACGTTTACTTCACCCAATCATGCCGTTTGTAACAGAAGAAATTTTTGAGCAATTGCCAAGTGCTCAAACTTCTCTAGTGGTTGCTAGTTATCCAAAGGTTCGCTCGGAATTTAGCGACGAACAAGCGACAAATGGAGTGGAAGTGCTAAAAGAATTAATTCGTGCGGTTCGTAACATTCGCTCAGAAGTTGGCACACCACTTTCCAAACAAGTGCCTATTCAAATCAAGGCAACAGACGAAAAAGTGGAGCGTTTCTTAAACGAAAACACCAACTACATCACACGTTTCACCAACCCAAGTACACTTGACATTTCTAGCGATATTGTAGAGCCAGATGTGGCAATGAGTGCTGTTTTAACTGGTGCGACAGTCTTTTTACCGCTTGCAAGTTTGATTAATGTCGAGGAAGAAATTGCACGACTAAACAAAGAGCTAGACAAATGGAATAAAGAAGTAGCTCTTGTAGAGAAAAAACTAGGCAATGAACGTTTCGTGCAAAATGCCAAACCAGAAGTTGTAGAAAAAGAACGTGAAAAACAGCGTGACTATCTCGAAAAACGTCAAGCAGTAGAAGAGAGAATCGAGCAATTGAAGAAATTGTAAGTCGTTAAGAAATCAACACCTCATGCCGTATTGAGCGGTTTGAGGTGTTTTTCACAAAGTTCAAAAAATTTCATTGAAGAGAACCTGATTTTCCTGTTATAATAGTTTTGTAATACAAAAAAAGAGGAGGGTTTATCATGAGAAAAGTTAAAATCAACGTCGACGGTCGTGTGCAAGGTGTAGGGTTTCGTTATATGACGAAACTAGTGGCGGATAAACTTGGGGTGAAAGGAGAAGTGTGGAATGAGGCTGACGGAAGTGTGTCAATTTTCGCAATTGCACAAGATGAAATAATGGAAATGTTTATTAAAATGGTAAAAGCAAGTCCTTCGCCAAGCGGTCGAGTAGACCATTTTAAGATAGTTGAAGCACCAGAGTTAGCTGAAACGAATAAATTTAAGGTAGTTTATAAATAAGCCGTTAGACTGATTTTTTATTTTCTTAGCAAGAATGATTGAAAGTAAGAGCTTTATCAAGTAAAATAGATAAGTCAGATTAATTTTAGAAATGAGTATATAAAATGAAAAAAATAAAGAAACTCGCACTTTCAACAAGTGCTATTGCAATGTTATTCTTGCTTACAGGGTGTGTGCAATACACCAAATCAGGCAATCCAACAGGAATTGTCTATGACTTCCTCGGGAAACCAATGGTAAATTTAATCGAACTTTTTGCAAAATCTGTTGGTTACGGTTGGGCGATTGTTTTAATTACGATTATTGTACGAATTGTCATCTTCCCGCTCGGAATTTCACAATCTAAAAAAATGACAATTCAGCAAGAAAAAATGAGTGCGTTAAAACCTGCTCTTGAACCAATTCAAGCAAAAATGAAAAACGCCACTACTCCAGAGGAAAAAATGCAGGCGAATGCTGAAATGCAGCAAGTTTACAAAGACAATAATATGTCGCTAATGGGTGGCATGGGTTGCTTGCCACTTTTGATTCAAATGCCGATTTTCTCCGCTCTTTACGTGGCAGCTCGCTATGCTCCGGGGATTCAAAAGTCTGCTCCATTTTACGGAATTGACCTTACAAAACCTAGTATGGTGCTATTGGTTATCGTTGGAATTTTTTACTTCATACAAGGTTATGCCTCATTGATTGGTATGCCTGAAGAAAATAAACAACAGATGAAAACAATGAGTTATATGACGCCAATCATGATGATTTTCTTCATGTTTAGCTCGCCAGCTGGTGTAGGACTTTACTGGACAGTCGGGGGATTGTTTGCACTTGCACAAACTTTATTCACCAATCTCTATTTGAAACCGAAAATCAAACGAGATATTGCGGAAGAATTGGAAAGAAATCCGATAAAAATTAAAACACCTGTTAGAAAAGACGTTACTACTTCCGCTGTCAAAAGCGAGGTCAAAACGATTGCGACAAACACTTCTAAAGGTGCAACAAACGGAAAAGGACGGAACGCAGGTAAACAACGTCGAAATAAAAATTAAGAACAATAAGGAAAAACTAAAAGCGTAATGGTGCGTTTTGAAGTCTGCAACAGTGAACCACAGCATTTACTTGCTAGAAACGTAGTTTCCAGTGCTGTTGCGAACAGTTGCCAGACTTCAGCACCATGTAGCTAGAAAAAATAAAAGCGGAATGGTGCGTTTCGAAGTCTGCGACAGTGAACCACAGCATTTACTTGCTGGAAACGTAGTTTCCAGTGCTGTTGAGAACAGTTGCCAGACTTCAGCACCATGTAGCTAGAAAAAATAAAAGCGTAATGGTGTGTTTTGAAGTCTGCAACAGTGAACCACAGCATTTACTTGCTGGAAACGTAGTTTCCAGTGCTGTTGTGAGCAGTTGCCAGACTTCAGCACCATGTAGCTAGAAAAAGGAGAAGTTATGAAAAAAAATAAGAAAAAACTCATTGGTTTTCTTGTAGGAATTGCCTTGGTCGTTGCTATTCCAATTGTAGCATTTCGTTACAAAGTTGTACAAAACGGATACGTTGGGATAAAATACTCGATTGTTGGCGGGACAAAGGAAAAGCCGATTACGCAAGGTGGGCATTTTGTCGGTTTTGGTACAAAGGTTATTCAGTACCCTGTTCGGAATACGAGTATCAAATCAAGTGGCATTAGTGCCGTTTCAAAAGACGGAAAACGATTGAATGTAACCGTTCGTTACTTGTACAAAATCCAAGAATCAAAAGCCGTAGATATTTTTAGAGAATTTGGCACAAGTGACATCAAGTCTATTGAGGACGGTTGGTTGTATTCGCAACTTTCTAGTGCAATCAAAAATGTGTACGCAAAATATGACGTTTTGCAAAGCATTGCTGAAAAAGCAGGAGACATTCAAAACGAAGTACAAGAACAATTTCACCAAAAAGCAATCGAAAAAGGCTTTGATGTGTCAGACGTTGTCTTATCCGCACCAGATTTAGATGAAGAAACGCAAAACACAATTGACTCGATTATCAAAGCGGGACAAGAAAACGAAAAAGCAAAGAAAGATGCAGAAACTGCAAAAACGAAAGCTGATGCAGACTATTATGTAAAAGTCAAAGAGGCTCAAGCCGAGGCGGACGCCAATGCGAAATTGACACAATCCATTTCAGACCAACTTATTCGCTACACTGAGGCTCAAGCACGCATGAAACACGGCTGGGTAACTGTTCAAGGAAATGACGGCGGTGTAATTGTGGACGAAAAAGGGAAATAAAACATGATTGAAATTTTCTTAATTCGCACGTTGTTGTTTGTCTTGCCAGTCGTAGGGATTGCTTTGATTGTTTATAACGGGGTGAAGTACTTTAAGTCTCGTGGGAATCGGGATGATGAGAATGATAATGAATTGAAGTTTTGATTGAAAATACCGTCTATGCAACTTGTTCAAGTGAGTTGTATAGACGGTATTTTATCATTATATTTCTTTAATTATTACTCTGTTTTCTAACACTAACTTATGCACTATATTTTTTCCATGATCTTTATTATCCAAAGTCTTACCATACTCTGAAATCAAATCGAAAATTCGATTGGTTAGATTCGTTTTTTCATCAATTTCGGGATCATAATTTGAATAGAAAAATTCTAACACTACATCACTTTCGTATAAATTGATACCGTCAAAAATACTTTGAAAATAGGAGTAATCCGCTTTTCCTAAAGAGTGACCGTAAAATTTAATTCTTCCAATGTTTTTATTGTTAATTGCATCTACAAAAGACAATCTATCAATGGACATTTCTAAAATACGATAGGTTTTAGTGAAGTTTTTTAAACTAGGCTCTGCATTATGATTATCAATTCCAAAAATAGTATTATTATTTTTTAATGTTCCATGAATGTTTTGTACATAGAACGAATCATTGTTATAAAAAGGTGTTGTATAATTAAAATTCAATAGTTTGACATCGTAATCTTCGTTTAGCTCAACCTCTGTTAGAATCTGTCTAAGTAATTCATTGGCTTTTATTATATAATCTTTATTTACTTTATTTACTTCTTCAATTAAATACTCCGTGAATATGATTTCAAATTGTCTTAGTTCATGTAATAAAAATCTGTTTAAGAACCCTTTGTTTTTTAAGTTAAGAGGAAAGAGGGCATCATTTTTAAATTTCAGTATATAAAGTTTTGACAAAAATAAAATCATAGTTTGCTCCCGTTTTTCAGCAAGAAAGGAACAGTTTACCTTACCATTGCTGATATATTCCTTAATGCTCTTCACGACATTACTGTGTATTACCCCTGACTCATTAGCTATACTTTTTGAAATAGTAGACAATACCTCTTCAATGTCTTGCCATGTTTCGTTTGAATTGTTTCCTATGGAAGAAGAAGAAAGAACGTTGAGAGGTATGTGGTCGTTAATACTTTTGAAAAAATGCATATTTGAAAATTTTCCCGGTAGCATACTAATTAAGAATGGGTCATAGACTCTAAAACCAAAAATAAAATCCCAAAAATTCCATTTTTTTATATTTTCTTCACTAAAGTATTGTATATAATCAACTGAAGAATTTAAAAAAATACCCCAATTCTTTTCGAACTCTTCATTATTATATCTTTTATCAAAAAAAGCTGAATAAGAACTCTTTAACCCACACGCCAAATCAAATCCATTACCTAAAACTACTAAAGTACTCAATACAATCACACCTTTCCAAAACAGTATAAAATAATTATATTATAGAATACAAATAAGTTCAAAGTCAAACACTCTTTATTCACCCACTACTAAAATTCCGAAAAACTATAATTTTCTTGAATTATATATAAAAGTGTGTTACAATACACTTAGCTACTAACTCCTTAAAAAATGATGTTGGAAAGGAAAAAATATGAAACGAGAAAAAATAATTCAAAAAATTGAGGAATACAAAGCGATTATGCCGAGTTTTGTATTGGAATATTATCAATCTAAGTTAGCCGTTCCGTATTCGCTCAGTACGCTTTTTGAGTATTTTAAAGAATATCAGCGTTTTTTTAGTTGGATGATTGATGAAGGGATTTCAGAGGCGGACAAAATTTCTGAGATTTCACTTGATACATTAGAGCATTTGCGAAAAAGTGATGTAGAGCGTTATATTACACATTTGCGTGAAGGAACGCTACAAAATACGTTTGCCTCACAACGTGGCTTGTCGCAAGCGACCATTAATCGCACGATTACTTCTCTTTCTTCCCTTTTTAAATATTTGACTGAGGAAGTCGAGGGACTTGACGGTGAACCTTATTTCTATCGAAATGTGATGAAAAAAGTTTCAACAAGGAAAAAATCAGAAACACTTGCTGCTCGTGCAGAAAATATCAAACCAAAACTATTCTTAGGTGACGAAACAGCCGAATATTTGAACTATATTGATGAACACTACGAACATACTTTAAACAGTAAAACACGTGCTAGAACGGCTTTTTTGAAAAATAAAGAGCGAGATTTAGCACTCAATGCGATAATATTAGCCTCAGGCATTCGCTTGAGCGAGGCGGTAAATATCAATGTAGGTGATTTGAATTTAAGAACGAGACGTGTCGAAGTTACACGAAAAGGTGGGAAACGTGACTCTGTAAACATTGCAAGTTTTGGTATTCCATATTTGGAGCGATATTTAGAAGTTCGCAAGGCAAAATACAATCCTGAAAAAACACAAAAAGCACTTTTTTTGACTAATTTCAAAGGGCAGAGCAACCGCATTGATGCTTCTTCTGTTGAAAAAATGGTGGGTAAATACTCGCAAGCCTTTAAAATCAAGGTTTCTCCGCACAAACTTCGTCATACTTTGGCAACAAGGCTCTATGCTGAAACCAATTCTCAAGTGCTTGTCAGCCACCAACTAGGTCATGCAAGTACGCAAGTAACGGATTTATACACACATATCGTCGATGAGGAACAACGAAATGCCTTAGATAAATTGTAATTTTTTTAAAAAAGGCTATACAAACAAAATGAGAAAAGCGAAAATATTTTCTGTTTTCGCTTTCATTTTTTTCCTTTTGTGTGTAAAATAGAGTCGTGGGGTATAAATTGTATTTCGCATTTTATGAAAACGGGTATTTTTTGTAAAATGCGAAATACAAGGACAGAATTTATACCCTCTTTTAACTGTGAGCAATTTTTGCGACACAAATGAAATGAAAGGAAGTATTTCTAATGAACGCAACAAAGAAAAAATTCCAGATGCCTTCGGCATACACCGTATTATTCTTGATTATTGCAGTAATTGCAGTTCTCACATGGCTGATTCCAGCAGGACAATACCAAACCAACAAAGAAACTGGTGACATTATCGCAGGTACTTACAAATCAGTTGCTCAGAATCCACAAGGACTCTGGGATGTTTTGATGGCTCCTGTGCGTGGAATGATTGGAACAGATAGCACTGGTGGTGCAATTGAAGTTTCACTTTTCATTCTAGTTATCGGTGGATTTTTAGGCGTGGTCAACAAAACAGGTGCGATTGATGCAGGAATTGCCTCTATCGTAAAAAAGAACAAAGGGAGAGAAAAAGTCCTTATTCCTATTTTAATGTGTATCTTTGCTCTTGGCGGTAGCACCTATGGTATGGCGGAAGAAACGATTCCGTTTTATGCTTTATTAATTCCTGTTATGATGGCAGTGGGTCTTGACTCGCTTACAGCGATTGCAATTGTCCTTATCGGCTCACAAGTTGGTTGTCTTGCTTCTACTGTCAATCCATTTGCAACAGGAGTGGCAAGTAATGCTGCAGGAATTGGGCTTGCAGATGGGATTTTACTACGTGTCATTATGCTTGTCGTATTGGTAGCAATCAGCATTATTTATGTTTACAGATACGCATCAAAAATCGAAAAAGACCCAACTCAATCACTCGTGTTTGCTCAACGAAAAGAAGACGAGAAACATTTTGATATTGAGGCAATCAATCGTCAAGAAACGATTACAACTCGTCAAAAAACGGTAAACCTCTTCTTCTTCTCCGCATTTGTTATCATGCTTGTAGGGTTAATTCCTTGGGGCGACATTATACCGGGATTCACATTTTTTGAAGATGTGACCAAAACATTGAGCGATGTACCATTTTTAGGTGCGTTTTTAGGAAAAGATATGGCACCTCTTGGCACGTGGTACTTCCAAGAAATCACTATGCTCTTCTTTGTTATCGGTATTATTATTGCCTTTATTTACGGCATGAGCGAATCTGATTTTGTGAAAGAATTTATGAATGGTGCTGCTGATTTAATCGGTGTAGCTATTGTTGTAGCAGTTGCTCGTGGGATTCAAGTGGTAATGAATGACGGTTTGATTACGGCGACTGTACTTCACTGGGGCGAAGTAGGACTCAAAGGCTTGTCCTCTAGTGTCTTTATTGTCTTAACTTATATTTTCTACATTCCTATGAGTTTCTTAATCCCTTCGACTTCTGGTCTTGCTGCGGCAACTATGGGAATTATGGCACCAATGGGTGAATTTGCGGGTGTCGGAAAAGCACTTGTTATCACAGCCTATCAATCAGCTTCTGGTATCGTCAATCTCATCACACCAACAAGCGGTGTGGTAATGGGAGCATTAGCCATTGCACGCATTGACATTGGTGTATGGCTAAAATATGTTTGGAAATTATTAGTGATTATCTTTATCATTACTTGTTTAATGCTTGGAGTAGCAGCTTTATTCTAAGTTTTTAACAAAAAAGAAAAGCATAAATGGTGCGTTTTGAAGTCCGCAACAGTGAGCCACAGCATTTACTTGCTGGAAACTAAAGTTTCCAGTGCTGTTGTGAACAGTTGCCAGACTTTAGCACCATGTAGCTAGAAAAAGGAGAATAGAAATGAAAACTTTTATCACCGAAACACATCAAAGGCAAGCTGTTGAAGATTTGAAAAAACTTCTTGCTGTTCCGTCTGTTTTAGATGAACAAGATAGTGGAGTAGGACATCCATTTGGCAAAAATGTCGTCGCTGCACTGGATAAAGTGTTAGAACTATGTGAAACACTTGGTTTCAAGACATTCAAAGACCCAGAAGGATATTATGGCTATGCTGAAGTTGGGGCTGGAGAAAAACTTTTTGGTATTCTTTGTCACATGGACGTAGTACCTGCTGGAGATGTGTCAAAATGGTCTACTTCTCCTTTTGAACCTGTGGTAAAAGACGGGTTTATTGTCGCTCGTGGTTCTCAAGACGACAAAGGTCCAAGCATTGCTGCTCTTTATGCGGTGAAAGCACTCATGGATGCAGATGTCACATTTGACTGTCGTATTCGCTTTATTTTCGGCAGTGACGAAGAAACTCTTTGGCGTTGCATTGACAAGTACAATGAAAAAGAGGAGGCTGTGACTTGTGGCTTTGCACCAGACGCTCATTTCCCACTTACTTATGCTGAAAAAGGGTTGCTACAAGCCTATTTGACAGGAAAAGGAACAAGTGAACTCCAACTTCACGCTGGTGGTGCTTTAAACGTAGTACCTGATGTAGCAGAGTTTTCTGGTGAGAAATTAGAAAAAGTCAAAGAAAAACTAAATGAACATGGCTTTGCCTTTTCTGATGAGGGAGAAAAAATCACTGTGCTAGGAAAAAGTATCCACGCAAAAGATGCTCCTGAGGGCATTAACGCCCTTACTCGCCTAGCTATCGCCCTTTCTGATGTGTATGATTTTAAACCACTTGATTTTCTTGGCAAATTAGTCAAAGAAAACGCAACAGGTGAAAACGTGGTCGGCAAAACAATGGACGAAGCCTCTGGAGAGTTGACTATGAATTTTGCAAGTCTTGAAATTACACCAGAGCAGACAAAAATTGGTGTGGATATGCGTATTCCTGTAACGATTGACAAAGATGAATTGGCGAAAAAATTTGCCGATAAAGCCAAAGAATATGACTTAACTTATGAAGAATATGACTGGCTCAATTCTCTTTATGTACCATTAGAAAGTGAATTAGTCCAAACGCTTTTAAGCACGTACCGTGATTTTACAGGGGATATGAGCGAACCATTAATCTCTGGTGGAGCAACGTTTGCTCGCACAATGAATCAATGCGTTGCATTTGGTGCAATGTTCCCAGACACACCAGACCTCATGCACCAACCAAACGAGGCATGGGAACTTGAAAGTATGTATAAAGTAATGGAAATCTACGCCGAAGCCATCTACCGCCTATGCGGGAAATAGAAAAGCTATGAGGGGCGGTTTGAAGTTTGCAACAGTGAGCCACAGCATTTATTTACTGGAAACGCTAGTTTCCAGTGCTGTTGCGAACAGTTGCCAAACTTCAGCCCCTTGTAGCTAGACACAGAAAAGCTATGAGGGGCGGTTTGAAGTTTGCAACAGTGAGCCACAGCATTTACTTGCTTGAAACGAAGTTTCAAGTGCTGTTGCGAACAGTTGCCAAACTTCAGCCCCTTGTAGCTAGACACAGAAAAGCTATGAGGGTCGTTCAGGAGTTGGTGACAGCGAACCATGTCGTTCATTTACTTGAAACGTCAGTTTCAAGCGACATTGTGAGCAGTCGCCCAACTCCTGCCCCTCATAGCTAGACAAAGAAAACTCCCCCACATGAATTTCACGATTCTCATGTGAGGGGGTGTTTTTAATTATTTCTCATACAAAGGAAACTTATCCGTAAGTTCGATTACTTCTTTTCTTAATTCTTCTAGCTCGTTTTCATTTTCACGATTTGTTAACGCACGAACAATCATTTTGGCTACTTCGACACATTCTTCTTCTTTAAAGCCACGTGAAGTGACAGCAGCTGTTCCAACACGAATACCTGAAGTTTTAAATGGTGAGAGTTTTTCGTAAGGAATAGAATTTTTATTGACAGTAATGTTTACCTTATCTAAAATTGCTTCTGCTTCTTTTCCATTAATGCCAAAATCTGTTACTTCAAGTAAAAGTAAATGGTTATCACTTCCTCCGCTAATCACACGAATACCTGTGGCACGGTTGAATACTTGAGTCATTGCTTGAATGTTTTTCAATACTTGTTCTTGGTATTCTTTAAATTCTGGGTCAAGTGCCTCTTTAAAAGCAACAGCTTTTGCAGCGATAACGTGTTCTAACGGCCCGCCTTGGATTCCCGGGAAAATAGCAGAGTTGATTTTCTTTGCCAACTCCTCATCATTGGTCAAAATCATTCCTCCACGAGGACCACGAAGTGTCTTGTGTGTGGTGGTTGTCGTGATATGTGCGTATTCACAAGGATTTGGGTGAAGTCCTGCTGCAACAAGTCCTGCGATATGTGCCATATCCACCATTAGAAATGCACCAACTTCATCTGCAATTTCTCTAAATTTCTTAAAATCAATCGTGCGTGAATAAGCAGATGCTCCAGCGACAATCAATTTTGGACGACACTCACGAGCTTTAATACGCACCACTTGATAATCAATCACTTCTGTACTCGGGTCAACAGTGTAAGGCACAAAATGATAGGTTTTGCCAGAAAAATTGACAGGAGAGCCGTGTGTCAAATGTCCTCCAGCTGCTAAATCCATACCAAGAACGGTATCTCCCGGTTCAATTAGCGACAAATAAGCAGCAGCATTCGCTTGTGAACCAGAATGAGGTTGCACGTTGACAAATTTTACACCAAACAACTCTTTGGCACGCTCAATTGCTAAACTTTCCACCACGTCCACAAACTGACAACCGCCATAATAACGTTTGCTCGGGTAACCTTCGGCATATTTATTGGTTAAAATACTGCCTTGAGCTTTCATTACTGCTTTAGAAACAACATTTTCTGAGGCAATTAGCTCGATATTTTGTTGCTGACGATATTCTTCACGGTGAATGGCTCTCCACAATTCTGGGTCAAATGCTTCATAATCTTCTTTATCAAAAATCATTCCGTTTTCCTCCTTGGATAAGTATTGAAACAAGTATGCTGGTACCTCGAACATGAGTTTTTAGAGGTACCCTTATATAATTTATTCTATCATACAAAGGTAATAATAGAAATATTCTTTTATTCATGTTATCATATGAACGTATTTTTTAAACAATTCATGGAAGAAAGAGAGTTTTGCAAGATGATTAATGCGATTGTATTTGACGTGGATGACACGATTTATGACCAACAGGAACCGTTTCGGCGAGCGATTCGTGCTGTTTTTCCGAGATTTCGTGAAACAGATATGAATACCGCCTACATTCGTTTCCGTCACCACTCAGATAAGGGATTTCCAAAAGTAATGGCTGGAGAATGGACAATCGACTACTTCCGCTTTTATCGCACCAACGAAACACTTAAAGAGCTAGGATACGATGAGATTCACGAGGAAAAAGGAGCGTATTTCCAAGAAATTTATGAACATGAACTAGAAAACATTACCATGCTTGACGAAATGCGAATGACACTTGAGTTTCTCAAGAAAAAAAATGTCCCCGTAGGTGTCATTACGAATGGTCCAACAGAACATCAGCTGAAAAAAGTGAAAAAGCTAGGGCTTTATGATTATGTTGCACCAAATCATGTGATTGTGTCGCAAGCAACTGGTTTCCAAAAGCCAGAAAAGGAAATTTTCAATCTTGCCGCCAAACAATTTGGCATGAATCCTGAAACAACGCTCTATGTAGGGGATAGCTACGACAATGACGTCAAAGGAGCATACAATGGCGGGTGGAAATCCATGTGGTTCAATCATCGCTCACGCAAATTGCCAGAGGATATTACGCCTGTTTTCGATGTAGAAATTGATTCTTTTGAGCAACTTTTTGGTGCGGTCAAAGTACTATTTGATTTGCCTGACAATAAATATATACTTGATATAAACGACAAAACAAATCCTGTACTTGAACACGGGATTCAAGCAGGGTTAAATATCGCAGCAGAAAGAATGCTCGCTTGTGGTCATTCCCTTCTTGAAGTTGCAGATATTTTAGAGCTTTCAAGTGAACAACGAAAGTTTTTGAAACAAAAAGGGTATAAATAAAAGAAAAAAACGAAGATACTCTGACTGGTATCTTCGTTTTTAGCTTAACGATCGGCTTTTACATTTTTAATTGATTGTTTTAAAGTTTTTAACAACCCGCCGTCATTGTAAATCAAAACGTTTGATTTGTAGAGTTTTGCTGAAAATAGCAAGAGAAAAATCATCGTTGCAACCATTATTCCCATTGAAATAAAGACTTGCTGAGCAGTTGCGACATTCGCTGACAATTGTAGCGGCAACGTGTAACTTGAGACAAATGGAATATATGTTGTAATATAAACCAAAATATTGTCAGGCATTGTTTGGAAAACCATACTGAAAGCATATGCTGATATTCCAACAAGCATAATAGGCGTTTGTGCTTTTGCAACATCTTCTACTCGAGAAATAAGGGAGCCTGAAAGTGCAGCAAGGAAACTATAAAGCAAAATTCCCAAAATAAGAATCGGTATTACAAACCAAAATTGTCCAGAAAATGCCTTGTCTAAGTGGAAATCTTTTATCATCCCAGTAATTGACTCATTGCTACTTGCCACTTTATAGCCAATAATGCCGTAGACAGCATACACTAGCACATTGGTTGCACATACAAGCATAATGCCTACTAATTTTCCGTAAAAATGAACTTCTGCTTTCACGCTTGAAAGGATAATTTCCATAATACGTGTTCCTTTTTCATTGGCGATTTCTTGAGCAATAATCGAACTATACGTTACAACAAACGTATAAATAATAATTATCAATGCATAAGTAACTATCTGTCTAATACCAGAGTAATCCTCTGTTGTTGTGACTTTTCCATTTTCATCAAATTCGATATGTTTATCTTCTAAGACTGCCGGCATAAGCACGGTTGCCATTTGTTCTTGTGAAAGTTTGAGTTTTTGAGCGTTTAGCAATTGTTGAATACTTGTTAAACTTTGCTGAATGGCATACTGTGTCAATTCTGACACCGATTTTGTCGAACGAAGTTCACTTTTCAGCAAACTATTTTGCTCATCAATTAGCAAAATCGCCCCAACTTTTTCATCTTTTAAGGCAGTCATTGCTTTTTTCTCGTCCATGACTTTATACGTTACATCACCTTTTATTTGCCCAAAAGCCGTTTGAATTTCTTCAGATTTTGTTACAAGAGCGATTTTATCGGTATTTTTAAAGTTATCTTTAACCACGTTCGCTACTCCGTAAACAATCAGTCCAATAACAAGTGGAAGAAGTAACATAATAACAAAGGCTATACTTTTTACATTTTTTATATAAGTATAAAGGGCGACTGTCCAAAATTTATTCTTTTTCATTTACATTCCCTGCTTTCATCTTGAAAATTTCCTCAAGCGTTGGAGGTTGTTGGTTAAACATTGGAATATATCCATTTTTCGTCACCAATTTATAGATTTCTTTGCCGACTTCTTCGTTTTGCAAGGTCAATTCAAAACTTCCGTCTTGTCGAGTTTTCACGTCTAACACCCCGTCAATTTTTGAAAGTTCTTCTGCTGAAACCTCTGCCTCGATAAATAATTTCGTGCGACCAAAGCTCTCGCGAATCTCTCGAACCGTACCATCTAAAATTTTCTCTCCGTTTTTCACCATAATCATGGAATCAACCATTTTTTCCACGTTATCCATATTGTGATCAGAAAAAATAACGCAGACGTTCTTCTCACGCAATTCCGCAACGGCAGTTTTGAGTAAATCAGCATTCACAGGGTCAAGTCCAGAAAATGGCTCATCTAAAATGACCAATTTGGGCTCGTGAATAAGTGTTGCGATTAACTGTACTTTTTGCTGATTTCCTTTAGAAAGAGACTTTAATTTATCCGTTCTTTTCCCTTTTACTTCAAATTTTTTCATCCAATAATCAATTTTT
This sequence comes from Pilibacter termitis, assembly GCF_900167335.1. Taxonomy (GTDB): domain Bacteria; phylum Bacillota; class Bacilli; order Lactobacillales; family Streptococcaceae; genus Pilibacter; species Pilibacter termitis. Next base: position 17,261 of record NZ_FUXI01000041.1, read on the forward strand.
CCGTTAATTTCTTCTTTTGATTTCCCACGTAACGCTCCGAAAAAGAGCAATTGATTTTCGATTGTATCCTTTGAGTAAAGACCACGTTCTTCTGGAAGATAACCGATGACATTATAATCGTCACTTGTTATTTTTCTCCCATTCCACAAAACTTCCCCTTTGTCCGCATTTAGAAAATCTAAAATTAAGCGAAACGTAGTTGTTTTTCCTGCACCATTTTGTCCGATCAGCCCTAAAATTTCGCCGTCATGAATGGTCAAAGACAAATCATTCACTGCAACAAAATCGCCAAAGGACTTAGTTAAACCTTTGATTTCTAGCATATTCTTCTCCTTTTTCTAGCTACATGGTGCTGAAGTCTAGCAACTGTTCACAACAGCACTGGAAACTTACGTTTCCAGCAAGTAAATGCTGTGGTTCACTGTTGCAGACTTCAAAACGCACCATTACGCTTTTAGTTTGTCTAGCTATGAGGGGCAGGAGTTGGGCGACTGCTCTCAACGTCGCTCGAAACTGACGTTTCGAGTAAATAAACGACGTGGTTCGCTGTCGCAAAC
>NZ_FUXI01000043.1 GCF_900167335.1 Pilibacter termitis
GAGGTGGCGTTTCAAAAAGCGGTCAATGTGGCATTGCGAAACGAAGGAAAATTAGTTTTGGCACACGTCATTGACACACGAGCGTTTCAGACGGTCGCAAGTTTTGACGGCACGTTAGCTGAACAGGCACAAGAATTGGCACAACAAACATTGAATGATTACAAAAATCAAGCACTTGAAATGGGTGTATCGGAAGTCGTGACTGTCGTGGAATACGGAAGTCCTAAGAGCGTTTTGGCTCGCCAAATTCCAGTAGAGCAACAAGTGGACTTGATTATGCTCGGAGCCACTGGATTGAATGCAATTGAGCGTTTATTGGTAGGAAGTGTATCAGAATACGTCATTCGCCATGCACCTTGTGATGTGTTAATCGTGCGGACAGAGTTGGATAATGTGACGGGGATTGGGAAGAAATAAGTTGTTTGGAAAAAGCCTTATGAAGTTTATTGAATTTCATAAGGCTTTTTCCAAACAATCGCTTCAGCTACTCCCAAAGTCCCCATTTGTCTTTTCGTCTTGCGTAAGCACTACTTCCTGAACATTTCCTTTATGAAGATAGCGAAATTTTAGCGAAGTAAACTCTTTTGGTAGATGATTGTGAAATACGATCTCTTCACCTTCCACACGCAAACCTGCAAACCCATAAATTAACCCTAGCCAACAACCACCCATATTTGCCGCATGGATCCCATGATTCGCATTTTCGTGCGTATCTTCCAAGTCCATGATCGCTGATTCTTTAAAGAAATCATATGCTTTCTTTTCATATCCAATGCGACTAGCTACAACACCATAAATTGCTTTTGACAACGAGCTATCATGCGTCGTGAGAGGTTCATAATAATCAAAATCACGTTTTTCCTGTTCTACTCCTCTAGGAAACAGCATGTGGGCAAGCAAAACATCTGCTTGTTTCAACACTTGATACTTATAAATTTTCATTGGGTGGTAATGAAGAAGTAATGGGTATTTCTCTTTTGGCGTCTGCTCGAAATGCCATTTTTCCTTTTCTAAAAAGCTATCATCTTGCTTTGTCAACTTCTTCTCCTCATCATATCCAACAAACATAGCATCTGCTGCTTTTTTCCAATCGACAGCTTCTTCTACATATTCTTGGTATTGATTTGCAAGTTTTACTGCGTAGTATAAATTATTTTTCGCCATTTGATTCGTGTAATAATTATTGTTTACCAATGCAGTATATTCATCTGGTCCTGTTACCTCATGCAATTCAAATCCACGCTTACTGTAAAAACCATAGTCCAACCAAAATCTCGCCGTTTCATACAACACATCTTTGGCTGAGGAAAGAAACTTTGTATCTCCAGTTACTTTTTCGTACAACTCAAATGCATAAGCAATATCAGCATTGATATGTAATTGTGCTGTACCTGCAGGGTAATATGCCGATGTTTCTTCGCCATTGATTGTTCGCCATGTAAATAGCGCTCCTTTATACCCCAACTCACTGGCTCTCTCTTTCGCTTTCGGAAGAATGTTTCTTCTATATTGAAGTAAACTTTTCGCTATTTCTGGTTGTGTAAAAATAAAGAATGGTAGCAAGTACATCTCTGTATCCCAAAAATAATGCCCCTCATATCCTTCACCAGTCAATCCTTTTGCGCTGAAATTCGTCTTGCCATCACGACCTGCAGATGAGAAGAGGTGAAACAAATTAAAACGTATCCCTTTTTGCAGTTGGACATTTCCTTCCAGCTCAATATCTGAAATCGACCAAAAATCTTGAAATATCGTTTGTTGCGCCTCTTTCATTACTTCGTAATCTATTTTTATAGAAGAAAGTGGTGTCTTAGACATTTCATAACACTGTACAAAGGATATTTCTTCCCCAATCTCTACTAGCTTTTCACTTTGATAATCATCAAAACGATAATACAAAATTTGTCCGCTATTTTTTGTCTGTACTTTTTCTTCATCTATTTGCAATGCTGCACTGGATTCTTTTTTTCTGGGATCATCTTCTCGCACTTTATTAGGCTGAATGTGCACTGCTTGCTTGTTTACACCTATTGTGCCAGAAAAATTCAGTGGCATAATTCTCCATTTTTGCGCATAGACACTCCGATTTTTATGACTTGCAAAACTTTCAATTTCTATTTGCACTTCTTGATTCAAAGATGTTGTGTAAACATATTTTTCTTGCAAAACCCCTTTTCCCATATCCAAATTCATCTGACGAGAACTTAGAGTAAATTTATCACAGTCATTTATTTTCAACTCAATCGTGCGAAAGTCAAATAATTTCACCATGGTTTGATGTTGCTTGGCATAACCATAAGCATTCTCACCATAAGTGATGTCGCTTGTTTCATAAAAACCATTCACAAAACTCCCCGCATTGCACCCTTCTTCTGCAATTGGCAAACTTGCTCTTACACCTAAAAAGCCATTTGCCAAAGCGAATAACGTTTCAATATTTTGATTTCCGTTACTGCCTACATCATCTAAAGTCAATTGAAATTCCTTATTCATTTTTCTCCGTCCATTCTAACACCTTGTAAAAAGTATTTGTTGAAAATAATATATAAAATCACAATTGGAACAATGGAAATAATACTTGCTGGCATAATCTGATCCCAGCGTTGCCCTGCATTTTGTGATTTAAATGTCTGTAGTCCTAGTGTCAATGTATATTTTGACGGAGTTGTCATGTATAGCATTGGCTTTAAAAATTCATTCCAAAATCCCATAAAGACAAATACTGCTTGGGTCGAAATACTCGGTTTTGCCATTGGCATAACGATTCTAAAGAATACGCCTGTTTTTGATAACCCGTCAATGACTGCTGCCTCCTCTACATCTTTTGGAAAACTCAAGAAAAACTGGCGCATCATGAAAATATTTCCTAGATTGATCGCAGCTGGTAAAATTAAAGCTGAAAAACTATCTTTCATTCCTAGATTGGAAATAATCAAGTAGTTGGGAATTAATAGCACTTGGCTTGGCACCATCATCATGGCAAGCATTCCCCAATAAATCCTGTTTCGCCCTGGGAAATTTAACCTAGCCAAAGCGTATCCTGCCATAGTATTTAAAAACAAATTGATTGCAGTCCCAATAATCGAAACAATCAATGAGTTAAAAAACCATTTGCCAAAATTTTCACTTCGACCTAAAATGTATTCATAATTTGCCAGCGTAAACTCCCCACCAAATAAATTCATTCCGCCAGAAACAATTTCTCTTAATGGTTTAAAACTTGCAACCAATGCCCAAATAAACGGATAAAAAGTCGCAAATGCATAAGCTATCAAAATACTGTAAAGCAGTATTTTCATTATTTTTTCTTTTTTGGTTCTCTTCATTTTTTCTCTCCTTTCACACTATCTCTTTTCATTGCTGTTCAATTTTTCAGCAATTCGACTGACAATAAAGATGAGTATTGCCAATAACAACGCCAATGCTGCTGCAAACCCCATGGTCGGCATTTGTCCAAAAGCATTTTGATAAATCAATAACGATAATGTGAGGGTCGAATTATTCGGTCCTCCGCTACCATTGCTGAAAATATAAGCTTGGTCAAACATTTGAAATGTCCCAATAATCCCTGAGAGCAATACAAAGGTTGTAATAGGTCGTAGATAAGGAATGGTAATATAGCGAAATTTTTGAAAAGCACTAGCACCATCAATTTCTGCTGCCTCATACAAAGACTGTGGCAAATCGACAAGACTTGCAAGGTAAATCGTCATAAAATACGGAACAGTTGACCAAATATTCATCGCCATAATGACCTTTAGCGCATATTGAGGTTCTTGCAAAAAATTAATCGGAGAGTGGTACAACCCTATACTCATGAAAAATTGATTGAACGGACCGTTGATATTGAATAAAAACATAAAAATAATGGTCAATGCTGAAGAACTTGTCAATGTGGGAAGAAAATAAATCATACGAAATAGTTTTTTCCCTTTCACATCTCGACTTGCCAAGACATACGCCATAACCAAAGAAATAATCGTTTGAATAGGCACAACAAATGCCGCAAAGACAGCTGTGTTTTTTAAAGCTATAACCGTTCTTGGATCAGAAAAAATATTGATATAGTTTTGAAAATTATTCCACGTGTATTCTCCTGTAAATAAGTCTACTTTATTAAATGAAAGATAAACCGAAAACAATACAGAAAGAATCGTAAAAACAAGTAAAATGAGTATTGCTGGCGCAATAAAGACATATCCTTGTAACATTTCACTTATCTCACGTTTTGATTTTTTTGTGTTCATACCTATACTCCTTGTCGTCTAGTTTCATCCTCCATTGTAATATAAGAGAAAAATTATTCATTAAGATATGAAGTGAAACGTTCAACTTAATAAGAAAAGGATTGTCTATATTCATGTCCAAAACATAGAACAATCCTTTGACTATTTTTAGGGTTCTTTAAAATGAATCCCTTTTATTTAGATTTTGCAATATCATCTTCGGCTTGTTTATCTGCTTTTTTCATTGCTTCTTCTAATGAAATTTTACCACTTGCTGCCTCAGGCCAATAGTTCATATATGCTGTATTGATTGTCGTCAAACTCGTTCCTTTTTGCCATACAGTAGAGTAGTCAACTGCAGATAAATGTACTTTTAAGTCTTCATTTTTAGAAAGTTCAGCGGTTTCTGCGACATCTTCACGAGCTGGAAGTGTGCCTGTCCCATTTACCCAAAGTGTCATGCCATCTACTCCAGTAACATACTTAATCCACTCATCAGCTAAAGCACTTTGTTTGGTTCCAGCATATTTCCCCCACCCAACAGAATACATCATACCACCTTCTGTTGACTTGTAGGTTTCCATTGGAGATACTGTGAATTTCACATCTGAGAACTCTGTTTTAAGCGTTTGATACACCCAGTTTCCTTCGTCCATCATTGCAATTTTTTTCGTCCCAAATGCCTCACCATTCCAACCTGCACCAATTTCTTGTGGTGTGACAACTGCTTTTGTATCTACTAACTCTTTCAAAATAGAAAGATTGCTTACGACTTTTTTGTCTGCAAGGTTGGGTTGACCGTCTTCTTTGATTGGTTCTGCACCATCACGAGCCGCCAAATGATAAGAACGTGATAATTCTGCAGTGTAACTCATCGCATAGACTTTGCCTTTTCCATATTTTGCGTCCAATTTTTCTTGAAATGCTGGCAACCATTTGACCAATTCTTCATAAGATGTTGGAACACTTGCTGGGTCTACACCTACATCTTCAAACATTTCGGTATTTTTATATAAAGCCAGTGTAGAGAAATCCTTCGGCACTGCATACATTTCCCCCTTAGTAGAGAATGCTTTTACCAAATTTTCATAGTATTTATCTGAATCAAACGCTTTTTTATCCAATTTCGCTAACGCACCTTTTTCGGCTAAGAAAGGATAATAAGAACTATCGACATAAAACACATCTGGCGCTGTTTTACCAATTAAATCCGTTTGTATTTGTGTATTATAGTCTGTATAAGTTTTTAGGCTAACTTTTGCTCCAGTCTTACTTTCAAAGTTTTTGACCAATTCTTTCAAAGACTTCTCCTCAGACTCATTTCCGCCCCAGACACCAACCTTTAATGTCTTTCCTTTAAAATCCGTCTCACTTCCACCATTGTCTGCTTTTTTTCCACAAGCTGTCGTAGCAACTAAAGTTGCAAGCGCTAAAGCTGTTACAGCCCATTTTGTCCATTTTTTCATTGTTTTGTTTCCTCCTTGAGTAAAATTGTTATTGTATTTTTTACAGTTATTTCCTGATTTTTATACCAGAAAGTAATATTGTTGCCATTCTCTTTTTTTGTAACCACCATTTCTTCTTTTGAGATTTCTACATGGATAGACTCTCCTAAGTAATCAAAACCAAACGTTAATTTATCCCACGTACTTGGCAGATGTGGCTCAATTCTAAGTCTACCATTTACCATGCGAACTCCACCATAGCCGAATACAACCATTTGCCATATACCACCAAGGCTTGCTGCGTGAATACCGTCATCTGATGACTTCATATACTCACCCATGTCAATATTGATTGCTTTTTTGAAAAATTCATAGCTTTCTTCTATTTTCCCTAAATCAGCTGAGAGAATCGCGTGCGTCGACAAACTCAATGAACTGTCATGCGTTGTTTTAGGCTCGTAGTATTCAAAATTCTTGAGTTTCAACTCTTTTTCAAACAGTCCCTCAAACAAGAGCAAAAGCAAAAGGACATCTGCCTGTTTGGTGATTTGCATCTCATTTACTTGCTCCAAATTGTAATCATGGAACAAGCTATCCACTCCGTCTGCTGCCTTGTATTTTGTTAAATCTAAAATCTTCTTCTCAAGATAGGTATCATCTTGTGGAATAATCCCCTCTTTTGTTGGAGTGGGCAAAAATATTTTCGGCAATTTTTTCTCTAACTCAGGAATAATCGTGGATAAATCGAGTTTTTCATCGAGTTTTTTGTACAATTCCACATGGGATTTTGCCAATTTTTTTGCTAATTGGATCGCAAAGTTCACATTCCAGTGTGCAGTGTAATTGGTATAAGCATTATTATGAATATGTTCTTTGTATTCATCTGGCCCTATGACGTCTTTTATCTCATAATAATCTTTCTCTTTATTATACTCTAAACGACTTGCCCAGAATTTCGCTGTATCTAAAAGAATTTCATACCCTTTTTCTTCTTTGAATGCACGGTCTCCTGTTACATCAAGATATTGTTTGACACCAAACGCAACATCACTGGTTATATGCTGTTCAATAAATCCTGACCAAATTTTTGTCGCTTGCCCTGTAATAATGTCAGCAGCTCCCCAGACAGGTGTCACTTCCCCATCTGTCGGCCATGCTGCCTCCCACGGATATTGCGCTCCTATATAACCATTTTCCTGTGCTTTTTTATGTGCTCCATCCAAGCCTAAATATCGATAAGTAAGCAAACTTTTCGCTATCTCTGGATGTGTAAAAGTAAAATAAGGGAGCATAAAAATCTCTGTATCCCAAAACGTATGTCCTTTATACCCCTCACCAGAAAGCCCTTTTGCCCCTATATTCATTCTTTCGTCATGCGCTGGTGTCATAACGTGTAAATGATATTTAGCAAAGCGAATTGCAAGCTGATCTTTTCTATCTTCTGAGTGGATTTCTATCGGATGTTTTTGCCAAATTTCTTGCCACTTTTCTTCGCTTTCTTTTAGCAAGCTAGAAAAACTTTTTTCTTCTACTGCTTTCATTTCTGATACAGCAAGCTCTCTTAACCCTTTTACAGAAGAGTCTTTTACCTCTTTGTCTATGGACGTGTAAATACTCCCTCTTTTTTCTAAAATAGCCTGAGTGTTGGGGGCAATTTCAAAAAAGTAATTCATCAAAATCTGACGTCTTCCCATTTCAATCCGTTCGGATAAATGTTCTGCCTTTAATTGATGTGTAGCAGTCAATACAAAATCAATTTTTGATTGGCTCGTTTGAGGCATCATTTGCATATATTTTCCATCAACCAAACCTTTTTCGCCCTCTGTAAAATGCTGACTGCCAGAGTTTGTCATCTGTCCGTCAATCCCACTTCTGATTTGTACATTGACTTTTTCTTTTGAAAGATTTTTTATTTCTACTTTACTGGAAAAATAATGCTTTCGTGCCATTGAAACAAATCGAGAAAAAAGTAATTCAAGTTTGATGTCTTTGTATGACCAAATAAACTTTCTAGTCAATTCACCATTTTTTAAATTCAAAGTTTTAGAATAGCTTTCCACTTCTCCTTTTTCAAGCGAGAGGTGTTCTCCATTAATCAGCATCTCCATTTTCCAAAAATCAGGGACATTTGGGAGTTCTGTCACTTCATTTTCATCAAATTGATTGAAAGTGCCTGCTACAAAAGTATCTCTTTTTTCCGTTGTATAGGATTCTTCTTCACTACTACGGCTACCCATATAGCCATTTCCTAAAGCCATAATCGCCTCTGTTTTTCCTAAATATCGACTGTCAAACCCTAGTTGCTCGATTAACCAATCATCTTTAAAATCGTAGTTCATCTTTGCTGTCATCTTTTTTCCGCCCATGCTCTTTCTAAAAATTCTATTGTTAAATCACTTGTCGAAGAAACAAGCGAAATATCCTCGCCTAAATCCTCTTTTCTTCCTACTCCAATGGGAAGGGCACCTGCACTTTTGATTGCCTCAATTCCTGCTATTGCATCTTCCACTCCGATACTTTCTACAATTTCTACCCCCACCATTTCTGCTGCCAATAGGAAAATATCTGGTGCAGGTTTGCTCGATTTCACTTCGTTTGGATTGGCGATTGCATCAAAATATTCTCGAAGTTGCATTTTTTCTAGTAAGAATGGTGCATTTTTAGAGGCTGATGCCAAAGCAATTTTTATCCCTTTCTTTTTTAATTGCGTGAGGAGAAATTCGATGCCTGGATAAACATCTTCTTTTGTTACGTTTTCTATCATTTGTACATAACCATCATTTTTCCGTTTCATCAAGGAAGAAAATTCTTCATCAGAGTAAAATTCACGTTTTCCCTCCAAGTCTAAAATTCTTTTCAGACTTTCTTCTCGTGAAACCCCTTTTAATTGTTCATTGAATTTACGTGTAACTCCCTGAATCCCAATTTCTTCAGCCAACTGTTTCCATGCTTGGTAGTGATACTCTGCTGTATCGCAAATTACACCGTCTAAATCGAATAATACTGCTTGGAACATACGTTCTCCTTTCAAAAATTTACTTTTCCGTCAAACTAAAACGTTTTAGTTAAGCCTACAAAAAATCAATTTAGCTAAGATGTTTTTAAGAAAACCACATCACTTTTCCCAATCCAATCATGTAAAAACTTTCCTTTAAAAATAAAGTTTCCTATGCTTATCATTAAAAATACGCACCCTACCATGAAAGGCAAAAAGTACAATAGTTTCGCTCCCTCTCTTATACTTACTGCCATAATACTATGGTTTACTTCTACCACTTCTAATTTTGCAAAGTGTTTCCCCATTGTCTGTCCTGAAAAATGAGTGACGGCAACAATGTTATAGAGAATAAAAAGCATAGCTGAGACTAAATTCGCAAGATCTGGCATAAAGATATTTGCAAGAAGTAAGCTCGGAACGTATACGATAATCAAATCTATTACAGTTGATAAACTTCTTTGGATAAACAGAATACGTTTCATGATGCGCTCCTTACTAAATCGTTTTAGCTTATGTTATTATAAACTAAAAAAAATTGTTTGTAAACACTTTTTTATTTTTTGTTTGCTTTTCATTCCCTATGAGTAAGTATGTGTGTGGAAAATGGTGATTTATAGGCTTGTTTACTTGTTTTGCTAATTTACTACATACATATCAAATTTCTTCTGATTCCTAAAAAAATTCTCTCTCCTACTTTATTTTGTTAACGTACTATAATAATCATTGGTATACAAAACACACCCAAAAAAACAACTACTCTTTTTCAGGCGTGCTTTCTCTGATAATCAATTCATACGGTACAAAACGATTTTTCACCACTTTTTTTTCAATTAGCCGAATCAAATCTTTTGTTGCATCTGTTGCGATTTTAGGGATATTTTGCCGAATGGTTGTCAACGAAGGCGTTATATAACTTGCAAGTGTAATGTCATCAAACCCTACTACAGCTATTTTTTTCTCTAGTTTTTTTGTTCGTAGCGCTTTTATCACACCAATTGCCATCATGTCACTTGCTGCAAATATCGCATCAAATTGGAGGTCTTCAAGCAACTCCAACGTCTTTTTATAAGCAATTTCCTCATCATAATCTGCATAAATAATATGAGGAGTTTCAACTGCACACCTATATCCTTTCTCACGTGCAATAGAAACTGCAGCACCTTTTCGCCCATTGATGAAGAGAATTTTTTTATACCCAATATCCTGTAAATATTGAGTTACTTCCATTGCCGCCTTTTCATTGTCTGTACTTACTTTTCCAACTTTTTCATTTTCAATGTCTAATTCAAGGGCAACTGTTGGTAAATCAAATGTTTTCAACTCTAAATAATAAGGATCCCCTACTCGCAAGCCTTGTATGAGAATCCCTGTAATATCATGCTCATTACAAAATTGAAAAAGCGTTTTTTCTTTTTGTTTTTTCGTATTGGTTGCATATAATACAAATTCATATTCTGTCCTATCAAGATAATCAATTACAGCACTTAAAATCTCAAGTGGCATTGCCACCCCACGAGTGACATTGATTTCATTCAAAATTAGCGCAATGGTCTTTTTATTTTTTGCAGACAAATGTCTTGCTGCGCTATTTGGCACATATTTCAACTGTTTGGCAACTTGCAATACCTTTTCCTTTGTTTCTGTGCTAATGTCCTCATAATCATTGAATACACGAGATACCGCACTTACTGAAACTCCCGCTGCCTTTGCTACATCTTTAATGGTTATTTTTTTCATATATTTAACTTCCTTTTTTTAACACCATTGCTCGTATACTTTGCATTATATCAGATTTATCCCTCCACGCCAAACCTTTCTAGGCGTAAATATTCATCGACATTTTAGAGGTATCCTTTATTGAATAAAGTAGATGCCAACGAAAAGAACAACCAATCTCTTAAACTTTATATAACTTTCCACAAGAAAAGACGAATAAATTTTCAGTTCTAGCTCTTTTCTGATAAAATATACTTATATTATACTGATTCAATAACTTTTGGAGGGTTTTTCTATGAAAATATTAGTTGCAGATGATGAATTGGAGATTGTGAATCTTCTTTCTATCTATTTGAAAAATGAAGGGTATGAGCCTGTCAAAGCGTTTGACGGCGAGGAGGCTTTGAAAATTGCGTTGAGCGATAAGGAAATCGGGCTTTTGATTTTGGATATTATGATGCCCAAAATGGACGGAATGAAAGTTGTCAAGGAACTTAGAAAATCTTCACAAGTGCCTGTTATTTTCTTGACCGCTAAAACGGAAGATATGGATAAAATCCGTGGTCTTGTCGTAGGAGCAGATGATTATGTAACCAAACCGTTCAACGCTCTGGAAATTATGGCACGTGTCAAATCCATTTTACGCAGAACAAAAGTGCAAGAATCTGTTCACGAGGCAAGCGAGCTAGAAATTGGTCCTCTCGTGATTAACAAAGAATCGCATACCGTTAAAACTATCGAAGGTGAACCCATTCAGTTAACCGCTCTCGAATTTGGTATTTTGTATTTGCTTGCTACACACGCTGGAAAAGTATTTAGTGCAGAAGAAATTTTTGAAAAGGTTTGGCAACAGGAAAATGTCGTTTCTGCCAAAACTGTTATGGTACACGTTTCTCATTTGCGTGATAAGATTTTAGAGGCGACAGACGGAGAGAAAGTTATTCAAACAGTCTGGGGTGTGGGGTACAAAATTGAAGCAGAAGCGTAGATTTGCCAACTCCTCACCAGAAAGCAATCGCAGGATTCAGCTGACAAGCATGGAAATTAGCGAACTTCTTGCGGAAGGCATTTTTACCGTCCTTATCATGCTCTTGGTAAACATCGCCATTCTCATGATTCTTTCAATGATTGTCAGCAACAACGATGATTTGGTCAATGTGATTTTCTCTTTTAAACGTTGGTTTGTCGCAAAATTCGACAGTAGCATTTTCTACTCTTGGCAAAAATTTTTGATTGCTCTTTTGATTATCATTGATGTCGTGGTGGTTTATTGGCGATTGCGACGTCGTTATCATCAAATGCAGCTGCGGCACATTATCGCTGAACTTCATTATATTTCAATGGGAAATTACGACCACCGTATTCCATTTGAACTAAACGGCGATTTGGGCAACGTCATTGATAGTATCAATTCACTTGTTGACTCAACCATGACGGCAATCGAAGATGAGCGTGAAGTGGAAAAAAGTAAAGATGAGATGATTTCCAATGTATCACACGACATTCGCACACCTCTGACTTCGATTATCGGCTACCTTGGCTTAATCGAAGAAAAAAATTACTCCAATGATGAAGAGCTTGAGAATTTCGCACATACTGCTTACACGAAAGCAAAGCAAATGCAGACACTTTTAGAGGACTTGTTTGAATATACAAAAGTACGACAACCTAGTGCAAATTTGCACATTACAAGGTTTGATTTGATGAACTTACTCGCTCAAGTGGCAATTGACTTTGAGCTTGAGGCGGAAAAACATCAGGTGGAAATTCAAGTGGCAGGCAATCAAGAGCATATTCCTATCGAGGCTGATGCTGAAAAATTGGTGCGTGTATTTGAAAATCTCTTGAGTAATGCGTTCAAGTATGGACGCAAGGCAAGCATTATCCAGCTTTTATTAGAAAAAGGCGAGGGCGAAGTCAACGTAATCGTGCGAAATAATGGCGAAAAAATTCCTGAAGATAAACTTCATCTCCTCTTTGACCGTTTTTACCGTGTAGATACTGCACGTACTACCGAAATTGGTGGCAGCGGGCTTGGACTTGCCATTACGCAAAACATTATCGAACTTCACAACGGAAAAATCCACGCTGAAAGCGATGAAAATTGGACGAGTTTTATTTTCACCTTACCTTTACCAAAAGAAAAATAAGCGGTCGAATGTATTCTTTCGACTGCTTTTTTAAATTTTCCCTTATATCATTCAATAACAACTTCTGTCGGATACGTGTCTGGCACACCAATTCTTCTCTTGACGTGAGGAAGTAACATTAAAACCATGTTGTTTGCTCCTTTGGCGGAAATAGTTACAACAACCCCCTTATCTGTCGTATTTTCCACCACTAGCAGACGACGTTTTTCTTCTGTTTTCGGGATAAACGAGTACGTTATTCCTTCCATTTTCTACTCCTTATCTATGGTAATATTTCCATTTGAAACATTTACCGAAAGTTTGTCGTCTGTTTCTTTTGTCGTTTCTGGTACTTTTTCTATTTTCCCGTCTTGTGTAATTTTTGTTTCAAAAATACCATTGAAATCTTTCGGTACTTGAACAATTGCATTACCTAAATCCACATCTAGTGCGATTTCTTTTGCTTTTACATCTTTTCCAAGAGAAATTGTTACCTTTAACGGATTTTCTTGGTCAGACAATGTCAATGCTTTAAAACCATCATCACTAAGCGGAATACTTATCTCATCTTTTTTTAGCGATACGTCTTTCAGTTTTTTCTTTGTGTCTTTCGTCACTTTTCCGCCGAGCTGAATCATTGTTTTGTCCTTTTGACTTTGTTCAACTTTCATCTCTACATTTTGCCCTCTAGCAGATACAAAGATTTTCTTAATTTCTTTGCTTGATAACGTCCAATTTTCTGAAACACTCTCTGTCGCCTTGCTACCACCAAGAGACGAAAATGCTACCGCTGCTAACGCAAGCACAATGACAAGTACAATTAATAATTTTTTCTTCATTTTTAAGTTCTCCTTTTCTAGTTCTGAGGGGCTCTCTGCCACAGACTTCAAATCGCCCCGATCGCTTTTCTTTGTCTAGCTGTGAGGGGCAGGAGTTGGGTCGCTGTTCGCAATGCCACCTGAAGCTCTGCTTCAGGCAGGTAAATGGCATGGCTCACTGCGACAAACTCCTTAACGCCCCTCTCGCTTTTCTGTGTCTAGCTGTGAGGGGCTGAAGTCTGGCGGCTGTTCGCAGTGCCGCTTGAAACTTCGTTTCAAGCAAGTAAACGGCACGGCTCTCTGCCACAGACTTCAGAACGCCCCGCTCGCTTTTCTTATTTAAATTCTTTTGTGTTGAATAGTGAGTAGGCTATGATAAAGCCTATAATTCCGTATATGATGCCGCTTGTTATGATTATGCGTAGTGTTTCTTCAGGTATTTCTTTTAGATTCACCACAATTTGTAAGTTTTTGAAGAAAAGGGTGTCGATCAATTTTTCCCAATTTGAGAGATAGCTTGAGATAAGCGTAGAAATAAAATTGTCCCCTATCATTGCAAGTGAAACAAATACTGCAACTGCGACATATGTTGTCGGTATCAAAATAAAGATAAGCACACCAAACGAGGTAATTGCAAAATAAATCGGAAGTTGCACAGCAAAGATTTTCAATACATCTATTACTTGAAATGAACCAACCTTAAAATAAATCGCAATACTCGCTGAAGTCATGAAAACAAGTGCGAAAACAACCGTTAGCATGAGTGCTAATAAATATTTCACGGTAAAAATACTTGCCCGCTTTTTCCCTGTTACCAAGACATTGTTAATCGTTCGATAGGTGAACTCATTTCCCCAGACAATCATGAAAATGTTCGTCAGAAAAATCGGGAGGAGCGTATTCCCAAACTGTAAAACACCTTTTAGTGCCTCAAATGCGTTTTTCTCCTTGCTTATCAGAGTGAAAAAGACACCGATAAGTGCGAGGAAAATAAGTGAGATAACCCCTAATTTTCCTTTGTAAATGCGATAAATATCTGCTTTCAATGTTGACATTTTACTTCCCTCCTATCAAATCTAGGAAATATTCTTCCAACTGCTCTTCTTTGTAGCTCATTTCCTTTATATAAATTCCTTTGTCAAACAATGATTTGCCAATTTTTTCCATATCTTCTCTCATTCCTTGTATAATATGAAGTTGCTGATTCTCTTTTTGAATGGCAAACCCTTGCTCTTTTAGAACTTTGTGAGTTTTTTCGTCATCTGAAGTTAAAAGTTTAATTTCACTATTACACTCAAGCTCTAATTCTTCTTTCGTAATTTCTTTCACAATTTTCCCTTGATGAATAATGCCGTATCTTGTGGCGAGCATAGATAGTTCTGACAATAAATGGCTTGAAATCAAAATTGTCGTTCCATGTGCTTGATTTAGTTCTTGAATAATTTTACGAATTTCAACGATTCCCTCTGGGTCCAGTCCGTTGACAGGCTCGTCTAGGATAAGGAAATCTGGTTTATTCAAAATCGCTACTCCAAGACCTAAGCGTTGTCGCATACCAAGAGAAAAATCCTTGAATACTTTTTTTCCAGTATGAGCTAATCCGATAAATTCTAAAACTTCATTTACTCGTTGTTTTGGATGGTTAATTTTTTTGCTGAATAGCGTAATACATCAAGTTATCTTTTGCTGAAAGATAAGGATAGCAAGCAGGCGATTCAATTACTGCTCCTATTTTCATTCCTGTTTTTTGATAGGAAACTTCACCACTTGTTGCATCAATCAATCCTGCAAGTAAACGAATAAGTGTTGTTTTCCCTGCACCATTTTTTCCGATAAAGCCGTAAATATCTCCTTTTTGGATATTAATTGAAACTTCATCTAGTGCTTTGAAATTTTTATATTGTTTAGTTAAGTTAGTTGTTTGTACGATTGTTTGCATTGTTTTCATCTACCTTTACATTATTCTCAAGCCAATAGTAAAATTATAATTTACTATATCAATTTTTTCAAGTAAACGTTTTATAATTTTATACTCATAGCTCTTTACCTTTTTGTTAAAACCTCGCAAAACAGATTGCAGAAATGTTTCTTTTTTGTTAAAATGGAACTACTTGTTCGTAATGAGAAAACTTGTTTGTATTAGGAGATAGGATATGAAATTCACTAAATTAAAAAAAATAATGATAACTTTTGTAGCTGCGGCTACTTTTTCTACTACT
Organism: Pilibacter termitis; assembly: GCF_900167335.1. Lineage (GTDB taxonomy): Bacteria > Bacillota > Bacilli > Lactobacillales > Streptococcaceae > Pilibacter > Pilibacter termitis. The sequence goes on from NZ_FUXI01000043.1 coordinate 15,552, forward strand.
TTTGCTGTTCCGACAAAGAGTTTTGCTGATATGGAAATCTTTGAGGCGGCAGCGGAATCTGCGATTTCTGTTGATTACAAAACGGGGAAAATCCTCTATGGAAAAGATATAGATACTCCTCGTGGTATTGCAAGTATGACGAAAATTTTGACCGCTTATTTGACTTTGGAGCAGATAAAAAACGGAAAATTAACATGGGACGAACGTGTAACTATTAGCGATTATGCTTATTCACTTTCCACGGATATGCGATTAAGCGGTGTGCCAATGGAAAAAGGAGCGAGTTACACAATCAAAGAGCTGTACGACAGTGCTTTGATTGCCTCAGCTAATTCTAGTGCGGTAGCACTCGCTGAAAAAGTTGGCGGAAGCGAGCAGAAATTTGTCGATTTAATGCGTGAAAAAGTGAAATCTTGGGGCATTAAAGACGCATTTCTTGTTAACGCCTCAGGCTTGAACAATGAATATTTGCCAGAAAATCAACGTTATCCTGCGACAAAAGAAGATGACGAAAATTTGATGAGTGCTAGAGATGTTGCGATTGTTGCTCGTCATTTGCTCGAAGATTTTCCAGAAGTGCTGGAGGTAACCAAGAAAACGACGGCACCTTTTGGCGAGGGAACTGCTAGTAGAGTAGATATGCAAACGTGGAACTGGATGCTAAAAGGCATGAGCAATGAATACGAAGGTGTTGACGGTTTAAAAACAGGAACTACTGAAAAAGCTGGGCAATGTTTCGTTGGAACTGCTGAAAAAAATGGTTGGCGATTGATTACGGTCGTGCTAGATGCGGATAACGCTGAGACAGATAGCGGAGCAAGGTTTACCGTTACAAAAGAAATGCTTGATTATAGCTTTGAAAATTGGAAACAAGAAGTCATTTTGAAAAAAGGGGCTACATTTCCCGCTGCAAAATCATTTCCTGTAAGAGACGGAAAAGAAAAGCAAGTGCCGCTTATTCTGAATGAAGATGTAACAAAGTGGATTGCAAAAGGAATGGATACGACAAACTACAAGCTGGTGTTCAAAGCTGAAAAGAAAAAAGCTCTCGTTGCTCCTGTAAAAAAAGACACAATCGCAGGCAAAGTGACCATTGATTTGACCGAGGACGAAAATGGCTATTTGGAAAAACACAACGAAGAAAGCTACCCAATGGCAACCAAAAATGGTGTGGAACGTGACAATTTCTTCATTGTCGCTGGAAAACATTTTTTGGAGTACATTTCCTCTTTGGCGAATTAAAGTGCTTTGGATAACTCTAAAAACAATTTCTTGATAAAAAATAAAAACGCATAGGTGGATGAGACCTGTGCGTTTTTTGTCTAGCTACGTGGGGCTGAAGTCTGGTGGCTGTTCGCAGTGCCGCTCGAAACTTGCGTTTTGATGCTAGTCTTTCAAGAATCTTTGATTCTTAGAAAGACTGTATGCGAAACAAAGTGTAGCAGCAAGTGAACGGCACGGCTCACTGCCACAGACTTCAAAACGCCCCGCTCGCTTTTCTCTGTCTAGCTACGTGGGGCAGGGTTTGGGTCGATGTTCGCAATGCCACTTGAAACTAAAGTTTCAAGCAAGTAAATGGCATGGCTCACTGCGACAAAACCCTGAACGCCACGCTTCGCTTTTCTTTGTCTAGCTACGTGGGGCTGAAACTTGGTCGCTGTTCGCAACAGCACTTGAAACTAAAGTTTCAAGCAAGTAAATGCTGTGGCTC
>NZ_FUXI01000033.1:0-2142 GCF_900167335.1 Pilibacter termitis
TGTCTAGCTACAAGGGGCAGGAGTTGGGTCGCTGTTCGCTACAGCACTGGAAACTGCGTTTCCAGCAAGTAAATGCTGTGGCTCACTGCGACAAACTCCTGAACACCCCTCTTCGCTTTTCTAATAGAAAAACTCAAAAAGACAAGATGTTCCTTATCTTTTTGAGTTCTGTTTTTAATGCCTAAAGTGACGTACACCTGTGAAAATCATTGTCATGCCATACTTATCTGCCGCCTCAATGCTTTCTTCATCACGCACACTTCCTCCGGGCTGAATAATCGCTTGAATACCAGCTTTGGCGATTTCTTCGATGTTGTCAGCAAATGGGAAAAATGCATCACTTGCCAAAACGGCACCGTCTAACTTATCTTTCGCCTGCTCGATTGCGATTTTCACACTGCCCACACGATTCATCTGCCCAGCACCAATGCCAAGTGTTTGGTGGTCGTTGGCAATCAAAATTGCGTTGCTTTTCACATATTTAATTGATTTCCATGCAAACTCAAGAGCTTTTTGCTCGCTTTCAGTAGGCACTCTTTTTGTTACAACTTGCCATTCTTGCGGTTTTTCTTCGATTACATCTTGATTTTGGACAAGCATTCCGCCGACAACTCCTGTGTATTCCGCCTCTTTCTCACTTTCTTTGATTTGAGAAAAATCAAGTGCTAACAAACGTAAATTTTTCTTTTTCGTTGTCAAAATTTCAAGAGCCTCTTTTGAAAAACTTGGAGCAATAATAATTTCTAGGAAAATTTTGTGCATTTTTTCAGCAGTTTTTGCATCTACTTCACGATTTAGCACAACAATTCCACCGAAAATCGAAACGCTATCCGCCTCATAAGCGTAATCCCATGCTTTTTCAATTGTCTCAGCAATCCCAATACCACAAGGGTTCATGTGTTTGAGAGCGACAACAGTCGGGGTAGTAAAATCACGAATAATCCGAATCGCCGCATCTGCGTCACGAATATTATTAAACGACAATTCTTTTCCGTTTAATTGCTTGGTTGCCGCAATGGAGTAGGTTGTTGGCAAGGCTGATTGATAAAAACTTGCCTCTTGGTGATTATTTTCACCATAACGCAACCCTTGTTTTAAATCATACGTTAATGTCAACTTCTCAGGCTGTTCTTCGCCAACTTGATCGGTCAAAAATCCTGCGATCAACGCATCATAGCTCGCTGTATGCCGGAAAACTTTTGCTGCAAGTCTCTTTCTAGTTTCAAGAGTCGTGTCATTTTTCGATTGCAACTCACTCAAGACAATTTCATAATCAGCTGGATCCACTACGACCGTTACACTCGCATGGTTTTTCGCTGCCGAACGCAACATACTTGGCCCACCAATATCAATATTTTCAATCGCCTCTGCGTACGTGACATTTGGTTTCAAAATTGTTTCTTTGAAAGGATAGAGATTGACAATCACCAAATCAATCGGTTGAATGTTATGTGTATTCATTTGCGTTAAATGACTTTCCAAATCACGACGACCTAACAAACCGCCATGAATGATTGGGTGCAATGTTTTTACACGTCCGTCTAGCATTTCTGGGAATCCAGTTACTTCATCAATCGCAATCGTAGCAATCCCTGCATCGTCTAAGGCTTTTTTCGTGCCACCTGTTGAAATAATTTCAATGCCTAATGCTGTTAATTCTTTAGCAAGTTCTACAATCCCTGTTTTATCTGATACGCTGATTAGAGCTTTTTTCAAGTTATTTTCTCCTTTTGTGTCTAGCTACGAGGGACAGGAGTGGTGCGACTGCTCACAACGTTGCTTGAAGCTATCGCTTCAAGTAAATAAACAACGTGGTTCGCTGTCGCCAACTCCTAAACGCCCCGCTCGCTTTTCTGTGTCTAGCTGCGAGGGGCTGAAGTCTGGTGGCTGTTCGCAACGTCGCTTGAAACTTCGTTTCAATGCTAGTCTTTCAAGAATCTTTGATTCTTAGAAAGACTGTATGCGAAACGAAGTGTAGCAGTGAATGAACGACGTGGCTCACTACCACAGACTTCAAACCGCCCCTCTACGTTTTTCTTTGTCTAGCTACGGAGGGGCAGGAGTTGGGTCGCTGTTCACAACAGCACTGGAAACTATGTTTCCAGCAAGTAAATGCTGTGGCTCACTGCGACAAACTCCTTA
>NZ_FUXI01000033.1:2152-9917 GCF_900167335.1 Pilibacter termitis
GCTGAAGTCTGGCAACTGCTCACAATGTCGCTAGAAACTTACGTTTCTAGTAAATGAACGACAGTGTTCGCTGTTGCAGACTTCAAAACGCCCCTCTTCGCTTTTCTTTGTCTAGCTGCGAGGGGCAGGAGTTGGGTCGCTGTTCACAACAGCACTGGAAACTATGTTTCCAGCAAGTAAATGCTGTGGCTCACTGCGACAAACTCCTTAACGCCCCTCTTCGCTTTTCTTTGTCTAGCTACAAGGGGCTGAAGTCTGGCAACTGTTCGCTGTGTCGCTCGAAACTTTGTTTCGAGCAAGTAAACGACACAGCTCGCTGTTGCAGACTTCAAATCGCCCCTCTTCGCTTTTCTTTGTCTAGCTGCGAGGGGCAGGAGTGGTGCGACTGCTCACAACGTTGCTTGAAGCTATCGCTTCAAGTAAATAAACAACGTGGTTCGCTGTCGCCAACTCCTTAACGCCCCTTTTCGCTTTTCTTTGTCTAGCTACAAGGGGCTGAAGTCTGGCAACTGTTCGCTGTGTCGCTCGAAACTTTGTTTCGAGCAAGTAAACGACACGGCTCACTGTTGCAGACTTCAAAACGCCCCTTTTCGCTTTTCTTTTTTAATTACCAAATTATATTTTCTCACTTTGTTCAAAAACTTTCAATGTATTTTTGAATCACTCGAGGGTATAGTTTGTATTCTGCTTGATGAATACGTTCTTCAAAGGTTTCAATGGTGTCGTTTTCCATGATTGGTACACGCACTTGCTCAATAATTTGACCTGTATCAATTCCTTCGTCAACAAAATGCACCGTCACACCAGATTGTGCAACTCCCTCATTCCACGCATCCAAAATTCCATTCGCACCGGGAAATTCTGGCAAATAAGCTGGGTGAATGTTTAGGATTTTTTGTGGAAACGCATGGAGCAATGTCTCACCGATAATCTTCATATACCCCGCAAGAACAATAAAGTCTACTTGTTCTTTTTCTAACAAACGCAAAATCTCACGCTCGTATTCTTTTTTGTTTTCAAATTCTTTAATCGAAAATGCTATGCTTGGAACACCTAATTTTTCAGCACGTTTCAAAGCAAACGCATTTTTTTTGTCACAAAATAAGAACGCTAGTTCTCCTGTAATTTTGCTCTGTTGGACTGCTTGAGCGATTTTTTCAAAATTGGTGCCACTTCCCGAGGCAAAAACTGCAAATCTCATTTTTCCCCCTCAAACACAACACTTTCGTTTTCTTTTTTCACTACACGACCGATTTCAAAAACTTTTTCATTTTGTTCGCTCAAGATTTCTTTAATGCGTTCAACATTTTTTTCCTCAACTGCAAGCACCATGCCAATGCCCATGTTGAAAATTTCATACATTTCCATTTCTGGAATTTTACCATATTTTTCAAGTGCAGAAAACACAGGCAACACATTCCATGAGCCAAGAGTGATAGTCGCTGCTAAATCACTCTTTAACATACGCGGAATATTTTCCACAAATCCTCCACCTGTAATATGAGCAATGCCGTTAACCAATCGCTCTTTGACAAGTGGCAAAATTTGACGTGTATAAATGCGTGTCGGAGTCAATAACACTTCTCCCAATGTTTGATTAGGAAATTCTGGCAAAATAGAGTTTACCGTGAAATCATTTTGCTCAAAAAATACTTTCCGAACGAGCGAAAAACCATTAGAATGAACACCACTTGAGGCGATTCCTAAAAGAATATTCCCCTCTTGAATGTCTTCTCCTGTGATAATTTCGCTTTTTTCAGCCACACCCACAGTAAAACCTGCAAGGTCGTATTCTTCTTCATCATACATTCCGGGCATTTCAGCAGTTTCACCGCCGATAAGTGCCGCATTGGACTGAACGCACCCCTCAGCCACACCTGCCACCACTTGCTCTAATACTTCAGGATTGTTTTTCCCTGTCGCAATATAATCAAGGAAATAAAGTGGCTCTGCACCTTGTGCTACAATGTCATTGACACACATCGCCACACAGTCAATCCCAATCGTATCATGCTTATTTGCAATTTGTGCAATCATGAGCTTTGTACCTACACCGTCAGTTCCGCTAATCAAAACAGGTTCTTTCACGTTTAAAAGCGATAAATCGAAACAACCGCCAAACCCACCAATTGCCCCCATTACACCAATGCGTTCCGTACGTTTTACGTGCTTTTTGATTCGCTCAACCACTTCGTAGCCTGCCTCAACATCTACTCCTGCATTTGCATATGCGTTTTTGTTCATCTTGTTCTCCTCATGTTTCTTTTTTATTCTATTCACACCCACGAGGCTAAACCTCCCAGAATGACACTTTCTCGCCTAAACTTTTTTGATAGCGTTCTTCATAGTCATACAATGGTGTTGGATAATCTCCGTTGAAATATGCTAAGCAAAGTCCTGAATATTTCTCCTCGCTTTGTAAACCAATAGAGTCTATCAACCCTTGTTCGCTCAAAAAGTAAAGCGAATCTGCTCCGATAATTTCACGAATTTCTTCGACAGAATGGTTTGCTGCAATCAACTCACGTCTAGTCTGAATATCAATCCCGTAAAAACATGGATATTTTAACGGCGGACTAGAGATAACCACGTGAACTTCCTTAGCACCTGCCTCTTTTAGCAAATTGACAATCCGTCTACTCGTCGTGCCACGCACGATAGAATCATCAACCATGACGACACGTTTCCCCTCAACCACTCCACGAACAGCGGAAAGTTTCATGCGAACTCCTTGTTCACGCAATTCTTGTGTTGGCTGAATGAATGTCCGCTGAATGTATTGATTTTTCACAAGCCCAAGCTCATATGGCAGACCGCTTTCTTCTGCGTAACCACTGGCAGCGGAAAGCGAAGAATTTGGCACACCCACGACAATGTCTGCATCAATCTTGTTTTCACGTGCAAGCGTACGTCCCATATTTTTGCGTGCAGTATGCACATTGACACCGTAAATATTCGAGTCAGGGCGAGCAAAATAAATATATTCCATTGAACAAATCGCAAGTTGCGTGTCTTCTGTATAGCGGTCGATTTTAAAACCGTCATCATTGATGATAATCACTTCACCGGGCTTTACATCACGGATAAATTCTGCATTGACTACTTCTAATGCACACGTTTCGCTCGCCACTACATACGCTCCATTTTTCATCTGCCCAATCGCAAGCGGGCGGAAACCATTTGGGTCAAGTGCGGCAATTAACTCTGTTTCGGTCATTAAAAGATAAGCAAAACCTCCTTTTACCGTATTTAACGCCTCTTTTACTTTTTCCATAAAATCTACTTTTTTACTACGGCGAATGAGGTGCATTAATACTTCCGTATCCGAATTGGAATGGAAAATTGCTCCGTTCATTTCAAGATTTTGTCGCAAGCTGATGTTATTCGTCAAATTGCCATTATGTGCCAAACCAAAAGAGGCATCATAGAAATTAAATAGAAACGGCTGAATGTTATTGATTGAACCGTTTCCTGCGGTTGCATAGCGAACATGACCAATTGCTGCATTTCCTTTTAATTCATCAAAAATTTTCTCCTCACGAAAAACATCTGCAATCAACCCTAAATCACGATGACCTGTGAGTTTTCCGCTATTATTTGCCACAATCCCTGCCCCTTCTTGTCCACGGTGCTGTAAGGAATGTAGCCCAAAATATGTAACTTTTGCCGCATCTGGATGTCCCCAAATGCCAAAAAGTCCACATTCTTCATTCAAGCTCTTTACTTCGTAAGTCAAAATAATCTCCTTATTTCTAAACTTGAACGAAAATGTGAGGATAACGAATTAAAGGCTCCTCTAACATTTTCGTTCACTTCATTTTTAGTTTCCTTGAAAATACGCTACGGCACTTTCAAAAAGTTTTTGGTCTTTATTTCCCGGGATATTTTGGAAAAGTCCATTCTCGTATCGCTCAGAATGTCCCATTTTCCCTAAAATTTGTCCGTTTTTGCTAATAATTCCTTCAATCGCACAAACAGAACCGTTTGGATTGAAATGGCTATCCATTGAAACATTTCCATTGAAATCACAATATTGTGTAACGATTTGTCCGTTTGTGATTAATTCTTCAAGCTCGTTTTGCTCTACTACGAATTTTCCTTCACCATGCGAAACAGGAATCGTATGCACATCACCTACTTTTACATTGGCAAGCCACGGAGAATTGGTATTGCTAATGCGTGTTTCCACCATTTTTGCCACGTGCTGATTGGCATCATTGTAGAAAAGCGTTGGACTTGTCGCAGTTATTTCGTCAAATTTTCCATACGGCAAAAGCCCAGATTTGACGAGTGCTTGGAAGCCGTTGCAAATCCCTAGAATTAATCCGCCATTTGCGATAAAGTGTTCAATTGCTGTTTTCACTTTTTCATTGAGTAAAATGTTGACAATGAATTTTGCACTGCCGTCTGGTTCATCTGCTGCTGAGAAACCTCCTGAGAACATTAAAATTTGTGCTTGACCAATCATTTCTACCATTTCCTCAATGGAGTGTTCAATTGCTTTTTCATTCAAAGTTTTAAAAGGTACGATTTTCGTTTTTGCACCTGCTTGTTCAAATGCTTTAGCTGTATCATATTCACAGTTTGTTCCGGGGAAAACTGGAATGTAAACGAGTGGTTCTTTGACAATTTTACGGTTTTGAATCACTTGTTCACTTTTAACCTCTGGTATTTCTTGTAAATCTTGTTTTTGTTCAAATAATGTAGGATAAACTTCTTCAAATGTTCCCTCAAACGCAGAAAGTAATGTCTCGCCATTTATTACGACATTGTTTAAGGTAATCTCGAAGTTTTCCGTTGTTTCACCGATATGCTGAACGTTTTCATCATTGATTGTTTCTTTACTTGTGAAAATAAATCCTGCAAATTCAGCACTTAATACGCTAGTAATCGTTGGCAAAGCAACTGTTGCACCGATTTTATTTCCAAACGTCATCAAAGCCAAACTTTCTGCAAATCCACCTGTTTTTGTCGAAATAGCGGAAGTTAGTCTATATTTTTCTTGAAGTTTACTCATCAAGGATAGGTTTTCTTTCACGAGTGTATAGTCAATTTCTTCGCTAAGAGAAATTCCTTTGATATAATAAATTTTTTCGCCTGTCTCTTTAAATTCAGGTGACAAAATATCTTCTACATTTCCTGTTGTTACACCAAAAGCAATCAAGCTCGGTGGAACGTTGATATTTTCAAAACTACCGCTCATCGAATCTTTCCCACCAATACTTGGCAAACCTAGTTGCACTTGAGCCTCAATTGAACCAAGCAAAGCAGCAAGTGGTTTCCCAAAACGCTCGGGCAATTTGTTCATACGCTCAAAATATTCTTGGTAAGAAAAACGAGCGTTTTGCCAAATTCCTCCTGTTGCAACTAGACGACTTGTTACCTCAATCACTGCAAGGGCGGCACTATGGTAAGGTGACCAACTGGCAATTTCAGGGCTATATCCATGTGCTAAAAGACTAACTGTATTTGTTTCACCATGTAAAACAGGGAGTTTTTGAACGGAACACTCTGCTGGTGTCGTCTGATATTTCCCGCCAATTGGTTGGTTGACCGTAGAACGACCAATTGAGCTATCAAACATTGTTTGCAATCCCTTTTGACTTGCGTGATTATGACTAGAAAGAAGAGTACAAATATCTTTTTCAAGCGTTTCTTTACTTGTACTCACTTGAAACGGAAGAATTTCTTCGCTATCTATCACAAGAGCATCTACATGACTTCGTTTCCCATTTGTATCAAGGAAACTACGCTCTAAATCAACGATTACTTCATCATTCCATTTCATCACAAGACGAGGTGTTTCTGTCACTTTCGCCACTTGAATCGCCTCAATATTTTCTTTTGCACTTTCATGAATAAATGTGTCAACCTCTTCTTTTGCTACCACAACAGCCATGCGTTCTTGAGATTCAGAAATCGCAATTTCCGTACCATTTAACCCTTGATATTTCAACGGCACCAAGTCAAGATTGATTTCTACACCGTCTGCAAGTTCGCCAATTGCTACACAGACACCTCCTGCACCAAAGTCATTAGATTTTTTTATCAACTTCGTCACATCAGGATTTCTAAATAAACGTTGAATTTTTCGTTCTTCAATCGCATTTCCTTTTTGTACTTCACTTCCTGCAGTTTTAACCGTTGTTTTCGTCTGCACCTTAGAAGAACCTGTCGCCCCACCGATTCCGTCACGACCCGTTTTTCCGCCAAGGATAATGATCACATCATCGGCTTGTGGTCGAATACGTTTTACATTTTCCTTTGGAGCGGCACCTACCACAGCACCTACTTCCATTCGTTTCGCCACAAAACCGTCATGGAAATATTCTTTCACATACGTTGTCGCAAGACCGATTTGATTGCCATAAGAACTATAACCATGTGCTGCCCCTTTAGAAATCACTTGTTGCGGAAGTTTTCCGCTCATCGTTTCGCTAATAGGTTGTAAAATATCCCCTGCTCCTGTAATTCGCATGGCTTGGTATACATAACTACGTCCAGAAAGTGGGTCACGAATGGCACCACCAATACACGTACTCGCTCCACCAAACGGCTCAATTTCAGTTGGGTGATTGTGCGTTTCATTTTTAAACATCAACAACCACGGCTCTTTCACACCATTTACATCCACTTCGATTTCAACGCTACACGCATTGATTTCTTCTGTTACTTCCATATCGTCAAGTCGTCCATTAGCACGCTCATATCTACCAAAAATCGTTGCCAAGTCCATTAAAGTAGTCGGTTTTTCATTACGTTTCAACTCTGATTTCATTGTTAAATATTTATCAAACGTCGCTTGAAGTTGAGCTTGAAACTTGCTTTTAGAAAAATCAATCTCTCTCAATTCCGTTTCAAACGTGGTATGACGACAATGATCACTCCAATAAGTATCAAGCACTTTTAACTCTGTTTCAGTTGGATTGCGTTTGATACTTGTAAAATATTCTTGAATGAAAAGTAAATCATCCACTTCCATTGCAAGTCCATTTTCTGCTTTATATGCTGTAAATTCTTCGGCAGAATAATCGTTAAAAAAGTCAAGAATTGGAATTTCCTTTTCTGAATTTGAAAATTCGTCTTCTGAAATCTCTAGCTCAATTTCTTTAAAACGTGAATCTACTGGATTTAACAAATAATGTTTGATTTTTTCTACTTCATCTGTCGCTAAATCTTGGTTGAACAAATAAAGCGTCGCAGTGTTGACTTTCACTTTGCTACTTGCACCGAGCAAGAACAACGCCTCCTCAGCACTTGCTGCACGTTGGTCAAACTGTCCGGGAAGTGCCTCAATACAAAACGATTGAGAGTTCGTCAATAGAGTTTTCACGTTTTCACCGCATAAAATATCATCTGTCACTTTTTCAGAAAAAATATGTGACACAGCATTTTCCAATAACTCCTCCGAAATGTGAAACACATCATAAACTTGAACTAACTTCACGTTTTTCAACGTATTTAACTGTAAATTATGCACTAACTCACGCAAAAGTGCCGTTTCTTTCACTTTGTACTGCTCTTTTTTCTCGATAAAAATTCGTTTATTCATTTTTTCCTATCCTTTTGTCTAGCTACGAGGGGCAGAAGTTTGGTCGTTGTTCGCAATGCCACCTGAAGCTCTGCTTCAGGCAAGTAAATGGCATGGCTCACTACGACAAACTTCTAAACACCCCTCTACGCTTTTCTTTGTCTAGCTACGAGGGGCAGGAGTTTGGCAACTGTTCACAACTGCACTTGAAACTCCGTTTCAAGCAAGTAAACG
>NZ_FUXI01000033.1:10057-29772 GCF_900167335.1 Pilibacter termitis
ACGCTTTTCTTTGTCTAGCTACGAGGAGCAGAAGTTTGGTCGTTGTTCGCAATGCCACCTGAAGCTCTGCTTCAGGCAAGTAAATGGCATGGCTCACTACGACAAACTTCTAAACGCCCCTCTACGCTTTTCTTTTTTACTTTGTGCTTTCAAAACGTTTCAACACTTCGTCATAAATTGGTAAAATATCCCCTAAATCTTTACGGTAAATATCTTTGTCTAGTCTTTCGTTGGTCGTTGCGTCCCATAAACGACACGTATCTGGTGAAACTTCGTCTGCCAAAACAATTTCTCCATTCACATTTTTTCCAAATTCCAACTTGAAATCGACTAAACGAATGTTGATTTCTTTAAAAATCGTAATCAATGCTTGATTAATAGCTAGAGCGGATTTTTTCAGTAATTCAATTTCCTCAGAAGTCGCAATGTTTAACGCCTTCACATGGTCGTCATTGATAAAAGGGTCATCTAAAGCATCTTCTTTGTAGTAAAATTCTACAATTGGAAATGGCAACACACTTCCTTCTTCAACCGCCAAACGACGTGTAAAAGAACCAGCTGCAATGTTTCGCACAACTACCTCAAGCGGAATCATTTCCATTTTCTCAATCAACTGTTCAGATTCAGAAATTTGCTTGATAAAATGCGTTTGAATCCCTTTTTCATGCAAACGCTCAAAAATTGTAGATGTGATTTTATTGTTCAGCTCGCCTTTTCCCTCGATAATATCTTTTTTCTTTCCGTTCAAAGCAGTCGCCTGCCCTAAATACTCCACCCAAAGAATGTTCGGGTTTTCCGTTTGAAATAATTTTTTCGCTTTTCCTTCATAAACTAATTCTAATTTCTCGCTCACCTTGATTACTCCTTGTTTTCTTTTTACATGGCTAATCATACAAGATTTACCACAATCGTTTCTGCTTTCTTTCTTATGCTTATTTTAGGACAATTTCTTGGTGAATGGCAATGGAAAAATAACTTTATTGAATATATGTTTCGTTATCGTTCGTGTTTTGGTTGTTTTTGAATTTTCTTTTTTTAGGGGAACTCTTTATTTAAAGATAGCAAAAAAACTCCCTAAAAAGAGAGTTTCTTCCTTTCTTAAAGCAAATTCGGATATGCTAATTCTAAGCTAACAAAAGCGAATATCGCTAATAATAAAATGATAATAGCGAAAATCCAAATAAGCAACCATTCTAAAGTAGTGAATTTTCCTTTTCGTGAGTGATACCAATCAATTATTCTCCCTCTCATCGAAAGATATACTCCTCCAATCAACAAAAAAAACACCAAAGCTATGATACTCCAAGCTATCAACTATTTTTCCCCCACAATTCTATTGGTTCGATTTCTATTTTTATTATATCTACTTTTAATGAAATAGTAAACTTACAGTTTTGAAAGATCGCTTACTCAAACAAACCACCAAACAAAACGCCTAAAAGACAAAAAATAAGACCAAATCCATAACTTGAGAAAAAATACGTTAGTGACTTTTTCGTTTTTCCTTGTTCTAAAAGCGTTATAATTTCCAAATTCATCGTCGAAAAAGTGGTCAAACCACCGCAAAATCCTACTCCGACTGCTTTCATGAGGGAAGTATCAACCGCACTGCCAAACAAAAATCCTAAAAGAAAAGCACCAAAAAGGTTAACGAGAAACGTCCCAAATGGCAACAAGGAGTTTGGATTAAGTTTGGAAAAGAAAAATCGAACAACTGCTCCCATTCCTGCACCTATACCAACGAAAAAAATAGCTTGCACGCTCATTCACTCACCCACCTTCTGCCATGTGCGATTCCTATCCTAGTCATACACAAACCACCGAGCATACTAAGCATAAGATAGCATAGGAGAAAAACATAATTTTTTGATTGTATAAGTTGAATACTATCAAGCATTAGCGAGCTAAAAGTGGTGAAACTACCAATAAATCCAGTTCCTATCCCTAAAATAATTTTTGACGGAATGCGTTTGGCTACGAGATAATATTTGACTAAAAAAGGAAGAAAAAAACAACCAACCAAATTAATCAACAGTGTTGCAAATGGAAAACCATTCAATTTAGGAATCATTTCACCGATTGCAAACCTTGTGATTCCGCCTAATGCTCCGAATAAGAAAATAATTATTGTATTCATTTCCCGACCTCTTTTTACTTTTTTTATGAGTACCTCTAAAATTGTAGCATAAAAGTAAAAAAGCGTGCCACCTCACCTATTATGGTAAGCGTAACACACCTATTCATGCAGATTTTAACTCTTTTTTTCGTAGCCATTTGCGATTTTGGAAACGAAGTTTAATTGGAAGTAACACTTCTTTAATCGCACAATATTTGTCTACCATGGTGACAATGTAGCTTTCTTTATATTTCGGCGGTGCAATCGTTGCTCCCCACATATGTTTTAAAATAATATCTCGCTCTAAATCGCTCAATTCGGTCAACTGTTCCGCATTTTTCAATGCAATTCGTGGGTGCATATATGCGTGAGAGCCTGACTCAAATTTCGTTTCTCGCCAATCATAGAAGAATAAATCATGTAGCAATCCAGCACGTGCCGTTGCACGAGCATTCGCATTTAATTTTTTCGCAATTTTATAACTTGTATAAGAGACATTTATCGAATGCTCTAAGCGTGTAGAATGATAATGCTGAACAAAATCACCTAATGCTTGCACCTCGTTTGTTTCCAGTAATTCACCGACATAGTGCATGTATTCTGTATCAGAATGCCAATTTTTCAAATTTTTCACCTCAAAATTATATCTAACACAGAGTATAGCACCTTTTCTCTTTTAAGAAACAAAAAAGCAAGCAATCTTAAAACAAATATAAAAAAACATAGGATTTCGTAAAGAAAAATTCGCTCAAACGGAGAAAGAATACATCAAAATACTTGCTGCTATCGCAACATTCAAAGATTCGGCATTCCCTTTCATCTCGATGAAAATATTTGCATCTGTTTTCTCTAAAATTTCAGATGAAACTCCCGTTCCTTCGTTTCCTAAAATAATGGCGTAATTTTTCGTTTTTTGCACCTCACTCAAAGAAATCGCACGCTCGTTTAGCTCGGTACCATAAACCGTCACTTTGTGTTTTTTGAGCAAATCAATACTCTCTTGCAATTCCATTTGCACAATCGGAAGATGAAAATTCGACCCTTGCATTGCACGCAAAACCTTGCCACTGTAAATATCCGCCGTTCCTTTTCCCAAAATAACACCAGACAATCCAAACGCATCCGCCGAACGAATCATAGTACCGACATTTCCGGGGTCTTGCACGTTATCCAAAAGCAACCAACCACCGCTCCACTCTGTCATTTTCTGCTCTTTCATTTTCACCACCGCACAAATCCCTTGCGGTGTCGGAAGCTCACTAAGAGTGTGCATGACTTCATCGCTCACAAGCGTTTTTTGCTCCTCGGGAAAGTGTTTGAAAAACTCGCCCCACTCATTTAACCCTCGATTCGTGAAAAAAACTTGAGTGATCTCACATTCATTTTTCCAAGCCTCCTCGATTAAATGGAACCCCTCAATCAAAAAGCGTTGTGTACGTTCTCGTTCTTTCTTTTTGTGTAGCTTTTTTATTTCTTTGATTAATTCATTTTTTGTGGATTGTATAGTTTTCATATTTTTCCTCTTTTGTTTCGTTGCAAAGTGCAGGAGTTCGGTCATTATCAAAACTAACGTTTCAAACTTTACTCCACGCTCGCTAACTTTTCATTATAACTTTTTTCGATTTCTTTGACTTTCGCCTCAAACTCCGCATGAGTTCTACCGAATAACACGACAAATCGAAGTTCAGCGTCATCACTCGTTAAACACCACTTCTTCTTTTCTTTTTCAAATTCTAGCGTATAATTGAGCAATTCTGCTCTTACAGGCATATCGGCAAATTCCTTTTTCATCAACTCACCATATAATTTCGTGACAGACGTTTGCTCAAGAAAATTTGCAGGCTCAGCAAGCATTTCTTTAGCTAAATTATCCACCGCTCGTTGAAATGCCATAACACCGTCCAATGCTTTCACGTTATACGTTACAATTACTTTGTTTTTTTCTTCACGAAACTCCTTGACTTCAATGTAGGTTTTCATTTCAAACTGCTTGGCTACCTCAGACAAATATTTTTCCTCGTCCTCTTTGCTAAAACCAAAGGGACTAGAGGCATTCGTATCTACAATATAATTCTTTATATCCTCAGTAATCCCTGCAAGTTTAGCTTTTGCGGTTAAAAATTGTTCTTTTGTGAAATCTTCCTTCACATCCGCCTCGTTTTGATTATAAATTGAAAAATTAACATACTCTTGTCCAATTTTTCGCCCAATCATCGCCGGTGCTTGAACTTCTGACTCACTCGATTTCATCTGAGCATCTTCTTTTTCCTTCGCACAACCAAAAACAGCTAAAACTAAAATCGCCCCAAGCCCTAATAAAAATTTTTTCTTCATTTTCGCCCTCTCTTTCAATTGCATTATAACAAAATGTGGGGATAAAGACTATTTTTGCATTAAAGATACCTCTAAAAACTCCGCTTAAGACTAAATTAGCTAGTTTTTCGATTTTCGAGGAAATCGACGAAAGCTATGTGGTTCATAGGTTGAGGAGATTGACAAAGAAAATCGGAAAACTAGCAATTTAGGATAAGTGCGAGTTTTTAGAGGTGCCCTTATTTAGAAACTAAACTCTTCACCACACTATTTCGTTTCTCTATGCAACGTCACTTTTCTTTCTTTTGGACAGAATTTCTTCACTTCAATTCTCTCTGGGCTATTGCGTTTGTTTTTGGTGGATAAATAATTTCTTGCATGACAACTTGTGCATTCTAATGTAATGGTTACACGCATCTGTTTTCTCCTTAAATTCTTCTATAAAGCCTCACTTCTTCCCAATCGGTGCATATTTCGCAAGCAGGCGTTTCACTCCTTGGGTAGCAAATGAAATATCCAATTCTAAATCATTGCCACTTCCGCTTACTTTGAGGACTTCGCCTTCTCCCCATTTTTTGTGAACGGCAATATCGCCAACCGACCAACCAAGCGTTTCTGCTTGAGTGGCACCGACTACTTTTTTCCTTGGAACATTTCTCATTTCCATAAAACTTGGGATTTCACTCTCGCTTTTCACACCAAGAGATTTCATCGCTGCCTCTAAACTCATTCCTCTACCGTTCGTGTGAATCATCATTCCACTTCCGCTAGTTCTTGTTGCGTTAAAGCTCGTGTCACTCATGCGTGCAACTCCTGCTGTCGTCAAATGCTCTGAGCCAATTTCTTTCAAAAATCGACTTGGCTGATTGTAATTCGTTTGCCCAAATTGTTGGCGTTTTTCAGCGTTAAGAATAAAAAGTTCTTCCTCTGCTCGTGTAATTGCCACATATGCAAGACGGCGTTCTTCTTCTAGTTGATTTTCGTCATCTTTTGCACGACTTAGTGGGAAAATACCCTCTTCCATACCAATCACAAACACCACCGGAAACTCCAAACCTTTCGCAGCGTGCATGGTCATAAGCGTCACTTGACTTTTATTCTCCGCGTCATCTTCTCTATCAGAAACGAGAGCCAAATCATTTAGAAATATGGACAATTTTTCACTTTCTTCTTCTGTGCGATTTTTCCATTCCTTATCAAAGTTTTGTGTTACACTCAAAAATTCTTCCAAGTTTTCCAAACGGTTTTGGCTCTCAAGTGTATTTTGCTTGCGTAAATCAGCAAGATAGCCACTTTTTTCTAGTAGTTGCTCTACCAGTGCTGTAATACTCAAATTTTCCTTTTCTTCAGCAAAATATCTCACCATTTTCCCGAAATTTTCAAGCTCACGCACTGCTTTGCCAGAAAAATCAGCAAGTGCCATGTTTTGCGTTGCCTCCAAAAGTGAAAAATGAAATCTCTCAGCAAAATTGGTCAACTTTTCTAACGTTACAGCTCCAATGCTACGTTTTGGCGAGTTGATAATTCGAGTGAAACTAATACTATCACGTGGATTGGCTAAAATGTTCAAATAGCTAATAATATCACGAATTTCCTTTCGGTCGTAAAACTTATGCCCACCAACCATTGTGTAAGGAATATTGGATTTCAGCAAACTTTCCTCCATTACACGAGATTGCGTATTCGTGCGATAAAGCACCGCAAAATCATTGTATTGACGGCTTTTTTCGTTCATTTGATTTTGGAGAGTTTCCACGATAAAACGTGCCTCATCTCGCTCATTTTCTGCACGATAGTAGACGATTTTTTCGCCATTATCATTTTCCGTCCAAAGATTTTTTTCACGTCTGTTGCGGTTATGTCCAATTACAGCATTGGCTGCACTTAAAATTTCTTTTGTTGAGCGATAATTTTGTTCAAGCAAAATCACTTTTGCATCTGAATAATCCTTTTCAAAGTCCAAAATATTTTGCATATCCGCACCACGCCAGCCGTAAATCGACTGGTCAGCATCTCCTACAACACATAGATTTTTATACTTTTTCGCCAACATTTTCACTAACATATATTGAGCATGGTTCGTATCTTGATACTCATCCACGTGAATGTACTGAAATTTCCTTTGATAATACTCTAAAACCGTTTGTTGCTCTTGAAACAAGCGAATGGTGTTCATAATCAAATCATCAAAGTCCATTGCCTCATTTTGTCTAAGTACTCGTTGGTAACGTTCGTAAACTTTCACCACCAATTTTTCATACGGTGTATTGGCAATTCCCCCCAAATCTTTCGCTGTTTTCAGCTCATTTTTTGCATTGCTCATACTTGCCAGTACACTTTTCGGGTCAAATTTTTTCGGGTCAACGTTTAGTTCTTTGAAAATTCGTTTGACAAGCGTGCGTTGCTCTCCTGTATCTAATATTGTGAAATTCCGATTATACCCAATCGCATCCGCCTCACGTCTTAAAATACGCACACACATTGCGTGAAATGTTGAAACCCACACCTCTCCATTTCCATGACTTAAAAGAGCCTCCACACGTTCACGCATTTCTCTAGCTGCTTTATTCGTAAAAGTAATCGCCAAAATATTCCATGGATTGACCATTTTTTCTTCGATCAAATAGGCAATTCTATGTGTCAAAACCCGTGTTTTCCCACTTCCTGCACCTGCCATAATCAAAAGCGGTCCCTCCGTCTGAAGTACCGCAGACTTTTGTTCTTCATTCATTCCATTTATTAACGGATTCATCCTTATTCCTCCGAACTACTAATTTGAGTATTATCTATTTTTATCTTTTGATATTATATCATTAATTTTCGTGTTATACTAAGATAGTTATTGGAAAAAAATTCGATATGGCACCTCTAAAAACTCCGGTTAATCCAAAACTAGCAATTTTGGATAAGTGTGAGTTTTTAGATGTCGCCATATTATAATTGAGGATTTCGCTATGGAAAATAAACGATATAAAGAACTACAAGCAGCTGAAAAAGGAGCGATTATTAGTATTAGTGCCTATCTTCTTTTGACTGCTGGAAAAATTGTAATAGGAAACTGGGGACATTCAAACGCTTTGACAGCTGACGGATTAAACAACTTCACCGATATTCTTGCTAGTTGTGCGGTTTTGATTGGGCTGAGAATTGCCAGACGTCCCGCTGATAAAGATCACGCTTATGGGCATTGGAAAATTGAAACAGTTGCAAGTATGGTGACCTCTTTTATTATGTTAATGGTTGGCTTAGAAGTTTTCGTAACTGCCGTTGAAAAAATCGTCAATAAAACCTACGAAAAGCCTGACCCACTTGCTGCGTGTGTTGGCATATTTTCTGCTATTATCATGCTTGGTGTTTACAAATACAACGCCAAACTCGCCAAAGAAGTCAATTCTCACGCACTTTTAGCGGCTGCAAAAGATAATTTGAGCGATGCGTTCACAAGTATCGGTACTTCTCTAGCAATTGTAGTATCCTTGTTACCAAACGCACAACTTTTTGACATTCTCACCTCAATCGTCATTGCGTTTTTGATTTTGAAAACTGCACTTGAAATTTTCAAAGAAAGTGCCTTTAGCCTTTCTGACGGATTTGACGAAGAATTACTTGAAACCTACGAAACATTTCTACTTGAAATTAACGGTGTAGAGCGAGTGCGTGCAATACGTGGCAGACAGTATGGTGCGAACATTTTCCTTGATGTCGTCGTCGAAATGGACCCTACACTGACGGTTTTACAAAGTCATTATATAACCGAAATCATTGAAGAACGCTTGCAAAAAGAACTTGGTGTGTTTGATACAGACGTTCATGTGGAGCCGTTTTTGAATTATACGCAAGAAAAAGAGCAGAGAATTTAGGGGTTCCTTAATCTCTGCTTTTTTTGCTCTTCTTGCTTAATTTCTTCCAAAAATTGTTTTTCTTCTTCGTTCAATACTTTTTGCTCAAGCATATCAGGACGTCTTTCAAACGTTCTGCGAATGGACTCTTTCACTCGCCACTTGCGAATTTTTTCGTGGTCACCACTTAGCAAGACGTCTGGGACTTTCAACCCACGAAAATCTGCTGGTCTCGTGTATTGCGGTTCTTCTAGTAAACCAGTAGAATGTGAGTCAGCAATTGCAGAGGTTTTATTGCCCAATACATCTGGCAATAGGCGAGTAGTTGCATCAATCATCACCATGGCACCTAATTCGCCACCTGTCAAAATATAGTCACCAAGAGAAACTTCGTCTGTTACAAGCGTACGAATACGCTCGTCAAATCCCTCGTAATGTCCGCAAAGAAAAACAAGTTGCTCTTCTTTCGCAAATTCTTCAGCTAATTTTTGGTCAAATTTTTTCCCCGCAGGGTCAAGTAAAATAACACGCTTTTTATTTGGGGTTTCAGCATTTATTTTCTCCATTGCATCAAAAATAGGCTGTGGCATCAAAAGCATTCCTGCGGTATTTCCACCATACGGATAATCGTCCACGTGTCGCTGTTTATTCGTCGCAAAATCACGAAAATCATGCAGGTGCAAAGACAATTTCTCCGCCTCTAGTGCTTTACCCACAATCGAATATTGAAGAGATTGAAACATTTCTGGGAACAATGTCAAAACATCAATTCTCATCAATTAATCCCTCCATTAATTCAATCGTTACTATTCCTTGCGTAAGGTCAATTTCTTTGACCACTGAGTCAATATAAGGAATGAGTGCATCTTTTTTCTTATGACGTTGCACCACCCAGACATCATTAGCACCCGGACTGAGAATTTCTTTGATTTTCCCGATTTCTTCATTTTCAGTAGTCACAACTTTCAAGCCAATAATTTCATGGTAATAAAATTCGTTTTCTGAAAGCTCTTGTAAATCCTCTGCACGAACTTTTAAAATCCCCCCTTTATATTTTTCCACTTCATTAATATTGTAGTGTCCCTCAAAAGTGAGTAAATCAAAATTTTTGTGTTTGCGGTGAGTAGATACGACAAGAGCTTTCGGCTCTTGTTTTTCTTTGAACAAATACAACGTTGCTCCTTTTTTATATCGCTCCTCTGGAAAATCTGTTTGCGAAATTACACGAACCTCGCCTTTAATTCCTTGTGTATTAACGAGTTTACCTACATTATAAAATTCTTCTGTCATTCCTTTTCCTTTCTTCGCAAGATTTGCTGTTTGAAATCTTTTCTTGGAATTTTCCTTCCTGTTTTCAACATACGGATACCTCTAAAATTCTTTATCCTCCGACTTTCCTTCACATTTTTGCATTACTACCTTACTCGGTACAGGTAGAAACGGAAAAGCTCCTAGCACGTACATTTCGCATTTTGATGTCGTACGGAAATGTCCTGCTATTTTTTGCTTATTTAGCGTAGCTAATTCGTTAGACAAAGTGGTAATTAAAGTATGCAAACTTTTCGTATCTTGATTTTCACAGCCAAGCCAATGCACTTCTGCTATTTCATTTTTTTCAACGCAAACAGCGTAACTCGCCACATGACCGTCTTTTACAAGTGCTGCTGGCACGTGTGTCATTGGATTTTCTGAAAAAATCATGCAAATCCATTCTTCTTGTGTCATTTCACGCAAAGGATTGTCAAGGTGCGACTCTTCATAATTTTCCTCTAAAATACATAAAAACTCCGCTAAAAGTTTCGTATTTCCCTTTAACTCCTCCAACGTATAAATTCGCTCATTTTTTGGCAAATTTTTCTTTTTCTGTTGCTGAAATGGCAATAAATCAAGTGTCGTATCAAATGTTAAATACAACCCTTTGAAATCTAACAATGTACAAAAATCAATAATATCACGTGAAGTCTGCCACGCTACTAGCTGAAAATTACTCTGTCCAAATGTTTGGTGAGACTTAGCAGAAAGTTGCTCAAAAATTTTTGCATAAGTGCTTTCTTTATCTACCGTCTCCTGCTTAGCCACCATACAAATTTCAACACTTGTTGGGTGATGTTCATTTTTCCAAAAAATTCCTATCCCCTCTAATTCTTTTTCACCGATATAAACGACTTGATTGGGTGTATTCGTTATTTTTTCTTTTATAAACTCTCTCTCATTTGAAAAACGGAGTAACTCATTTAATTGCTCTTCCCTTGTTTGTTCGCTTAACATTTCAAATGCTCCTTCCTAATATTTCTGCTCATCTCACTTTTCCCCTCATACAAAACAAGTATTTCCCTATACTATTATACACAATTCTAGCAAAAAAGCTCTCTAAAATTTAGAGAGCTTTTGGATTAATTTCCATCTACAATGTTCAAACGAACTTTTTTGTTTCCTGCTACACGAACAGAATAAACAATAGTACGAATCGCCTTGGCAACACGACCTTGTTTTCCGATTACACGTCCAATATCTTCTGGATGCACACTCAAATGGTACTCCATAAATTCATCAGACTCTGTAACAGTAAGCGTAATTGCTTCTGGATGAGTAACCAATGGGTGAACAATCGTAAGAACCAAATCTTTTACGTCCTGTTTCATCTTGTCACCTCTTATTTGCTAAATTTAGACTCATGGAATTTTTTCATAACGCCTTCTTTAGAAAGAATGTTACGAACAGTGTCACTAGGTTGTGCACCTTTTCCAAGCCAGTCAAGAATCAAATCTTCTTTAATCGTTACTTGTGCTGGGTCTAATAGTGGGTTGTAAGTCCCAACTGTTTCGATGAAACGACCATCACGTGGTGAACGTGAGTCAGCAACAACGATACGGTAGAAAGGTTTCTTTTTAGAACCCATACGTTTTAAACGAATTTTTACTGCCATCTGAATTACACCTCCATATATTGAATAAAAAGAGTATAGTAAAACTTTTTTTGCTTGTCAAGTTTTTTTCTTTACACTTTACAAATAAGAGTATAACTGGTTTTACTTCTCCTGTCAAGAAAAAAACTTGACATCTTTATTCCCAATCTTCCAATCGTTTTTTTGGAAAAATCAAGAGTTTGCTTTCGTATTGCAACAAACCTTTTTCAACCAATTCATTCATTGTCTGACGAACCGTTTCAGTGCTGGTGGCACTATTTGTCGCCAATTCCTTTATCGTAAGCGGATAGGGAATTGTATAATCTCCCGCATTTTCCGTTGCCAAAATGTCTTTCAAATAGATGAGACTTTGTCGAACTCTGTCTTGTGCATTAGGATTGAGAACATTTTGTATTCGTTTTTCATTTCGTTCCAAAAGTCCCGCCATCGTCTTAGCTATATCTAAAAGGCTCTGGTGATTCCCTGCCAACACTTGCTCAATCACTATTCTTGGAAATACCAAAAGACGAACTTTCGTGCGTGTAACTGAGCGATAAGTATAAGTTTCATCGGTGAAAATCGAACTTATCGGAAAAAAATTATGTTGCCCAATATAGTCATAAAACAAGTGATTGTCCGAGGCATCTACACGCTCAAAACGAATCATGCCCTCTAAAATATAGTACACTCGCTGAAGTTCATCGTCCTCCTCAAATAAAATTTGCCCAGCTGGATAGCAACGAAATTGAGCTACTGAGGCAAGTAATTCAAATTCTTCCTCTGTTAATGTGCTGAAAAAATCTTGGTAACGTACATAACGCAAATTAATTCTAGCTTTTTCGTCTATTGTTTTCAAAATACTCTTCCTTTCTTCTCGTTTCCAAAGGAAACGAGAAGAAACTTGACTTTCGCTTCGCTACAGCCAAGCGGGGTCACGAGCGAGCTTGGCCCGCTCGAAGTCTTTTCTTCTCATTTCCTTCGGAAACACATGAAACTTGACTTTCTACGATTTCACTTCGTCCGAAGTCTTTTTTCTTTCATTCTCTCTGGAGAACTATTTTTCCTGCTGAAAAGAGTTTCAGCTTTTGGTAAAATCCCAAGGTTTTTTTCTCGTTTTACGACAAATAAACCTTCTCCCTCAAGGATTTTAGTTATTCTTTATTTCAAAATTTAGCAATTATAATTTTTACACGCTTTCATTTTTATTTATTATAACATATTTTTGCTATACAATCTGTCTATAAAGACAAATTTGTAAAAATGTAAAAAACGCAAAGAGAAATTAGTTCGATTCCTTACGTTTTTTATCATATTAATTAAGTTCACTTCTAAAAAATAATTTCTTGAAAAAGTGTTATCCTGCTATATTAGCAAATAAAATTTTGCGTTCGGTTTCACTTGTGCAAGTTTGGAAAACTACCCGTTCGCCTCCACCAGTGGAGGTAATCTCTGAATAAAGATTTTTCCCAGTAGCAACATCACGTGCTGTCGTGTCGACTATCGCTGTTTTATTGACTTGATAAATAAAAGGTGTCGCATTGCCGTCTGTAATCGTAATTTTCCCACCTACGCTCAAATCTATAAACGGATCAAACGCTCCCCAATGATGTCCGATAAAATGAGTATTCAAACCGTCTGTTCCAGAAAAAGGCGATGCTCCTCCCCAAGTAGACGCTAAATGATTAGGGTCAGAGTCAATAATTGCTTGACCGTTCGCCATTCCGCCGTTTTGATAGGAAATTGCTTGACCGCTCACATAAATAGTATTCGCTTGTACTGCATTGGATTGAGCGGATGATTGTTGCACTGCACTTGACGTTGTCGGTGTCGATTCTTCTGGTGGCGTCGCCTCTGATTGTGCAGGTTGAGCTACTTCTGCTGGTTCGCTAGATTGCGTTTCTGTTGGTGCAGAGGAAGCCTCTGGAGTTTCTACACTACTTGAAGTCGTTGTAGCAGACTCCGTCTGCATTTTGGGTTGAACAAGTTTTGGTTCCTTACGATTGGCATCACTTTCTTCTGAAGTAACTGTTTTTTGGCTACTTTGGATTAATGAAATTTCTTCTGCCGCTTCAGCCTCTGTTGATTTATTGGACGGTGAAAGAAAATAGAATACCCCTCCGCCAATCACGCCAATTACTAAAACAATAAAAAATATAATTCTTATTCTTTTCTTCATGACTTCACCTCATTTACAATTTTTCCATACCCGTTCAGTCTTTTATAGTAAACGCACTATTTTTTTCAAGCGTAATTTTACCTTCTAATCCTTTTGAAATATGGAGTTTTTTATCTGACGTTGCAAATATCGCCTCAATCTCTTTGTGGTTATTGACATATTCCATTCCTTTTTCCACCCCCATACCATAAAGTGCATTGCTTAAAATGTCGTCTTCCACTGGATTATCGCCAATAATCGTTACAGCTACTAAATTTGTTTGATAGGGCTTACCAGTTTTTCCGTTCATCAAATGCGAATAAATGGTATCTCCAACAAGTAGATAGCGTGCATACATACTGGTCGTGATAAATGTTGAATGTTTGGTTTTAATTTTGGCAATCGTAGGTAACGGTTGCTTTTGTTCACCCTCTACAAGTGACGGGTCACCTAGATTAATCGTCCATTCACCTGTTTTATTGTGAGGATTTTCTCCAATTGTAAACACATGACCACCAAAATTCAAAACAGCAGTGGTTACGTTTTCCTTTTTCATATCGGCAATTACTTGTTCTGCAATCCAACCTTTTCCTACACCTCCAAGGTCAAAACTCATGCCTGTTTCTTTCAAAAAAACGGTCGATTTTTCTTCATCTAACTCAACTTTATTATAATCTACCTTTTTTACACTTTCTGCAAGTGCTTTATCCGTTGGCTTAGCAGCGTCAGGAAAACCAATATGCCATGCGTTCGTGATTGCTCCAATCGTTGGATTGAACTCTCCGTCTGTCTCTTTCGCTCCTTTTAGAGATTGTTGGAGAAGTTTGAGGACATCTGGTGAAACTTTTTCTGCTTGCTTACCAGCAGAGCTGTTCACTCTATCAATTTCGCTTATCCCCTCCTCATGCACTTCAATTTTACTTTCAAGCTCTTGGATTTTTTCAAACGCTTTTTTCATCACGTCCTTTTTATCCTTATCGTAAATCTTAATTTCCGTATAAGTCCCCGTTTGAAATTCTTTTTGACTTAACGGTTTGTCTAACAACGATTTGCTTGACGAACTTGAACAAGCTGCTAATAAAAATAATGACAAAATTCCCAAACCTAAAGCTGTTTTTTTCATTCCGTTTTCCTCCTTGTCTAGCTACGAGAAACAAAAAAACAAGTCATCTCACATCTTTGTTTTATACCTAGGAAAAATAGATTACTTATCCTATAATAAGTATAACAAATTTCTCTAATTTTTTTAAAGAAAAGCTCATTATTTAGAGAGAAAATATTTTTCCTAGAATAAATATATTGTTTTCGACTCATTTCCAAAAAAAACCGTCTATCCCAAAAGATAGACAGTTTTAGAGACTCCCTTAAATTTCTTCAGATTGCGTAGTTTCTTCTTCGATTTTTTCCTGTTCTAAATTTGCTTTGTTAGCACAATAGAGCGACCAAATGAATTTGATGATTGTTTTACAAATCGCATAGAATGGAACACCTAAGAAAATCCCAAGCAAACCTGCAATATTCCCCGCAACAAGCAAGACGAAAATAATTGCCAGCGGATGAATGGAAAGTGTTTTTCCGATGACATTTGGATAAATCAAATTTCCGTCAATTTGCTGCACGACAAGGACAATAACAATGATAATCAAGGCTTTAAATGGGTCGACAAAAACTGTTGCCAAAAATGACGGTGCCAAGCCAAGATAAGGACCAATGTAAGGAATCAAATTGCAAAGTCCTGCAATAACAGCGAACAAGAATGCATATTTTATCCCTAAGATAAGATAACCAAAAAACATCATCACAAACACGAACAGACATTCAATTGCTTGCCCTGAAATATAGGTGGCAATCGTCTTGTTCATCTCACCTAGCAAGTCAATGAAATTGGCACGTTGGCGAACTGGTACTGCTTTTGCAAGCATTGGTACGAGTTTTTCGCCGTCCTTTAGCATATAGAAAAGGACAAATGGCACCGTTCCAATGATGACAGTTGTTGCCGCAACAAAATTAAAAATAGAACCGAGTGAATTTGCGATACCATTGAGCGTATTTTTCGCTATATCACTCCATGAAAAATCAAGCTGTTTTACATAACTTTCAATGTCAAGATTACGAAAAACTCGGTATTTTTCTAGTCCTAACGCCCATTCCTGCACTTGTTTTGCCATAGTCGGCAAATTTTTCGCCAAATCCGACATTTGCTCAATCAAACTTGGGATAAAATTAATCAGTGCAAACGTGAGAATCCCGAGAAATAATACAAAAACAATCAAAATCCCAAAAATTCGTTTGATTTTCAAATATTTTTCCATTACCGTTACAATCGGATTTAAAATGTAAAATAAAAATCCTCCAACTAAAACTGGTGTAAAGAGCGTAGAAAAAAATGTTCCTACGGGCGAGAAAAGAAATCCTATCTTTGTTAAAACAAAAACAAGCGTTGCAAGCAATACTAACTCTAACGTCCAAAACAGCAGACGTGATTGCCGAATTTTTTCAAGCATAAGCCACTACCTTCCTTTTTATTATTTTTTAAGGGCACCTCTAAAAACTCCGCTTAAGACTAAATTAGCTAGTTTTTCGATTTTCGAGGAAATCGACGAAAGCTATGTGGTTCATAGGTTGAGGAGATTGACGAAGAAAAACGGAAAACTAGCAATTTAGGATAAGTGCGAGTTTTTAGAGGTGCCCTTAAGTGATTTTTTCGCTCTCTTTAGTATAATAGAAGAAGTACAATATGAGAAATAATGTGACACGAAAGCGAGGATTTTTTATGAAAATAGTTCACACACGTGATACTTTGAGCAACATTTACTTAGACTCTGTGAAAATTCGTTACCATGTTTTCGTTGAGGAACAAAAAGTGCCGTCCTCAATGGAAATCGACAAGGACGAAGCCTATTGTGTGCATTTTGTCCTTTATAGTGATACGAATATTCCTCTTGGAACAGTACGTTTTTTGCCAAATGAAGAAGAAAAAACAGTCATTTTACAACGTCTCGCCGTTCTTGCAGAACATCGCAAAAAAGGCTACGGAGCTTTACTCATTCAAGCTGTCGAAGAATTTGCAAAAGAGTTGCACTTTCCAGAAATCACCCTCCACGCTCAACTTCATGCATTCGAATTTTATCAAAAATTAGGCTATGTTCCATTTGGTGAAGAATTTGAAGAGGCAGGGATAAGGCATATCAGTATGAAGAAAGCTATTTAACAATCAAGCTAGGACAAATAAATGTTGTTCTAGCTTTTTCTTGGCAAAAAAGGGAAAAGCCTAGACTTTCCCCTTAATCATTCTTACAATTCCTCAAACCTTGCCACGACATTTTCCACTGTAAAGCCATATTCTTTAAAAACAATATCGCCCGGTGCACTTGCTCCCCATGTATCAATGGTAATGGTTGCCCCGTCAAGTCCAATGTATTTCGCCCAGCCAAAGCTACTTCCCGCCTCAATTGCTAAACGTTTGCGAATAGCTTTCGGCAATACGCTTTCTTTGTACTCAGCACTTTGTTGTTCAAACAAATCAAAACTTGGCATAGATACTACACGCACGTGTTTTCCTGCTTTTGCAAGCTCTGTTTGTGCATCAAGTGCAAGTTTCACCTCAGAACCTGTGGCAATCAAAATCCCTTCGATTTCTCCTGCCGCTTCGCTTAATACATACGCACCTTTTTCAACTTTCTCTGCCAACGTATTTGTATTCGGCAATACAGGCAAGTTTTGACGGCTTAAAATCAAAGCTGTTGGGCGAGTGGTTGATTGCATCGCAATTTTCCAGCTCGCAACTACTTCATTGGCGTCCGCTGGTCGCAAGACTGTTAAGTTTGGCATAGAACGCACGCTTGCAAGTTGTTCTACTGGCTCATGTGTTGGCCCGTCCTCACCTACTGCGATAGAATCATGCGTTAAAACGTAAATTGTTGGCAAATTTTGCAAAGCTGCCATACGAACTGCTGGGAGCAAGTAGTTGGAGAATACAAAGAAAGTTCCGCCATATACTTTCGTTCCACCGTGCAAAGCAATTCCGTTCATCGCCGCTGCCATTGCAAATTCACGCACACCAAACCAGATATTTCTTCCCTCATAATTGTCTGCTTGGAAATCTGTTTCTTTTGCCACCATCGTGTTATTTGATGCGGACAAATCAGCTGAACCACCCCAGAAGTTTGGCACATTTCCTGATAAAACTTGGATAATATCTTTAGACGTTACACGACTTGCTTCGCTTGTTCCTTCTTCGTAAACTGGCAGATTTTCCGTCCAATTTTCAGGTAATTTTTCAGCAAAAGCCTCTTCGTATTGTTGGGCAAGTTGCGGGTATTCCGCTTTATAGCTTGCAAACAATTCGTTCCATTCTTTTTCTAATTTTTCACCACGCAATTGGATTGTTTCAGCAAATCTAGTTGCTACTTCGCTTGGTACGGTAAATTCTGGCACGTCATAGCCAAGATTTTTCTTCGCTTTCGCTAGTCCTTCTTCTCCAAGGGGTGCACCGTGAACAGCACTTGTTCCTTGTTTTTCGGCACCAAATCCAATAATGGTTTTCACTTCAATAATCGTAGGTTTCTTCGTTTCTGCTTTAGCACTTTCAATCGCACGAGCAATTTCCTCTAGGTCATTGCCGTCTTTGACTAAAATATGTTGCCAACCATAAGCCTCAAAACGACCTTTGACACTTTCTGTAAATGCTTTACTTGTTGGCCCGTCTAGTGAAATATCATTGCTATCATACAACAATACCAATTTCCCCAGTTTCAAATGTCCTGCAAGACTTGCTGCCTCTTGCGACACACCTTCCATTAAATCGCCATCGCCATTTAATGCGTATGTGAAGTGGTTAACAATTTCATAATTTGGTTTATTGTACGTTGCCGCCAAATGTGCCTCTGCCATTGCCAAACCGACAGCATTGGCAATTCCTTGTCCAAGTGGCCCTGTTGTTGCCTCCACACCGTCTGTGTGATGAACTTCTGGATGTCCCGGTGTTTTCGACTGCCATTGGCGGAAGTTTTTCAAATCTTCCATGCTCACATTGTAACCAGATAAGTGAAGCAAACTATACAACAACGCACTTCCATGACCTGCTGAAAGTACAAAACGGTCACGATTGCTCCAATTTGTACTTGTTTTCGGATTTACATTTAAAAATTTGCTCCAAAGTGTATAAACCATTGGTGCGGCACCTAATGGAAGTCCTGGATGTCCTGAGTTAGCCTTTTGAATTGCCTCTGCTGAAAGCACTCGAACAGTATTGACTGCAAATTGATCTGTTGTATCAAACAATGTTAATTCCTCCAAATTTTTTTATTAATTATGAGTACCTCTTTGGGTAAATGCGAGTTTTTAGAGGTACCTTTATACTAAGGGATCGAATTTATCTACCGTGTAGACCTTTTTCTTTTTGAATTTTTTTTAGTTTGTCTGGGGTGATGTCTTCGCCTTGTTCGTTGACGACTTTTATTCCCTCAACGTGCGGGCGGAGCTGTTTTTTTACTGCCTCAACGTATTCACGTCTAAGTTTATGTTGCTCGTGACGTTCTTCTTCTGTCAAACCTTCGTTTTTGGCTTTTTTTGCCAATTCATTGATACGTGCTATCTTTTCATCGTTCATCATCGTTCCTCTTTCAAATAATCTCTTTACTCTATCTATTGTAAAGAAAAACGCATGAAAATTCAATGTAGCACATTTATTTGTATGCGTTTCAGTATTGTAGGTTTTCCAATCAATTCATTAAATAACATCTAACAACTACACAAAATCATCTTTTTACATTTTCGATTCTTGTTATTTTATGATGAAACCATTCGTTTTTATTGATATATCAGCTTTTCCTATACGTCTATTATACCTTAAAAGTTCTACTTTTGTAAACAGTTTTTTTGATAAAAAACATTCATGCTCACAATGCAGATTTTAGCTTGCCGAGTGCCGTTTGGCTTGATCCAAAATTTGGTATCTTAGCTTGCGGAATTTGATGTTCCTCGTGTGGATAGACTTTCCATGCGTCCGTTTCAAATTCCTTCTCTTTTTTCTTCTTCAATTTTTTATAAGTACGGAAGTTGAATCGGAATAGATTTCGTAACGTTCCATTTCTCAAACGGTCAATCACATGAACCATTGCACTTGCACCTTTTAATAGCCAAGTTCGTCCTTGATGTTTCATTCTGTAACTATATGGACGGTGCAAACTTTCACACGATCCATATCCGCATTGTTTATCCGTTAACCCTCGAAGAAGAGCTGGTTTCATGTATGCCCAATTGCGTTCCAAATAAGCACGCAATAGATCGATTTCTTCTCGTTGTGCTTCAATCAAATTTTCTGATTTTGCAGATTTCAATTCAATATCGACTTTTTCCCAGTCATAATCTATACACGCTTTGTAA
>NZ_FUXI01000045.1 GCF_900167335.1 Pilibacter termitis
GTTTGGAATAATTCCGCAATTTCATTTTGAGAGAGCCATACTGTGCCATTTTCTATTTGTAAATTTATTTTTGTCTTTCCGTCATCAGACGTATACATAATGATTTCATTATTCATATTTTCCATCACAACATAATCCTCGCAATCACCTAATTATTTTCCACATCATAATCATTTCTAACCATTTCACTAATATAAGGTTCAAATTGTTGATTTATTTCATGGATATGTGGATAAATTCCATTTTCCTTATCTTTTTCAAATTGCTCATGAACAAAGCGTGACATTTCACGAGAAATGCCAAAAGCTTTTTCAATAAATTTTCTATCAATATTTCTTCGTTTGTCATACAAGTGTATCAATGGTCTTGGAGCAAGTAAATTTTTAGCAAAATAATTTGCCTCTTTTTCAAAAATGTTGTTATCCATATAATGTATGTAATTTCTATGGATACAATTTTCTTCGGATAAATGTCCAAGTAAAATATGACCGAGTTCATGAGCAAGTGTGAAACGTATGCGTTGTTCATGAATAATCCTATCGTTGTAGTAGATGACGTATTTTCCCCCTTGATAAATAGTTAATCCATCTTTTGAACCAAACGTTTTTACTACCTCCTTAATAGAAATATCTTCTTTTTTCGCTACAGATGAATATCTTATCAAGTGTATATTTTCTTCATTTTCTATTATGGACTTCACACAAATCGGCAACTTTGTTTGCTTAGACTTTTTTATAGTTTCAAAAGCAGTTAGTTGTGCTTTTTTAAAATTCACTTCTTTGTCAATCATTCATCATCATCTTCCATATCAAATGTTAGTTCTATCAATTTCAATAATTTTTCTTGTTGTATTTTCGTCATATTTTTTGTTTTACGTTGAATCATGTAAAATTCACGTGATTCTTTTTTGTTTTCTTCGTTGTTAGTAGAAGATACTTTTTTAGAAGTTAAATCACCTCGTTCTTCATCAGGAATCCTTTCTTTTCCAACATCATACCCCATAAGCCATGGCTCACTTACATTTAAAGTTTTTGACAATAAATAAATTCTGTCTTGGTCTGGAGACTGAACACCATTCACATATTGAGAAAGTGTACTTTTACCCATTTTTATATCTAATTTTTTTTGATACGGTTCAGATAATCTAAGAATATCAACTTGTTTTAAAGCTCTTTCGTTCATTATCTCTTTCAATCTATTTGAAGTAGTATTTTTTTCCATTTTATTTTTTACCTCATTCATATGATATTTATAGTATAAAGCTGTTTTAAAAAAAAAACAACAAAAAAATTCATTTTTCATGAACTTTTTTGTTGACAAAATTTTATTGGCTTGATATACTTTATTCATAAAGTTCATGTAACATGAACACAAGGAGAGGAGGAATAAATTTGAGTCGTAAAAAACCAGTTGTCAAAATCGAAAAGGTTGAAATCAACTTTTACCAAAAAGAAGATAAAGACAACGGGAAAACCACCGACAACCAATTCAAAAAAGATGTGACAGTCGCTTTGATTGGTGTAGGCGGTGGTATCATAGGAGCATTGATAACATCACTGCTCAAATAATCTAAGGGGGTCGCCCCCCCTTAGATATATTCTAACACGAAGGAGGTGTAAAAACAAATGGATAAAGAAACGAAACATATTATTATAAGTGGAATTGTTGGAATTGTAATAGGTGCTTTATTAGTTACATTTTTTAATTTAATAGGTATTTTTTAAAATAAGAGGAGGTGTAAAAATGAGTTATGATTACTCAAAGTTGCTAGGAAAAATTGTAGAGAAATATGGAACACAGTATAATTTTTCAGTTGCTATGGAATTATCTGAACGAACAATTTCTCTGAAACTTAACGGAAAAGTTCGTTGGAAAGATGAAGAAATATATAAAGCTACGAAGTTATTAAATTTAAACGTTGCTGATATACCAAAATATTTTTTTAAAGAAAAAGTTCATGTATCGTGAATCTAAAAAAACGATACATCTAAGTACCGTTTATCGTAAAGACTAATACATTGTTCCGTTAATCGTATAGTAAAGACCTGTAATATTATAAAGCTCATCACTTATTTTTTTAGATGTATCAGAATTGGTTTCTTCGTTATTGTATTTAATTTCGATTTTAAGACCATGTCTATTGTAACTTGTGTTTTTAGCGACATTTTTACTATCGTATTCATTGCCATTTGATGAGAGTATAGTTTGAATTACATTGACTGATATTGCGAAAATAGGGTCATTTGTTCCAATTTCTTCCATTTGTTTTTTAACAGTGTTAGAGACTGGTTCGAGAGTAGCGTATTTAGAATCTTTAGCATACCATGATATATCTTTTTTAGATGTTTCAGTATTATCTTTAGTTTTCTCGCTACTTTTGATTGTTGATGTAGAAGGCTTTGTAACTTTTGAAATGTTTGTTTTTACTTTATCAGTGGTTACTTGTTTGTTCTTATTAGGGATAAAATAACCAATTACAACTAGCACAGCTAAAACAACCCAAAATTCTTTACGTGTATAAATTTTTTTCTTCATTGAAAATACCACCTTATAATTTTAATTTATTTTATAAGTATATCACATAAAAGAAGATGTGACGAAAATTAACATCAACGGAACGGAACAATAAAAAATGTTCTTTGATAACTGAATAAACGTAGACGAAAAAAGATAGGAGTGTATTAAAAATGAACGTAGTAAAAGTAATCGAAAAAGAAAGTCCATACACGGACAAAGAAAATCTTGCAAAGTATTACAAGATTAGTATTCACACGTTGAATAAGCTCATTCCAGAATTTCGAGAAAGCAAATTTTGCAGCGAGAAAGGGTATCGGCGACCGTGCTATAAGGTGGTGATTATCAAAATTGATGAATTTGATGAATTTATCACTCATAAGCATAAGAATTTGTTTCGCTAGGAGGAGGAAATGGACTATTTTAGTGACGTGATGATTATCCTAACAACAAT
This sequence comes from Pilibacter termitis, assembly GCF_900167335.1. Taxonomy (GTDB): domain Bacteria; phylum Bacillota; class Bacilli; order Lactobacillales; family Streptococcaceae; genus Pilibacter; species Pilibacter termitis. Next base: position 2,969 of record NZ_FUXI01000045.1, read on the forward strand.
CTTACTCTTTATCGCTGTTGTTGGCATTGTGTACTACAAGCCGATAGATAAAAAGAAAGGTATCACGCAAAAAGAAATTGAAGATATTTCTTTTGTAGAAAAAAAGAATAAATTCATGCGGAAAGAGATTTTTCAAATGGATTTTGAGGTGAAAAAAGGTTCAGCGGCAACTGAACCAAAACAACAATAATCAAGGAGATTATAACATGAGAGCAACAAAATTGAAAGTGCTAGAGGCTATTAGCGAGAACGAAAACATTAAAAATCATGAGTTGGAACACATCACAACGCATGGTGCGAGTTATATTTCCACATTAGTATCCGGAGGATATGTGGAGAGATTCGGGTATGACGACAAACGAAAACTTACATTAACTGAAAAAGGTGTATTGGCACTTGAGGACGGTTTGGAAAAAATAAGCAATAAGTCTGGAAAAAGTCCGAACTGGAAAAAAGAAGTGTATAACGAGGCTCTTGAGTATCTTGTCGAAGATATGCGACAGGCAACAAACTACAACGACAGAAAAGACATTATTAACACGATACTGAAAGTTATGAAGGAGATGTAAAAAAAATGCTAGAAATTAAAACATTAGAAGTAGACATGGAAACTGGTGAAGTGAACGTTTTTAAATGCAATACACCGAGAGACGTTGAAAATTTAAGTGATGATAAGCTGCAAGACTTTTTGCTTGAGGCTCGTCATATCCAGTCTTTGATGAAAAAAGGAGACGAGGAAGTGAAAAAACGTCTGGATAATGGGCATACATTTTCACGCATTGGATATGGCAATCAGACGAGGACAAATTTAGCGGATGTGGAAAGTGTGAAAAAACGCATTGTAAAAAAGTACGGTTGGAACGCAGTCGTCTTGCCCTCATTGAATCAATTGAAGAGAATGTATGGCGAGTCAATAGAGGCTGATTTAGAAGAAGTGATTGTCTATAAAAATATCAATGTACTGAAAGTTGGGTTGTAAAAATGGAAATAGTAAAGGCGAATGAAATTGAAAAAAACAAACATTTTACTGCTCTTATCTATGGGCAAGCAGGCATGGGGAAGACCACCACCCTTTCATCTTTGAAGGGGAGAACACTTATTTTAGACGTGGACGGCTCGTCATTTGTATTGGCTGGGTGCGAAAACATTGACGTAGTCAAGATGAATCCGAAAGAACCACATAAGGAATTTGGTGAATTTTACAAGTATGTTTTGAAACACCAAAATGAGTATGACAATGTTGTCATTGACAATTTGAGCCATTTTTCAAAACTTTGGCTGATTGAGAGAAGTAAGCACACGAAAAGCGGACAGCCAGAGCTGAGAGATTATGGCTTGCTTGATAACCTCATTGTAGAGGCGGTATCGGCATATAAAAATTTAGATTTGAACGTTGTGTTCACAGCGTGGGAAGTCGAAAAAGAGATAACAATGGACTCTGGGCGAGTATACAACAAATTTTACCCAGATTTGCGAGACAAGATAATCAACAACGTCATGGGTATTATCCCGATTGTCGCAAGACTTGTGACGGATTCCGAAGGTGAGCGAATTTACGCACTAACGGCAACACTGTCAACGTATGCGAAAAATCAGTATGACGATAGACAAATGGCAAAACAGCTCGAGTTATTTAAATTTTAAACAATGGAGGACGAACAAATGAGCTTATTAGATGTAATGGAAGAATATTCAAAGGATTTTGATGCAAGTAAGGACAGTATTTCAAGCAATGCTATGTTACCAGCTGGAGTGTATGCTGTGCGACTCACCAAAGTGAAAGCGGACAGTGACAACTTTGGGAATGATGAGGTGGCAATTACACTGCAAGTCGTTAGTGGAGACCACAAGGACAAGCTTGAATTTTTGAATCTAGTGTTCAAGTCGAACGACACAGAAAAAGAGTTGCCAAAATTTGTCGTTGAGAAAAACGTAAAAACAGTGTTGAAATTAGCGACAATGTGTGGACTTACGTTGAAAAAAGGCGATATGAAATCAGAGGAAACTTTGGCGAAAGCATTGCAAGCAGGAAGTGGTATGCAGTTTAAAATGATTTTAAAACTAGGAAAAAATAAAAAAAATCCAGATTATCCATTCCGAAACTATGAATTTGAGGAGTTGGACAATACTCCGATTGATATTTCGGATGATGAATTTCCGTTCTAAGATGTTATTTTAAGTGATTACGTTTGTGATTACGTTTTGCCCTAAAAGTGATTACGTTTCTGAAATTTATAATCATTCACTTTTTCACAAGTGATTATTTTTCCAAAACGTAATCACTTTCGTAATCAAAACGTAATCACTCTAAACAGCGGTGTAACAACGTTTGGAGCAATTTGATTACGGATTACGATATAGAAATAAGTAAATCACTTTTTCTACTAAAGAAACGAAAAAACTCATTTCCCTGTTTTTTCGTAATCACGAAGGGGAAATGAGTTCATCTGTTGTTATTTTATACTTTTTTACAAGTAGTTCGTATGAACTAATTATATCACGAAAGCGAGGTGTGTCAAGTAAGTGTTAACGAACAATAGAGGTTTAGGAAATTTAAAACTGGCTTTGGACTATGCAAAAGATAAACATAATTGGGAGTTACCTGTGATGTACCTAGCAATTGGTGGTTATGCTTACGTGTATGAGTTATTGCGATCTTATGGATATAGAAAAGATGAAATCGCAACGGAAGACGATATTAAAATGACGAGTCAGTTTTTGCAAGATACGCATGGGAAAAAAGTATTGATTGTCAACAATTCAAATGCGTTGATTGATTATAGAATGTCAAAATCTGGAGGTTACTTCACCAACTTAAATCCATTAAAGGCAATGAGGTTTGAGGATTTTATAAACACCTATGCAACAAAGCAAACAAAGGTGTTTGTGGATAAAGAAAAAGTGAAGTATAGAAAGCCTTATTTGGTGATTTTTAATGACGTGAATTGCAACTATCAATTTGACGGATATAAAATACACAATACGAATTTTGGGTTTGCTCAATTTTTCGAGCGTTTTAAAAAAGTGGAGGAAGTCATTCAAGCATTAAGAGAGACTGAGCCGCATAAGTGCCAAAAATTTGTGAAGTATGAGTTTGTGAACGAAACAGATGAAGATGTTGTTGATTTTTTGGCGAAATTGAAAAACTCAAAATCTGGAGTATTGGACGAGGAAAAAGGAGTCTATTATTTCAAACCTATGGAATTTAGACGTTTGGCTGGAAGTAAGGCGATTGTCGAAAAAATATTGAAAGTAGAAGAACTTGGTATTTCACAATTCTCGACAAATAAATGTTTTCGTTCTTTAGGAATAGCTGGAAAGTTGTTTGTCGTTCCTGTTGAATCTCTTGAATGGAGTGGTCATGAGTTCGTAAGTGAGAAAGAGCAGTACGAAAAAGAACTTGCGATTGAATTTGAAAAAGAAAAGCGTGAAGAAGAAGAATTGCAAGCAAGCACGAATGAAATAATGGAGCAATCTTTGCACATTGGCTTACAGCATGGATTTGTCAAACGTAAATTGGCGAGAGAGGCAGAAACGACATTGCAAGAGCTGGTTTCTGAAGAAATGATGAAGTATTTTGCGATAGACGAAACATTTAGAAGTGCGAGCGAATATAAAGAGTTTAAGCGTGCGAGAGCAATGTATTTTATCAACGGAGTGTTTGAAGATTCTTTGCGAAGTGATGAAAATTTCAGTGGCGGAAGGTTCATTTTAACTTTGGATATTGACGATAAAGAGTATGAGCTGGAAGAAATACAGTCTCGTTTGAGTGATAGAGGGTTGTTTGGTGTGATTTATCCAACTGCGAAACATTATTTTAACGGGGAAAAACGTTGGCGGCTCTTGCTGATGAGTGACAGAGAATTGGATAAGCGAGAGTATAGGAGCGTAATCGAACAGCTTGGAAAGATGTTGCGTATTGAGATTGACGAGGCAAGCAAGAAGTTAAATCAGCTTATGGGGTTGCCACTGAAAGCAGAAGATGTGGTGATTCACAATGGGCATAGAGTGAAATCTGAAATATTGTTGCAAAATGCGAAATACGAAAAAGAACAAAAAGAAATGCGGAAAAGTAAGGTGATTGATTTTCCAGTAGAGCGAAATGGTGAATTGAAATCATTGCGTGAGTTCAATCACGAGAGTGCAAATTTACTTGACGAGGCATTGAAACATGGTGTTCCGAAAGGTGCGAGAAATAACACGTACAGGAAAATTTACCTGTTCTTGCGAGACACGCTGGAGAGTGACGAGTTTAAAGAATGGCATAGCGAGGCACAACAATTGTTAGACGAAGTGAAAATACAGGCAGAGGCGGACGGAATAGACGAAAAAGAAAGGAAGTTGATTTTTAGAAATGCTTAATTTAACACAGGCTATGGCGGAGAATATTGAGAGTACCTACACGTACTCTTTCGCCAAAAATCATTACGGATACGAAAAAAGTGAGAGTAGTTACAATGCGATAGAATACTTTGAGCAATTGCTAGAAAAACTCAATCCATTTTTAGTAGTAATGGAATTGAGCGGATATGCAATTGTAAATGCAAAGAAATTTTTGGATAAAAACAATATCAAGTGGACTCAAAAAGAGCTGGAGGAGGCGGAGATTCCGTTACTTGTAAAAGCGAAAATGAACACGTTGAAAAAAGACGAGATAGAAAGTGATGTTATCCGAAATTATGACAGCTATTCCACTATTCAGCTTAAAGATATGGGCATTGAGATTGTTAATCATTATGAGGGGGCAAATGATGATATTACGACAATTGAAACGTTGCAGAAGAAAGAATATCTTAAAAAAATGCAGGAAGAATTGAGTGATAGAGAATTGGAAGTTGTTGCACCGTCCAATTTGAACAAAGAGCAAACAGAGGCATTTCATGTGGCATTATCCAAAAACTTTTCTTGCATTATTGGTGGAGCAGGTACTGGTAAAAGTTATGTGACGGCAGAAATTGTTGATAATATCAAAGGTGCTGTCGTTGTGCTTACACCAACGCATAAAGCACGTGAGGCGATTGACGAAAAATTGAAAAACGGGAAACGTTCGCAAACCATTCACTCTTGGGTTCATAATGCGAATGATTGCGACACGATTGTTGTAGATGAAAGTGGTATGCTTTCGACCGAGCTATTTGTGAAAGTTATGCGTGAATTTTACAAACACGCAAACAACATCATTTTCATTGGGGATAAAAACCAGTTACCTCCGATAGAGTACGGAAGACCATTTGAGGAGTTGCAAGAGATTTTGCCAACAGTCGAACTAAAAGAGAATTTGAGAAGTGAGGCAGTAAGCATTGTCAATTTTGGCAACGACATTATGGACGGTTTCATTTATGACGAAGAAACGTATAAAGACGTTGAATTTGTGGATAGTGTGGAGACTGCTTACGAAAAAGGAGCGGAAATTGTTTTGACGTTTCGCAACGCAGATGTGACGAAAGCGAATGAATACGCTCAAAATTTCTTGAATGAAAATGGTACTTCGACTATTTCTGAGAAATTCAAAGTTGGCGATAAGATTGTAGCGAAGACGAATAAGAGAAATCGGTTCTTTAATGGGCAGATGTTCGAGCTTGTTGGCGAAGGAAAAGCGAAAAATTTGAAAACTGGCGAGGAGCTTATTTTTCAAAATTGGCAAGAGCTAGAGTATAACTTTGATTTAGCATACGCTTTGACCATTCATAAATCGCAAGGGAGTGAGTGGGGAGTAGTGGCTTACAAGCCGTCAAATATCGACTCACAAAATCTTGCATATGTTGCAGCAACGAGGGCGAAAAATAAGTTGATTATTATTGGCAATATGTTTGATGTGATGAGTGCTTGTGAGCGTAGGACGAAAAAGTGGAGGGCATTATGACAAAATTAATTGCATTTGACCAGTCTACTACTTGCACTGGTTGGTGTGTAATGGAACAGGAAACGGGGAAACTCGTTTCCCACGGTTTCATCAAACCATTTGGCACAACGGATGAGCGTAGCATTGAGATGATTAAGAAAATAATCAAATTATGCAGTGTGCATGATGTGACGTTTGTGTTTATCGAGGGGGTGCAATTTCAGAAAAATCCTGTCGTGTTCGAGGTGTTAGCGGCACTTCATGGAGTGCTTAGGCTTTGTTTGACTGAAAAAGGGTATTTTGTAAATAGCGTAAAAGCACCAGAATGGCGAAAACGAGTGGGCATTAAGAATAAAAAAAGAGCGGATGTGAAAGAGGAGGCGATAAAAAAAGTGAAAGAATTGTACGATTTGGACGTTGGCGAGGATGAATGTGAGGCAATTTTATTTGCGAGGGCATTTTGTGCTTGAAAGGATGATTTGAAATGAACGATTATAAAAATAGTGAATTAAAAGCGAGCATTGACGATTTGCTTTATTACGAGGAACAAGCCAATCGTGAGCAACTGAAAAAAATTGAGCAATTACTTGATGATTGCGTTGAAAAAATCGCAGAAATTGTAGGTGTGTAGCATGAGTAGAAAGAAGAAAATTGCAGAAGATAACATGAAAAAAGCTAACACTATGTACGAATACGAAAATATTGAGATTGTAGAGGTAGACGGTGTAAAGCGAGTCTGGAGTAAGAAGGAAAAGAAACTTTTGCCAATGTATAAAAATGGATAAAAAGAAAGTAGGAAAAAACAAAATGGAAAAACAAATACAAAAAGCAATTGAAAAAAATTTAAATAGCGGAAAAATAGAGGAAATTGTATCAGAGCAATTCGAGAAAGCAATTAAAGACATTGTGCAAGGTCTGTTCCGTTGGGGAGACGTTCATGTATCGATTGAGGAAAAGATAAAATCAGTTTTACTTCCTGCAATTGATAGCTATGATTATTCAAAATACATTGTAACTCTTGATGAAGTTTTGCAAGAAATTTTAAAGCAAAATGCACTTCCTCATAAAAAACTGATAGAAAACTTTAAAAAACTAATGATACCAGTTGAAATAAAAGAAATTAAGTTATCAGACGTATTCAACGAGTATAAGAAGTTTGTTTCAAAAAATGTAGAAACAAGCGAGTTAGAGGTTGATTATGATGATGAACCTAGTTACGAAGAAGTTGAAGTGAGTTTAGAAGTTTTGCGTAATGGAGCTTTTAGCAATAAGGTTACGGGTATCAATTTCACTTGTGAAAAAGACGAGAATATGAATGTTTATGTAGCGACAAGTGATTACTTTTCAGACGATAAAGTTTACATTAGTTATGAAACTCCAAAAGAGCTAAAGGCTTTGCGGTATATGAACGATTTTGATGTTTTCATTTTATCTCTGGAACAGAATGATGTGAAAATTATCATTGACGTTGAAGAACTAGAAGATTTTGCAGAAATCGAGGAGAAACCTTATGATTGATAAAAAAGCAAAAATTAGTGCATACGGTGTTCGTAGTTTTGATGATAGTTTTCGCGAATATGGTGAAGAATGTTGGTATCTAAAAAATAAAGATAAAGAGTTTGACGAATTGTTCAATACAGAAAGTGAAATGAGTCGAAATAGCTCATACGTCGACCCAGATGATGAAATTTTTGGAGAAAGTTTTGCTTTGTACGAAAAAAGCGAAATTGAACGTGCGATTGATGAAGTATTAGACAACTACAAAGATTATATTAATGGTGAAGTAGATAATTATAGCAAGAATAACTTAGATATATCTTTAGAATTGTTATCAAGAAAAATTATTGATAGATTTTAGAATTGGAGAATTTAAAATGATGAAAAGACCAGAAATGAAAGAAATACAATTTCCTATGAATGAAACGCTTAAATGGATAGATGAAACTGGAGAACAAGTGAGAGATTGGATACTATACGCACAAAGTCTTGAAGAAGAAAACGAACGACTGCGTTCTATGCCACTTGAAGAAATGGAAAAATCTTACACGCAAAGAGATATAGTAAAAGCGATTAATGAAGTTTTTTCTGACACTGCAATAATTGTTTTAGAAGAAATAGGATTTTGCGTACGTTTAGATTATCTAACAGAAAAACTTAAAAAGTTGAAAGGAGCATTTGAATGATTGAAGTAAAAGAGGAACTTTATGAATTTCCAGTTGTTTTCAAAGCAACTGGAAAAGAAAAATTTTTAGCAGAGACCTTTGTTGGACTCATGATGAAAAAAGGAAAGATAGAATTATGCTGTTTTTGTGATGAAGAATATATGTACTTTTCAAATCCTAAAACTGGACAAATTGTTAGAAAATTTATGGCATTTGATTGTCTAAATGAATATGAATTTACTAGATATGCTGAAATAACGTTTGAAACAATAGAGAATTTTGGTGTAGAAAAGTTTATTAAAAAAACAAAGGTTGAAATGAAAAGAATTAGAAAACATTTAGGAGAACTTCCTAAAGTGAAAGTGGTGAGTAAACTTGACGACAACTAAAGCACAACGAGCAATTAAAAAGATGATTATTGATGAAATGTACCTTTCTGAAATTTTCGATTTGATTTATGACGATACATTTCCAGAAGAAACAATTAAAAAAATTAGGCGACTGGTCGCAAAAGAAGTTTCAGACAACATGACAGAAGTAGAAAGACGAAACTTTTTGCTTGAAAAATTAGGTTATAAAGAAACTATGCGGGTGTTAGGAAAAGGAGCGTATAAATAATGTTAGAAATACTTGAATATGTAGCAAGATGTCTTGGTATGGTAACCGCCATAATTTTTTGTCTTGCATTTATAATTGCTTGTGTTTTAGTTTTTATTAATTTCGTTCTTGATTGGATTGAAGATGTAAGGAGGTGATTTTACATGGAACAATTAAGACCGCTTGAAGTGATTTTCTGGGAAAACATTGATAAAGCAATGAAAGATGTTGGAATGAAGAACTATGAACTTTCTTTGTTGCTTGGTAAATCTAAGAATTATATATCAGGACAACGAAGAAATAAGTCATTGATGTCTTCAGAAGTACGTCTTACGATTTGTGAAGTGCTTAATGTTGACTGGGCTTATCTGTGTGATGATTGGGGGTGGGAGAAAGTTAGGTGACGATAGTAGCTATTTTGCATTAAAGGAGATGTCGTATGATTGAATGTTTGAAAAAGTATAAAGACCTCGTGGCAGAGATAGAGTTTTTGTACTTACAAATCAAATATACCAAATTGGAACTCGAACAATGGGAACAACACGAAAATCCAAATGAGGATAAATATTTGGCAAGGAATTTTACCTATCATGCAACACTACAAAAACAAAGTGAGTTGAGAAAAGCGTTGAAAAAAATGAATGAAACATTGAGTCGAAAAGAAAAACAGAAAAAAGAAGTCTTGCAACTAATTGATAAGTTTGAGGGGCTTGAGAATGAAGTGTTAAGACTTCGATACATTGAAAATTTATCTTTAAGCGAAATCGCTATGGAATTACATTATTCCGAACAACACATTCGTAGGGTTCATGCCAACTTGGTTCGCATGATTCAATTTAGAAAAATGTAGCCAACATTTATGCTACATACATCTTGATTTTTCTGTGTTATAGTATTAGCGTGATAAAATTTCAAATGAAGTTCAAGTCGTGTGCTTGGACTTTTTTTGCATGAGAGGTGGTGTGAAAAGTTGACAAAATTTGATAGATATAAGCCTACACGAGCAGAGAAAAAGTTACTTGAAACCCTTGTAGAACCAGAAGTTTTAGGGTTAACAGTGGAGGAAATATGTAAAAAAGCAAAAGTAAGTCGTCAAACTTACTACAACGCTATGGCAAAACCTTTATTTGTTCAATTGGTCAACGACATCACACTTGACCTTGTGAAAGGAAAAGCACACAATGTCGTGAATATGGCTTATAAAGTTGCGTTGACGGAGAAAGGGTTCCAAGATAGAAAAATGATTCTACAAATGGCGAATTTATATTCCGAGAAAACAGAAACAACCATTAGTGGCACGGTGGAACATACGCATACTGTGAATCCTTTGAAAGAAAAAACGGCAGATGAATTGCTTGAGATTGCAAAAGGATTGTTTGACAATGGATAAAAAACAGGAAATACAAACGATTTTTGCAGAGGTGCATTTTTGGAGTTATTGTGCCTTACTTGCTCCTAATTTTTACAAACCAGAACGTAAGTATTTAATTGATTTTTGCCAGTCGTTACAAAATTTTATGGTAGATGATTTGCATGATGTGTTGATTATTAATGCTCCGCCACGACATGGCAAGAGCCGAACAGTTTCACTGTTTGCTAGTTGGCTTTTAGGAAATGACCCCACACGTAAAATCATGATAGGTTCGTACAATGAAACACTCTCTACACAGTTTTCAAAAAACGTGCGTGATACGATTATGGAAATCAAAGCAGATGAAAACATTCCTGTTTTTTCAGATATGTTTCCAACCGTTGAGATTAAAAAAGGCGACGGTGCTATGAATATGTGGAGCTTAAAAGGAGGGTATAATAATTATTTGGCAACAAGTCCAAAAGGAACGGCGACAGGATTTGGAGCAAATATTTTGATAGTGGACGATTTGATAAAATCGGCAGATGAGGCGAACAATGCTCAAGTGTTAGAAAATCATTGGTCTTGGTTTACCGATACTATGCTTTCACGAGTGGAAAGCGGTGGGAAAATCATTATTGTTATGACACGGTGGCATTCGCAAGATTTGGCAGGGCGAGCGTTGGAATTGTTACCTCAAGCGGATTACCGAGTGAAACAGATTTCTATGAAAGCATACGACAAAGAAACGGATACAATGTTGTGTGAAGATGTGTTGAGTAAACAAGATTATAAACGTAAAGTGAAAACAATGGGTGTAGACATTGCAAGTGCCAACTATCAACAAGAGCCGATTGATATAAAAGGGAAGTTGTACCAGAAATTCCAAACGTATGATGTAATACCAGAGTTTACGAAAATTTGGAATGTAACTGATACGGCAGACAAGGGAGAAGATTACCTTTGCTCAATTGTGTTTGGCGAAACGAAGGAACACCAAGCGTATGTGTTGGATGTGCTTTACACGAAAGAGCCAATGGAAGTGACGGAAAAAGCTCAAAGTATGCAAATTATACGTTACAAAGTCAATCACGCTCGCATTGAGTCAAATAATGGTGGTCGAGGCTACAAGCGAAATGTAGAGCGAATGACGAGAGAAAAAGGTTTCGTCAGTTGTTACTTTGAAGATTTTACACAAACTGGCAATAAAATCTCACGTATTTTGTCAAACTCAGCTTGGATTGAAAATAATGTATTTTTTCCGAGCGATTGGCATTTACGTTTTCCAGAATATACTCATGCTATGAATACATTTCAGCGTGAGGGGAAAAATAAACATGATGATGCAGCTGATGCTACAACTTTGATAGCTGAAACTATTTCAGAAGATGTTGGACGTATCGCACGAGTGCGAGAAATACCGAAAGGGATATTGAGGAGGTAAAAGATGAGTATTGTACTCAATCGAAAATATATTGAAAATCCACTAGAGCCACCGCATGAAGTCGTGGCTTTTTGTTTGCAACAGCACCAGAGTTCTATTTACCGAATGGAAAAGTTGGCAAATTATTATGAGGGTAAACATGACGTGTTGGAACGTAAAACAGAACGTGATAAGGAGTATCGCTCAAACATTGTTACAAATCATTTTAAGTTAATCGTTGACTCGTTCACGGCTTTCGCTTTAGGAAACCCCGTGGCTTATACGGAACAAAATCAAGAGCAAGACATTTCTATTTTCACAGATATGCTTGAGAAAATGGACATTGTTAGCCATGATATTGAGCTTGAAAAAGATTTGTCTGTGTTTGGTTTTTCAAATGAATTGCACTATATGCGAAAAGACATGAATGATGAATTAGAAACAGAAATTTGCATTACAAAAATTGACCCTCGTGGTTCGTTTGTGGTAACGGACGACACGGTGGACAAAAACAAACTATTTGCCGTTCGATATGTGAAACAACACGATTTAAACGGGAATGAAAAAGGGTATTGTGTCGAGATTTACACGAAAAGCGAAGTGATTACATACGAGAGCGAATCGTTAGAGTTTCAAAACGTTGTTGAAATTTCAAGAGTCCAACATTATTTTGGTGAAGTTCCTATGGTGGAATTTCGGAACAACGAGGAGAAAATCGGTGATGCAGAACCTGTTCTTTCACTCATTGACGCATACAACAATTTGCAAAGCGACCGTTCCAATGATATTGACACGCAAATCAATGCTGTGTTGATTGCCTATGGGTATTCATTGGTGGATGCACTTGAAAACGCAAAAGGTAGCACACAGATTGCAATTGAAACACCGATTGAAAACGCACGAACAGAATTTTTGACCAACTCCCTTGACCAAACGCAAGTGGAGTTATTTGTGAAGTCAATCGAAGAGAACATTCACAAAATTAGCTACGTGCCAAATATGAATGATGAGAAATTTAGTGGGAATGTGAGTGGCGAGGCTATGAAATGGAAAGTGTTCATGATGTTGAACGCTTTAGTTATTAAGCAACGATATTTTATTAAAGGAATCAAGGAGCGTTTGATTTTATTGCAGAATGTGTTGAACGTAAAAAATGGTATAAATTTAAATTTGTCGACACTCAAAATTCAAATGAAACCCAATTTACCTGTGAATTTATCGGAAATCATTCAGAATATCAACAACTCACAAGAATTTATCCCACTTATTCACTCGCTTGGTTGGTTGCCAGATGTTGATAATCCACAAGAATTGATAGAGCAATTAAACGAGCAAAAAATGAATAATATGGAGCGACAAATGGAACTAATCGGCTCAAGTCATGATGATATAGAAAAGGATGAGGAAGATGATTCGGATTCAGAAAACAGCAAAGACAATCAAAGCAAACGGACACGCTCAACCGTTACTGTGCAATAGCGTTTCTGTATTGTTTCAACATACGGCTTTTTCACTAGTTAATTGTGTTGTGAAAGGTGGCAAAGAAAAAGAAGGGTATTATGAGCTTACGGCAGAGCATACCGAAGAAAATGATGTGTTGATGAATGCCTTAGTAAAAACGTTTAAGTTGATGAGCGAGCAATTTCCAGAGGAAATAAGCTATGAAGGAAAAGGATGAATTAACCTATTGGGAAAAACGAGCCATTCTTGCCGAAGAAAAGGTAAAACTTTCAGCAGATAAGACAAGCAACATGATTATTCGTGCATATTTACGCACGCAGAATTATTTCCGTGAAGAAATTAGAAAATTGTTCAGACGTGCTGAACGTTTGACAGGAGCAAGTGAAGACGTCATGAAAAACGTGTTGAGTCAAAAAGTACCATACGAGGAACTCATGGAGTTTTCACGACTGGCGAAAAGCGAGAATAAAGAAGTGGCGAAAGTTGCAAGAGAAAGATTACAACAGGAGGCGATAAAGTCTCGCATTACTCGTTTAGATGTTTTGCGAGCCAAAGCATATATCGCCACCAAACAGCTCGCAGACGTTGAGAAACTAAAAACCGAAGATTTACTCACACGAACGGCAAAAAGGGCATACGTGGAAAGTATGGAAGAATTAGAGGGGGTGCAGCCGACCATTCGACTGTGGACTGGCGAAGAATACACACCGAAAAATATTCCCAACAAGGAAGTGAAAAACATTCTTGAAACGCATTGGAAAGGGAGTAACTTTTCAGAGCGTATTTGGAAAGATACTGACCGATTAGCCGAGCGTTTGGAGGAATTGTTCACGGAGAAGAATTTGACGGCAATGAGTGAGCGAGAAATGGCTCAACG